>JAJEAX010000369.1 GCA_022822565.1 Candidatus Latescibacterota bacterium
TGGCGGTGCAGATGCGGTCATCGTGGAAGGATTTGTAGATTTTGACTATGAAATTACGCTATTGACCCTGCGCCATGAAGGAGGCACGAGTTTTTGCGCGCCAATAGGACATCGACAGGTAGATGGCGACTATCACGAATCGTGGCAGCCACAGCCGATGAGCGAGACTGCACTTGCAGAATCACAACGGATGGGCAAAGCAATCACCGACGCACTGGGAGGCCGCGGCATATTTGGAGTAGAGCTATTTGTAAAAGGCGACGACATCTACTTCAGCGAAGTATCACCCCGTCCACATGACACGGGCATGGTAACCATGATTTCGCAAGACCTCTCCGAATTTGCCCTGCATGCGCGAGCAATTTTGGGATTGCCAGTTCCGCACATCAAACACCACGGTCCCTCTGCTTCGCATGTGATCCTGGTAGAAGGACATTCGCAACAGGTGCAATTCGGCAACCTGAGCGCAGCACTCATCGCACCCGATACAGAAATCCGCTTATTTGGCAAACCCGAGGTACAGGGAGAACGGCGAATGGGCGTCGTCCTCGCAAGGGGCGCGACACTGCAAGAAGCGCGCGAAAAGGCAAAAGCGGGAGCAGAAGCCATTAGCATCGCGCTTTGAGAAATCTCTTGTCGTATGTAAAACTGCCGCACTTATTGCGCGGCAGTTTTTGTTTAAGACAGGATCAGCCGGGCAAGAGCATCTTCATCAAGCGCAATACCCAAACCGGGTTTTTCCGTCAGAGTAACATGCCCATTTTCGAGCACCAAAGGCTCTGTAAGAAGCTCATTGCCAAAAGGACCGCGTGCAAAACCGCTGGGACATTCAGAAATAAAGCAATTGGGAGTCGCCGCGCCAACATGCAGACCCGCCATGAGATGAACAGGAGTACTGGTACTCACATGAGACGCCCATGACACGCCAAACACATCGGCTAATTGTGCAATACGCAGCGTCTCAGAAATACCCCCAGCCCGACAAACATCCGGAAGAATGAGATCGCATTCCTCGTTCAGCAATCGGTCTCGCACGACATAGCGGTTGCAGTCTGTCTCTCCAACAGCGATCCGAATGGAAGTCGATTGGGTCAGTTGTCGATACCCCTGATGATCTTCGGGAAGGAGAGCATCCTCAAACCATTCCACATTGCCGAGATCCTCAAGCAGCCGGACAAAACGGAGGGCATCTTTAATATCAAAACCGCCATGCGCATCAACGAGAAGCTTACCGCGATCTCCCACAGCGCGGGACATCTCTCGAACCAGGTCCATTTGTTCCTCTATCGCTCCCCGTCCGCAAGACGTTTTCACCACAGAAAAACCCTCATCCAGAACCCTTTCAATCCCCTCGCAACGCGATTCAATAGTCTGCCCCGGCGTACCCGATGAATACACGGGAATCTGCAAGCGGTAAGGACCACCGAGCAACCGCCAGATCGGTTCGTTGTAATATTTGCCGAGTATATCCCAAAGTGCGATATCAATCCCCGCAATCGCCTCCAATGTAAATCCTTGCGTATGAGAGCGCAGGCGCATCGTCGAAAACATGCGCTCCCACAAAACATCAATCGAGCGCGGATCCTCCCCGATAAGGACAGGACACAACAAATCTTCAACAATCGTTTTGACAACGCGAGGCGCAGCCGGGGCGTGGGCTTCGCCAATGCCCTCAATACCATCCTCTGTACGCACGCGAATAAGCGCTGTCGATCGCCCCGAGGGATAGACACACAGGTGACGCGTATCGGCTCTGCCGGAAAAGGTCTGTGTGGATTGGGGCGCGACTTGCGGAAATTTTAATCCTGCGGTATCTTCATATCGCGTCGCACCCTGCTGACGAGCGGTAGAGAGAATATCGCAGGTAATGGAAGTAATTTTCATTTTTGCCTCTCGGGGTGTGTTATCGTGGAATATGTAAGAAAATAAAAATAGGACGAAAACCTGCAAATTTCTAACAAAAATTTTAACAGGAGGCAGCCGTGGCCGAACAATCACATTTATTAAACGACGAGGCGATATTGCATTTTATTGCGCGGGGATATTGCGTAGTCAAGACCAGTGTTGCGCCGCATATCCACGCACAAATTCTGACAGATGCAAAAAAAGCCATGGCAGAGGGAAATCCGGGCAATGACATATTGCACGCTGCACCGGGATTGCGCGAAATTTTTGACGACGAAGCAATGGTCGGCGCGCTATCGAGCCTCCTCGGCGATTCTTATGTGATGCACTGCCACAGGCATTGCCATCGCAATACCGCGGGCACAGAAGGCCGAAATTTTCACCAGGACGGTTCAACGCGTCGCTTCGCTGGCTGGAGCCGACCATGGCGGCGTCACCATCGTCCCCGAACAGTCATGGCGATTTGTTATCCGCACCAGACGCCGATTGAAATGGGGCCCACTGGCATAATGCCCGGAACACAGTATTACAGTGCAAAACCGCAAAATGAGTTCGATTACGAATTCCCATTTGCAGTTATCGATCCCGGCGATGTATTGCTCGTACATTTTGATTTGTTCCATCGCGTATCCAGCAACACGAGCGACCGCGACCGGTATATGATGAAGTTCTTATTCAAACGCACAGAAGAACCAACAGCACCGAGTTGGCATGCCGCATCGGATTTTGGTCCCGACTTCGACACCCTTGCGCACTGGATAAAACCCGACCATCCATCCGACGTCTTATTGCGCCATCCCCACGTATGGGAATTTATGTGGCGCTGGATGCGCGGTGAACCCCTGCCCGAATGGGGTGATGATGCACCCGTCTCTGTAGATGACATGATGCACAACCTGAACAGCGATGATCCAGGTATCGTGATAGATGCGACATACGCCCTGGGGCGATTGGGCAAACGCGCAGTACCCGCATTGATGGACGTATTGCTGGGACCAGATGAAGCCCTACGAGAGCAAGCTCCCGCGGCACTATCAGCAGCAGGCGAACACGCAGTAGATCCCCTCATCCATGCATTGACACACTTGGACGACTGGGTGCGTGCAACCGCTGCGGATACCCTCGGCGATATTGGTTTGCCTGCCCTCGACGCACTACCCGCCATTCGCAACGCACTATCAGACCGCGATGACTGGGTGCGCCACAATGCCACGCGCGCATTGACCATCTGGAGCAAAGCTGCTGAAATCGCCCGCGATGATTTGCTCACAGCCCTAAAAGATGAGGAGCCTTTTGTCGGCTTTAATGCGCTAACAGCTCTGGAACACATGGACCGCGTTGACGATACACAGGTACTGCCATTGCTAAAAGCAATGCAAAACCACGAACACTCGCGATTGCGCTATCAGGTGAACGAAATGCTCCAGCGCGTAGCCTGACCAAATGTTAAAAATATGTTACAAGTATTGACTTTTGCGCTGAATACTTATAATGTTGCCCGTGCTTGAGACACATTTCCACGTTTCTATTCAGCGAGGACTACAATGTCAGACAAAAAACGGGTTTACTTTCAAGTGGCAGCACCAAAGGCGTGTGCGGTTGTCATATTGGGCGATTTTAACAACTGGGAACAACGGTCTCTGAAACCAAATAAAAAGGGACAATGGAAAACCTGGACAACGCTAACACCGGGGCGGTATGAATATCGATACCAGATCGACGGTGAATGGCGCAATGATCCCGAAGCACCTGCAGTGCCCAATGAATTTGGCTCGGAGAACAATGTCGTGGTTGTAGGTTGACATACTCCCTATACCAACACAGAATCGCCTGTCCATTGTCCTGGACAGGCGATTTTTGCGTTTTTTAGCACTTTCATATATTTTCTCGTATGCGTATTTTGCACGACCATCAGGCATTGAGGAGGTGTTATGTATTCCAAACGCGAGCAATTAATTCGAGATGGGTTCTGTGTATTTGAAAATGTGCTCACCCCCGAAATGGTTGAGCGGACAAACGCGGCATCCAATCGCCTGTTAGACGCGCAAGACGCCGAGTACTTTGAAGCACAGAAATCCACGGGAAGTTTGATCAGCATTTACAATGACGACTTTTTTGCCGAATTGGTCACATGGCCAAAAGCGCTCAATGCTCTGCGAAAAATGGGCTTTGATCAACCCACCTTTTCATCGGGTTTTATAATCAGCAAACCCCCGCACAGCCCGCCCTTGTTCTGGCATCAGGACTGGTGGGGATGGAATGACCCCATCAGCTATGAACCCCTGCCTCAGCAGGTATTTTTAATGTATTACCTTGTAAACACCTCGCGTGAAAATGGGTGTTTGAGATTGATCGAAGGCTCGCACTTAAAACGACATCCCCTGCACGACATAACCCCCGAAGCACATACCGATGATTTGAGGCGCGTGTCCGATCCAGACCATCCGGCCTATCGGTCGTTTCCCGACGAGCGAGATGTTCCCGTACCCGCTGGCGACCTGGTCATCGGTGACTCGCGGTTATTGCACAGCGCACACGCCAACAAAACGGATCAGTGGCGGACAGTGATCACCTTGTGGTATCACCCGATATACAACGAACTACCTGACGGCATGCGTGCCCGCCTGGCGAACCGACACCCGATACCAGACCACTGGTCTGAAGAAGCCGCGCAAAAAATCGCACCCTTAATGCCCATTTACGAAGGCGAATGTGAAGAGCTCGAATGGAATCGTATCCCCGGTTCGGCGTTGGTGTGATGATTATGACAAAACCAAAACTATATGAAGAAGTGGCACTGACCCACAACATACCGGAAGAAAATTTAAAACAGGGTGATGTTGCTGTCGTAGTCGAATATGTACCGCATCCTGCGGGTGGCGAAGAAGGTGCAATTTTAGAGATTTTTAATGCCGTTGGCGAATCCGTAGCTGTGGCCACTGTGCCCATTTCCGCGATTAAATCGTTGCGCGCTGATCAAGTGTTCATGGTGCGGGAGATGGCTCCTGAAAGATGGTAAGAAACCACAAAGCGAAAACAATATGAAAATCGCCGCTCTCATCTCCGGTGGTGTCGATAGTTCTGTGGCTTTGAACATATTGAAAAACGAAGGCCACGACCTGACGGCATTTTACTTAAAAGTATGGCTCGAAGACGAACTCGCTTTTTTGGGGGAATGTCCCTGGGAAGCCGACCTGAAATTTGTCCGGGCTGTATGCGGTCAACTCGACGTACCGCTACAAGTAATCTCTCTGCAATCGGAATACCTCGAGCGCGTGGTATCTTATGCACTCGACGAACTGCGCGCTGGACGCACACCCAGCCCAGATATATTTTGCAACCAGCGAATCAAATTCGGCGCATTCTTTGACCACATAGACAGCAGTTATGAAAAAGTAGCAACCGGACACTACGCACAGATCGCACAGCGCAACGGAACTTATCATCTAAAACGCGCCCCCGACCCCGTCAAAGATCAGACCTACTTCTTATCCGGCATGTATCAATCGCAGGTCGCGCGGGCATTATTTCCCATTGGAAACCTGATGAAAAATGAAGTGCGCCAACTCGCGCGAGATTTTGACCTGCCAAATCAAGCGCGAAAAGACAGCCAGGGAATATGTTTCCTGGGCAAAATCAGATACCCGGACTTTATCGCATTTCACCTCGGCGAAAAAAAAGGCGATATTATCGACAGAGAAACCGGACAAACCCTGGGACCACATCGGGGCTACTATTATTACACAATCGGACAGCGGTATGGCCTGGGATTGGGCGGAGGACCCTGGTACGTCATCGAAAAAGATATCGAGCGCAACATCATCTATGTATCCCACGCCACGAAGCACAAGAATACATCGCGGAACCAATTTGTCGCGACAAATCCCAATTGGATAGCAGAACCGCCTGACAAAACCGCCCTGCAATTGAAACTGCGTCACGGTCCAGAATTGATCAACTGTGAAATCGAAGCAACAGATAACAACCGATTATCCGTAACCATAGCAGAAATAGATTCCGGCATAGCACCCGGACAATTCGCCGTATTTTACGATGGCGAAATCTGCCTCGGCAGTGCAGTAATCGACCACTGAAGGAAAACCAACATGAACAAAGTAGGATTAGTTCAGCATCCCGACTTTCAAAAACACGACACTGGAGGCGCACATCCCGAGCGCCCCGAGCGACTGCAAACACTGCATGCCCATCTGGATGCAACGGGACTGACAGAAGACCTCATAACACTCGAACCCGGACACGTCGATACCTCCTGGCTGGAAAAAGCGCACACGCCCGAGCATATTGCAAATGTAAAAACCCGATGTACGCAAGGCATCACATACATGGATGATTTTGACACCAGGATCTGTCCACTATCTTTTGACATAGCCCGACTCGCTGTTGGCGCGACATTTGAAGCCATTGACGCGGTCATGGACGCGCGCGTACACACGGCTTTTTGTGCTGTGCGCCCCCCCGGACACCATGCCGAACGCAATCACGCCATGGGATTTTGTCTATTTAGCAACGCGGTCATAGCCGCGCGATATATACAAGAAATATATTCCCTTGAACGCGTGGCAATTGTAGATTGGGATGTACATCACGGCAATGGCACACAGCACATTTTAGAAACCGACCCCTCGGTATTCTTCTTTAGCATCCACCAATACCCCCATTACCCCGGCACGGGACGGGATGACGAAATCGGTATTGGCGCAGGAGAGGGATTCACACTAAATGCACCCGTGCCCGCAGGCAGCGATGATGAGGTGTATTTGCGCATATTCGACGACGTATTTTTGCCCGCCATGCACACATTTAAACCGCAATTTGTCATTATCTCCGCTGGATTTGACGCGCATCGGTCCGATCCCTTATCGGCCACTCAAGTCACGGAATTCGGTTTTGCCGAAATGACAAAGCGCGTAATGGCTGTCGCACGAGATCACGCAGATGGAAGGCTAATTTCTCTCCTGGAGGGTGGATATGATTTGGGTGGCCTATCGCGCAGCGTCGAATCCCATATAAAGGAACTGATGAATGGGTGAAACAAAAAAAATAGTCGCATTTCAAGGTGAACACGGTGCATTCAGTGAAATGGCCGCGCGTTCGTACTTTGGCAAAGATGTCGAAGTCGTACCACAACGCAATTTTGCCGCCCTCTTCGCAGCTGTCGAACACGGAGAGTGCACGCACGGCATGGTACCGATTGAAAATTCATTAATGGGCAGCATCCACGAAAATTACGACCACCTGTCAGCCCATCATTTACAGATCGTCGGCGAACTAAAATTGCGCATTGTACACAACTTGATTGTAAATCCAGGCGTAAAATTAAAACACATCCGCCATATCTATTCCCAGGCACCTGCCCTGGCTCAATGTACACAATTCACTACATCTCTATCGCAGGCCGAAACAGTTATGACCTCCGATACCGCAGGAGCCGTAAAAGCTTTGAAAACATCGGGCGCACGCGATGCCGCTGCAATAGCGAGTGCCCAGGCAGCCTGGGATTACGATCTGGAAATTTTGCAGACAGGTATTGAAGACAACCATCAAAACTACACGCGATTTTTGGTCGTCACATCCGAAGCGCTATCACCTGAAAATCCGGATATCCAAATGCCCGCAAAAACATCAATCGTATTCGCCATGAAAAATGTGCCAGGCGCATTGTTTAAAAGTCTGAGCGTATTTGCCTTGCGCGACCTCAATCTGCTCAAAATCGAATCCCGCCCCCTCGCGGGCAAACCCTGGGAATACGCCTTCTCGCTCGACTTTGAAGGCCATATCCGTCAAGAACCCTGCGCCCGCGCCATCGAACACCTGCGCGAAATCGCCACCTTTGTAAAAATCCTCGGTTCTTATCGACAAGGGGACATGGTCGAAGGCAAAGTTTGGAAACGCAAAAAAAATAAAGTGTGAAAGGATTCTACATGGCAAGCCAAAGATACAAAAACCTGTATGCACAAATAGAAACAGCACTGCGGGAAAAACCCAAACGCACGCAACTCTACAACGCAGTCAAACGAGCGCGAGATGCACGGCGCACGGCAATTGACATTTTGCCACAAGGAGAGGCATTTCGCAAAGAAGTCCGCGACATCAAAGTGCGGTGCTTGCACAAGCTGGACGACCTGGTCGATCAATTTGCCGCAAAAGTCGAATCGCGCGGAGCAAAGGTCTTTCTCGCAAAAGACGGTGCTGCTGCGATTGATTACATCTTAAAACTATCAGCAGAAAAAAATGCCGAAACAGTGGCAAAATCAAAATCGCTAACAAGCGAAGAGATCGAAGTCAACCACCCGCTGGAAGACGCGGGCTTAGAAGTCATTGAAACCGACCTCGGCGAGCTTATCATTCAAAAAGTCCACGAAAAACCATTCCACCTGGTATTTCCCGCTGTTCATAAAACCGCAGTTGAAGTCGCCGAAATATTCAAAAAAGAAACAGGTGAAGACGTTCCCAACGATGTAGATGCAATTATGAAAATCGTACGCAAATACCTGCGACCAATATTTCTCAACGCCGATATCGGCATGACAGGCGCAAACGTGGGCGTTGCCGAATCGGGCACAATTCTAATCGAGACCAACGAGGGCAATGCCCGTCTGGTATCGAGTATTCCCGATGTACACATCTGCATTATGGGACGCGAAAAAGTAGTGGAGACAGTAGAAGATGCGTTGCAAATGATGTTGGCACATCCCGTCAGCGCAGTCGGCCAGCATACGACAACCTATGTGACCTGGATGAGCGGCAGATCGCCTCTGGGGCAGGGCGAGGGACGAGCACCGCGAGAATCGCATATCATCATCCTGGACAATGGTCGCACCAAAATGCAAGAAGACCCCCTATTTTCAGACGCACTCAACTGCATCCGCTGCGGCGCCTGCATGAATATCTGCCCGACTTATGGCGTAGTCGGCGGCCATGCATTTGGATACATATACCCCGGACCAATTGGCATACCCTGGACAGCTGAAGTTCACGGCGTGGATAAAGCCGGCGACTTTGCCCCACTGTGTATCTCCTGTGGATTGTGCAAAGAAATATGCCCGGCGGAAATCGACATCCCAATGATGATTGCCGGGGTAAAAGACCGCGACAGCGAAGTCAATCCGCATCCACGCGTCAACAAAATGCTGATGGCCGCTGAAAAAGCCGCAAAAATGGGCAGCTTGACAGCCCCCATATCCAATTGGATAATGGGTATTGGACTGGTGCGATGGGCAATGGAAAAAGCAATGGGCATTGATCGGCGGCGTCAGCTACCCAAATTCAGCCGGAAAACACTCGTCAAACGCTTTGCAAAACGCGGACCATCTCCCGTATCGAACCCCGTTCGCAAAGTAGCCTTTTTTACAGACCTGTTCGCCAATTACAACGACCCCGACCTGGGAATGGCGGCAATTGAACGCCTGGAAGCACTCGGTTGCGAAGTCATCATCCCCCCGCAAAAAAGCAGCGGATACCCCTACATCGGCTACGGCGACCTGAAAAACGCGAAAAAAACTGCGCGCGAGAACGTGGATCTCCTCCTACCCTATATACAGCAGGGCTATGAAGTCGTAGCAACAGAACCCACAGCGACATATTGCCTGAAAATCTCATATCCCAAACTGCTCGATAAAGCAGACGACGCCGTCTCTGTCGCCGACCACACGTACGAATTTTTTGAATTCCTATCCCTGCTCGAAAGCGATATTGCAGATGGTGAGCAGGATACGCTGCGCGGACGAGCATTTGGATTCCACATCCCCTGCCACCAGCGTCCTCTGGGTGCAGGCGAACACGCAATGGCATTCTTGCGCCAGCGCGGTGCAGACGTCGCCCTCATCGAAACAGGCACCTGCTGTGGTATGGCGGGAACATTTGGGCTGAAAGCCGGACCCCTCGGTTACGAACTCGCACAGGCTGTTGGAGAACCGCTCTTCGAAGGCTTTCGCGAAGCCGATGTAGAAGCCATCGTAACAGAAAGCAGCGTATGCGCCATCCACCTGTCTGAAGGAACCGAACTCGAAGTCTGGCATCCCTTAAACCTGCTTCGTCTCCTGGAGTAGAGCACATCCTGTCCTGAAAATGAAGGCAGTTTATAAAAAAAACTTGCATTTTAACACAAGTGTATCATATTAGTAATATAGTAATTCACCCATTGAGAGAATACCTCATGTTGATCTCAATTGACCACCACAATGGCATCCCCGTTTTTCGTCAGATCATCGACCAGGTGAAATTCCACGTAGCCAGCGGGCTGATCGCGCCGGGAGACGAACTGCCCTCAACCCGCGCGTTATCGGGACAACTGGGACTCAACCCAATGACAGTGAGCAAAGCGTACAGCCTGTTAGAAGCAGAAGGATTGGTCGAGCGGCGGCGCGGACGACCTTTAACCGTAAAACCCTTACGAGATCAGACCGTACACGCTGAAAAACTGGCACAACTCAAACCACAACTCACACAATTGGCAACAATGGTTCGACAATTAGGGGTTGATCGGGCGGAAGTCGTGGATCTTTTTCTCTCCATCTTAGATACCCTGGAGGAAGATAATGACAGCACATGACCAGACATCTGTATTTGAAGCCTCATCGCTGACCAAAAAATTCGGTGACACCACAGCGCTCAACTCCGTAACGCTCTCTCTTGGAGCGCATCGCGTAATTGGATTGATCGGACGCAATGGCGGGGGCAAAACCACCTTGATCCAGCACATGATTGGCCTGTATTTGCCCACAGAGGGAACGTGTGAAACACTGGGACGCGCGTGCGATCAACTGGGGGCAAACGAACTTTCGCGCATAGGTGTAGTACACCAGGAAAATCGATTTTTTGAATGGATGACCGTCAAACAACATCTGCGCTACGTGTCCTCATTCTACGAAATATGGGACCGCGACCTGGAAGCGCATCTGCTGCGCGAACTCGAACTGGAAACATCTGCACGCGTGGGCAACCTGTCTTCGGGTAACATGCAAAAATTGGGAATCATTCTGGCAGTATGTCATCATCCCGAGCTATTGATCTTAGATGAGCCAGTCAGTGGCCTGGACCCCATTGCCCGGGAGACACTGTTGAAATTTCTAATGACACTTTTGGCTGAAGACGAAAACACAATCGTAATCTCCTCACACATTCTGCGAGACATCGAAAAAATAGTAGATTGGGTCGTATGCCTCGACGAAGGCACAGTCAAAGCCGACAAGTCCCTGGACGACTTGCACCAGACCTACGCGAAATGGACAGTCACAGGAAACAACCTGCCCCAGCAATTTTCTGAACCCTATATCCTATCGCAAACTGTGAACGGGATACAGGCACAACTGATCGTCAATCAGACACTGGGCAATGCAGATCAATTCAAGCAGACTTATCAGGCTGATATCACCAGTCAGTCCCTGAACCTCGACCAGCTATTTCCCATCCTGATTCGGGAGGGCGCGTAATGGGTATCTCTCCGTTCTTCATATTTTTGCGAAGCCCAGTTTACATTATCATCGCATTTTGTGTCTGTATGCTTCTCGCTCATGTCTCGTCGTCTTCCCAAACAGATCGAATCTCTGTAGCCGTTTTATTTTTATTTATCGAATTTTGGGGCGGAGCTATCGGCAGCATCGTAGGGGAAAACCAGCATCGGATGCTCACATGGACCCTGCCGCATTTTCGCAAGCGTCTGATGCTCTGGGCGGTAAATGTCGGACTATTCTCCGTTATAGCGTGGACAGCCGCCCTAACATTTGCACCCCTCAATGCGTCCTGGTCAACGATTTTACTGGTAAATCTGGGCCTCTATTGTATCGGATTTGTCTCTTCAGGAGGTTGGGATTTTGGTATCCAGCACCTCAGATTGATTTCTATGTGCCGTTTCCTTATCGCATTCCTGGGGCTGGCATTAGCCTATTTGGGGCAAGAGGTTCTCGCTTTTGCGGAGCAACATAAACTGTGGTTGGCTGTCGTCGTTTTCGCTATCGCAATTGGAATTCATTATTTTGCCTTTAACCCGACAACTTTTCGGAGGAAGCCTTTTTCTTTAATTGGATCACTGCGCTCGACTCTTTTTTCTCAAAACCGGGATATCTGGCAAAAGAATGCAATGATGACGCGCAAAGCGAGTACCAGAGTATGGCATCTCAATAACATCGGTACAGGCATCTTCAATTGGCTGCGTGCTGGTCAGTATGAAAATAGCGGTGCGGGCAGGGGAAGATGGCCGCTTTCCGCGTTTGGCGCAGCATTGACAATGGTATTCTTTTTTCTGGGTATGATGACGCATGTGTTCGGGTTATTGAATCGGTCTCCCTACGATTTTGAGACCGTCTTGAAAATGATTTATCACCTGATCTTTTATTTCGATCAGTTGGATCCCAAGATCGTCATTGATATATCCGCGGCAGTGTTTTACGGCATCTGTATGTATCTTTTTATTCCTCCTCTTTTGCTGAAAAGAGGGTATGTATATCCGCTTTCTCGCACCCAGCGGATGTGGATTCAGTATAGCAGTTTGCTGGTGCAAAATATTTCTTTTTTTGCAGCATCTATACTGGTGTTGGGTATCCTGGGCATCCTGGCGGGAGCAAAAATCGGGTTTGTGTCAGAAGGGGATATTTCCTTGAGAATACTTTGTGTCCTTGGATGGTGGATGGTTCTTTTTCCGATATTTCAGTGGTTGCAAGTCAAATATGACCTGTATGAATTTCAAAGAACGCGGCGACAGATGTGGGGAATAGCTTTCCTGCTCATGGTCATAATTTTGTCTTTTGGAATCAGTAATTTCGCCGGTACGATGCGTGTCCGATATCCCGATTTGATGTTGACCTATGAAGTGCCGATCCTTTTTGTCTGTTTTATTCTTTTGCAATGGTTCCTATTGGCTCGGCTTAAACGTTATTACGCGACACAGGACTTAATTTAGATTTAACCTTATCAACAAGGAAGAAGAGATGGCATATCCAAATCTAAAGCAGTCTATTTGGCTGCTAATATTGTTGTTCCTGATTAGCACTGGTTTGGGGATACCTGTTGCGATCCTGGGAACGATTATTGACCAGCCGTTGCACAAAAGTCCTTATGCGATTTGGCCATTGACCCTGGCGAGTTTTGTTCTGGTCGTACATTATGTTTTGCGTCGAACCAATCGAACATGGTCTTCGTGGTCTGAGATTATCCCTGTAAAAGCCATTTCATGGCAATTGCTACTGCCACTTGTAGTATCTATCCTTGGATTGTTGATAATCTCTCTGGAATTGGGAAAAGGGATAATGTCTTTGGTCCCAACGCCCGAGGTGGTGAAGGATACACTCCGCGGGTTGGTCGGAAAAAAAACCTCTTATTGGTTGGCCTTTTACGGCGCAGTAATTCAAGCACCTATCATAGAAGAGGCACTTTTTAGAGGCATTATTGTGGGTGGTTTGTTGGCACATCGGTCAAAGTATCAGGCCGCTATTTGGTCGGCAATTTTGTTTGGCATATATCACCTGAACCCAGCGCAATTTCCCGTGGCCTTCATATTGGGGCTTGTTTTCGCCTGGTGGATTATTCAGACAGGATCTTTGTTGCCCTGTCTTTTGGGACACGCATTGAACAATTTTCTGGTCATTACATTGGCACGGTTGAAGATACCGGGCTTTGTGAAAAATTCAAAGGCTTTGATCTTTCTGCCGTGGTGGATGGTCGTGTGTGCCGTACTATTGGCCGTGATTGGGTTGTGGTGGTTTTATCAAGTGTCAAAGCGCGAAGAAACAGATCAGCTTGACGCGGGAGTTGAACCCCAGAGACATTGTTGAAATTTTTGTGCGATGTGTACCACTCGAATTTCGTAGGACAGAAAGCATAATTATGCATATATGCATTTGTTTTTTCATAGGTTTTTTAATTTTTTATACACGTTCATAGGCGTTTAATAAATTGCAGCGTGTCGCCAGGATTACGACAATAAGAGACATGAAGTATTGGCGTATCCATTCTTCCGCACACGTATGTATTCCTATACCTGAAAAAATAACGTGTATGTTTGAAAACGGAACGATTCTCGACAACAAATACCAAATCCAGACACACCTCGGAACCGGGGGCATGGGCGAAGTCTATCGGGTTTTGGACCTGGAGCAAAGCCAGGAGTGCGCGCTCAAAATTTTGAAT
>JAJEAX010000147.1 GCA_022822565.1 Candidatus Latescibacterota bacterium
ACAGCTTGAAAAACCGCCTGATTAATTTCGCGGACACCACACGAACAATACTCGGACAATACTGCACACAAGCGCTCCATCTCAAACTCCTCATTCTGGGCATTCATGGCTTCGGTGACACCATCTGTGTAGAGCACGAGGGCATCGCCAGGCGACAGAGTGACTGAGTTTTGTTCGTATTCGACATCTGGCATGATACCCAGAGCAATTCCGTTGGTCTGGGGGAGCACAGTCGAGCTGCCATCCGCGTGGACGAGAATCGGAGGATTGTGCCCTCCGTTGGCGTACGACAGCACCCCATTCGCCGGATTGTATTCGGCGTAAAATACAGTGACAAACATCGCTGCGTCGTTATCTTCCTGCAGGAGACCATTGACCTCGCTCAACACCTCGGCCGGACTCGATCTGCCAATTGCAGCTCCTTTCATCAACGTGCGGCTGGACATCATAAATAGAGCAGCCGGTACGCCCTTGTCGGAGACATCGGCAATTGCCAGACCGACACGATCATTTTCCAGATTGATAATATCAAAAAAGTCGCCCCCCACTTCGCGTGCAGGCTCCATGTTTCCAAATATTTGATAGCCAGATTTATTGGGAAATACCTTCGGCAGGATAGACTGCTGCATATCATGGGCAACGCGAAGCTCGTTTTGCAGTGCCACCAACTTATCCCGCGAAGCCACAGCCTCGCGCCACATCTGCAGGTGTTCCAAAGTGCGCTCAATCGTGACCCTCAGATCCTGAAAATCAATGGGCTTGGTAACAAAATCGAACGCCCCCCGATTCATCGCCGTGCGGATATTTTTCATATCGCCATAAGCCGAGACAATGACAGCCCGGAGGTCTGGATCGACTTGGGGCATCTGTTCGAGCAGTGTGAGACCATCCATCCGCGGCATATTGATGTCCGAAAGCACCATATCGATATCCGGATCGGCGTTCAGTACCTCGAGAGCCTCAACGCCGTTGTAGGCAAAGACGAATTCGTAGTGTCCGGCGCGAACATCGCGCCGCATGCGCTGCCTCACGAGATGTTCGAGGTCGGGTTCATCATCAACCACAAGTATTTTGTATTGCGCCTTTTTCATATACGCGCCTCTTATATTAATGGTGTCTTACTTATACTGAAGTTGTGCATTCTTTGACCGATGCACAATCATTGCGATAGTTCAGGCATCTCACCTCTCTGCATTGTAAGGGAGAAGACTGCGGGGAGAATACAATACAATGACAAACTGCGCGACACCGGTTACTGAATTGCAGAAGGTTGGCTATTATTCGGGAGGTTTTGAAAGCGGATATACAGGGCATGGGAGATACCCTGGAAAGTGATCTATGGACCAGATACACAGGAAAAACGGATCGGCGCGTGAATTTGAGAACGCCTGCAACCCGATTGAGGAAAGTACACAATAAGCCTGGCGAGTCTAAATCGGTCTGTACAACAGGTTGAGATACGCCAAGCCCTCCATCTATGGCTTGTGCGATAAAGCGAAAGGCAGGTTATCCGCTCAGTGCGGCGCAAGCCTCTGCCTGTGAGTCATAGATCGAAATGATCTTGTCAAATCCGCTGATTTTGAAGACCTCTCCGATGGGACCAGAAAGCGAGCAAAGCGCGAATTCCGCATTGCGATTCCGGAGTGACTTGGCAACCAGCAAAATGACCCGCAGGCCCGAGCTGCTAATGTAAGAAAGCCCCCCAAAATCTACGACCACGCATGTATCGTCGTCACTGATTGCAGAGCTTAATACATTTTCGAACTCGCGGGCATTGGCACTATCAACCCGGCCATTCACATTCGCGATTAAAATTCCATTTTCTCTTTGGGTTTTAATCTCCATGGACCTCTATCCTGATGTGTGAAAGTATCTACGAAAGCTCTTGTCGTACATCGCATGCAAAAAATTCGACCAAGAGCCATTGCGCCCCATAGCGAGATGTATTCTTGCAGGGAATTGAGAAGTTTAGCTAAAATATTACTTGTCTATGCGAAAGTCAAATCTTTTTTTCACTCTTAGTACACACAAGACGGGTTCACCTGTGATGGCCAACTCGTCTTACGTACAGGTATAAATTATCAATATACTTCCCTCGGATACGCCTCTATCTCACCCGCCTTGTAACGCCCCCAGTATTCTTTGAGCCTGTCTTTGATCTCCGGACACATGATAATACAGCCGATAATATTCGGAAACGCCATTGCAAAAATCATAGCGTCGGAAAAATCTACCACACTCTTTAGCGCGGTAACAGACCCGATAAAGACAAAGCACACAAAAACAATTCGATACGTCAGAGTAGATCGCAATCCAAAAAGATATTCCCACGCTCGCTCGCCGTAATAGGACCACGCGATCACCGTCGTATAGGCAAAGAACATTGCCACAATTGCGATGACATAACGCGACCCGGGCGCGAACGAATCAAATGCCGCAGATGTCATCTGGATTCCCACGAGATACCCACTTTGCCCTTGAAATTCGGGCAACAGATACGCACCCGTAATCATACAAACCAATGCCGTCATTAAACATATAATAACGGTGTCAATAAACGGCCCAATCATCGCCACTATCCCCTGGCGCACAGGCTCATCGGTTTTGGCTGCCGCATGGGCAAATGCCGCAGACCCCAACCCCGCTTCGTTGGAAAAAGCCGCCCTGCGTACCCCTTGAACCAGAGCCCCCATGAAGCCACCATACATAGCTTCAGGTATAAACGCCTGAGAAATGATATTCACAATCAGATTGGGCAATTCGGTAATACGCGCGAGAATAATGAGAAAGGATGTGAGCACGTACAATCCACACATGAAGGGTACAATGCCCGCTGTGACAGCGCCAATGCGCTTGATGCCTCCACTAATGACAACGCCCACCACCCCTGCCATTAAAAGCCCGACAACCCAGTTATAGGTCTTAAATCCCTCGGATACAGTACCGAGCATTTCAACTGTCTGATTCACCTGAAACATATTGCCGATGCCCAGAGAACCACCAACTGTCAACACGGCAAAAATCACGGCCATCACGCGCCCCAAAATCCCAAGTCCTTTTTCTTTTAAGCCCTGTTCCAGATAGTACATCGGACCACCCGACACGCGCCCATCGGGATGGATTCTTCTGTACATCACCGCCAGAGTACAGGATACAAACTTGGACGCCATACCCAAAAAAGCCGTGACAATCATCCAGAAAACAGCACCGGGACCACCGGCACTCACAGCAATCGCTACACCCGCGATATTCCCCTGGCCCACAGTGGCAGACAACGCACTGGTCAATGCCTTAAAATGCGAAATTTCACCGGGATGATCCGGATTGTCATACCCTCCGCGAATCACATCAATCGAATGTTTTATTCCGCGCAGAGAGATCCAGCGACAATAAAAAGAGTAATAAATACCACCACCTACAAGCACAATAATGACGAGTGGAATACCCAGGCCAAAATCAAAAAATATAATCGAAGATAGAAAATTGGTTATCGCACTTAAGCCTGCATTCAATACGTCAATAACCATCTGTATCGCGCCAGACGACTCGCCGGTCAAAGCTTCCTGTGCAAATGCATCACGGGACAGAAACAGTCCCATCAGAAAAGCGAAACGAGAACACCTGAAAAACATTGGAAAATTCCTCAGTTTTTGATTTATACTATCCAACGAAACACAGAATGAGACTAATGAAAAACATAATACAAACAAATTGGGGGGATGTATAGCACTTTTAAACCCTCTGTGACTTTATCTTTGCGTTAAGCCGAAAGTAACAGTGTCTCCCTCAACTTCAATCTCTTGACAACCCAGCCTCTCCGCAATACTTTCCATCTATGCCACTATTCGATCCCAATCCCCTCGTACTCGAAGCCCAGGCGCGCGTGTGTACAGGCCCCACGCAATCTCGTCCTCTGGGCAATAAACCCGGCGATCCACAGCCACAACCCGTACTGGATGCCATCCTCAATACGCTGCAAAACAAAACACATCATCCGGTCTCCGATATCCAGATGGGAGCCTTTTTCGCCGCGATGCGTCTGCGGCGCAATTACCCGCCCAAAACAACCTGGAGCCAAACTGAAATCAATGCATTTGAACAATATACCCCCCTTTTGCAAACCCACCTGCCATCGGACCTCCAGTATATCTTCGGCTTTAAAGATCACTGTCCCGCAGAATCACCCGACGAGCAAACCGTCATTGCCTCGCTAAAAACCATTCTCGCTGGACGACACCTCACCTACGACCAAACGCACCTTATGTGCGAAGCTATTCTCACCGACAGTGTTCGCGGCAGCCTCAAAGGTGCCGCGCTGATCGGCCAGCGCATGAACCTCGAATCCTATGACGAGGTGCGAGGATACCTCCACTCGACCTTTGCACCCGAACGCATCCACGCGGTACAGGTGAATAACCTCACCCACTTTGGTCAACCCTACAATGGCTCAACCCGCTACTTCAAACCCACCATTTTTGTCGCGGCACTGCGCGCGGCCCTCGGTCGCCCCACCGTGCTTCACGGTGTAGATGCCATGCCCCCCAAATGGGGTGTAACCGACGAACTGATCCTCAACACCCTCAATGCCCGCACCAATTTGTCGCTTTCAGAAGCAGCAGAACGACTCGAAAATCCCGATATTGGCTTTGCCTATATCAGCCAACGCGAATATGCCCCATCGGCTTACGCAGCCCGCGGCCTTCGCGCCCACATAGGCAAACGCCCCCCGTGGTCTGCCACAGAAAAAGCGCAGCAACTTTTCACCTGTGCTGGCAGCAATCACATCGTCATCGGTTATTACCATTCGGGATACGAAATCCCCCTTCTGAAAATCGCACGCGAGACCGGGTTTACATCCGCAGTAGCGATCAAGGGAGAAGAAGGCACCAGCCACTTTTCTCTTCGCCTGGGAAAACCCACCGACAAAACGCGCAACGCCATCAATTTTTCACAGGGCTTTCGCGCCAATCAAACTTATGCTTGCGACATCAATCCCACCACTTATGGCTTTCACTACGCACAAAATCCACGCCCCAAAGCCGTCGATGCACAGACCTTTGCCGAACTCGGCCTTGCAGTTCTCTCTGGCGAAAAAGGCCCTGTTTACGACCGCATTGTACTCAATGCAGCCCTCACAGATTACCTGCTCGGTTTCACCACCGATCCCCACGAGGCAATTCGACAGACACGAGAAGCAATAGACAATGGCCGTGCCCTCAAACACCTTCGAGCGTATCTATCTCATACGTGACAATCACAGGAGAATTCAATGTCCCATCCAAACATCCTCTACATCCACTCTCACGACACGGGTCGCTACATTCAGCCCTTTGGGCATGCCATGCCCACCCCCAATTTTCAGCGCCTCGCCGAACAGGGTATTCTCTTTCGCCAGGCATTTTGCGCCAACCCGACCTGCTCGCCAAGCCGAGCCGCACTCCTGACCGGACAATCGCCCCACAGTTGCGGCATGCTGGGGCTTGCCCACCGCGGTTTTCGGCTCAACGATTACAGCCATCACCTCGTTCACACACTCAAAAAAGCGGGTTACACAACCGCTCTCTCGGGTTTTCAGCACGTCGGTCGCGCCCCTGCAGCCGATCCCTCGGAAATCGGTTATGACGAAATATTCGACACAGCCAAAAATCAACAGACAACCTCTGACGCGGCCATTGAATTTCTCAACCAATCTCACGACAAACCCTTCTTTCTCGACGTCGGCTATACCGTCACCCATCGCAGCTTTCCCGAACCGGGGCCCGGAGACGACCCGCGCTATTGCATACCCCCCGCGCCCTTGCCCGACACCCCTGAAACCCGATACGACACCGCCGCTTACAAAACCTGCGTTCGCATCCTCGATACCGAAGTCGGGCGCGTCCTCAATGCTATAGATCAGGCCGGACTTGCCGAAAACACCATCGTCATAAGCACCACCGATCACGGCATCGCATTCCCCATGATGAAATGCAACCTCACCGATCACGGCATCGGCGTCATGCTCATCATGCGCGGACCGGGTTTCTCCGGCGGCAAAGTCATCGATGGCCTGGTCTCTCAAATCGACCTCTTCCCCACCCTGTGCGATGTGATCGGCATAGACCACCCAGACTGGCTACAAGGCAAATCCATACTACCACTCGTCCGCGAAGAAACAGATGAAATCCACGATGAAATTTTCGCAGAAATCAACTACCACAGCTATTACGACCCACAACGCGCCATACGCACAAAAAAATGGAAATACATCCGCCACTGGTATCCCACACAGCGCCCCGGCGACATCAACTGCGACGGCAGCCCCAGCAAAACCTACTTTCTCGCCCAGGGCTGGCGACAGAAAAATCAACCCCACGAACAACTCTACGACCTCATCTTTGACCCCTATGAGACCAACAATCTCGCCTCTGATCCCAAATATCAGGACGCGATAGACAACCTGCGCCATCGCCTCCAAACCTGGATGGAAACAACCGACGATCCACTGCTCGCAGGCTCAGTTTCTGCCCCCGAAGGCGCGCGCATCAACGATCCTGCAGACCTTCAGGCTTAAAATGTACCAAAAAAAGCCGCCTTGCTGGGACTTCAGCAAGGCGGCTTTTCACTTCCTCCTTCACACTTCACCCTTCCCACTTCTCACGGCATCGTCTGCACGGCGAGGGCGAGCGATAGCTCGATATCTGTAATCGCCTGCGACACTGCCTGCCCGATCAAATCCAGCTTTCGCACCTGATCGATGCGATCTGAAACACGCGCTAGTTCGCGTGCGGACAGAATTTCCTTAAATATGTCGCATGCATGCGCCAGACCGATAATCACGACATCGCGCGGACCTGGAATCTGGTCGCTAAACAACACCTCCATAATCCTGAGCTTGACCTCGCGCTCAACTGTTTTGTCAATAACGGGATAGCGCCGCCCCTGGATTACCCATAAGAATCGGTCCTCTTCGCGATTGAGAATGCCCCGTTCTACGAGCCGATTGAGAGCCTCTTCTCGAATCGTATCTGCGCGAAGCGCGGTGCGTTCCACCCAAAAGCGCGCATCCTTGGTCTCATTCATCTGGGCAATATCCGCCAGCGTGGGATCGAGCAAGCTATCTCGAACTCGGGTCGAATCGACGAGAATCAGTTTTTCGAGGTCTGTATCAATCCGATTCTCCAGCGCCAAATCCATCAACACACCGCCAGCGAGCGCGTACCGCATCAACCTGTCTGGCACGCGCGCAAACCTCCCATTTTCATCGTCGAGTATCAGAAGCATAAGTTCTTCGGCAAATCTAAGCATTACGAGTTTCCTCCAGTCCATTTTACGCCCTGCGTAACCAGTTGCTGCATCCCTGACCGCTCAAATGTACCTGGCCCGTGTCCCAGAGTCGTGTAAAATACCCGTCCTTCGCCATAATTCTTCACCCAGGCCATGGGATGCTGCTTATCGCTCCAATCCGCAGTTGCCAAAATGTGAACAGCGGGGTCCCATGCCGACATATAAATTTCGTCCTCTACTTCAAAATCATCCACACCCTGTGTGATCGGGTGCGCGTCATCCGCAATATTCACGGTAAACGTCAATCCCGGCGGATGCCAGTTTGCGTGTCCGCCAATCAAATCCACAGCCCTCCCGCCAATCCACCAGGCCGTACCGTGGATACCCACCAGACCTTTGCCACCCGCCACAAAATCAAATAACCCCGCTTCTTGATCAGGTGTCAAATCCGGCACGCGGTTCACCGTCCCATCCGCATCCCGCTCTGTACGCGTGAATCCCGTACCGTGTACCAGCACATCAAAATCGTTCAAAGCATCTGAAGTCAGCACATCCTTATCGTCTTCAAGCGCCACAGACAAACCGTCCTGAGCGCCCAAAAACCCATTAATAACCTCGGCACTTGCATCAAACCGATGGTTCGGTCCCGACAAAATCAGCACTTTCATTTTTCCTCCTTTATGATTATTCATCTCCAAGTTACAGGCTATATAACACACGCTTGAAATTCGGTCAAGTGCTTTTCAAAATGAGCGATCTGCTCGCAGTTCGACTTTGGCCTGTTCCCATGAAATCACTTCTTCACCTGCGTCGCGAAGCTGGCAAATCTCCTCTATATCTTCCAGGTCTTAAAGAACATTTAAAAAGTGCGATCTCTTTATCTATATCCTCCATATCTTCAATATCCTCTCCTCGAGCGGCTTTTAGATGGAGATTCAAGGTATATTCGCAACAATGTGCAATATAGGTGATAAATTCTGCCAAATCTTCTGTCTTATCGGCTTGCTCCAGCATCCCGATATATTGATTTCTCTCCTCAACGGGGACTACAGCCACCGTGTACCCGTGCCTGATCAAAATCATATTCATCAAAAGCCGCGCCATGCGGCCATTACCATCGTCAAAAGGATGGATGCGGATAAATCGGTAGTGAAACGTAGCAGCTATAATAATCGGATGTTCGTCCTCTTCCTCTTGTCTTCTATACCAATCTATGAGATCGCCCATCGCCGATTTCACCTGATCTGGCGGCGTAAAATAATAAATTTCTCCCGTAGAGGTGCGCACGTTATTTGGCTGTGTCTTATACTCTCCGATGGCAATACGTCGTTTCACCGGCTGTCCATCGGGCGTTATCGCGTCGTTTTCATAAGGCTCCTTCAGCAACACTTTATGGAGATTTCGGATAAAAACCTCGTTGAGCGATTCGTTTCTTTTTACTGCATCCTCCATCGCCTTTACCGCCTCATCGTGTCCCTCAATGTCCAGATGATCGCGCATGGGCTTCCCGTGAGCAGTAAGTCCATGGAGGATCAGACTCCTCGTTTCTCCGAGCGTCAGACTATTGCCTTCTACGGCATTGGAGTGATAGTTCGACTCAATTCGGAGCTTTTGTTCTATCTGCCCCACGATCTCAGAAGGCAATGGGCGCAATGCGTCCAGTTCCTCTTTAAGCCGATCAATTTCTTCAATGACATTGCTCATGGTATATTCTCACACAAAGACACTAACGACACCAAAATATAAAGAATATTCCCACACAAAACTACAAAGTCCCAAATATCCCTTTGTGTCTTTGTGCCTTCGTGTGAGTTCCTTATCTTCTCAACTTAAACCCCTGCGCCGTCAGAAACTCGTCCAGTTCCTCACGCACATGAAATTGTCCGGTGCGTCCTCCCACCACCGTCGTCCAGCGTTGATCTCCTTCGTGCATCCCCTGTGACGCATAAAATTCCACCATCTTCTGATCGTAATCCTTCATAATCGTCCGATGCGTCTCATCGTCCATATAACGCTCCCGGTGCAACACCGCATCGACGGGCAACCGCGGTTTTACCTCTGGCTCCTGCGCTGGATACCCAATACAAAAACCCGACACAGCCACAACATAAGGCGGCAAACCGAGCAATTCACCCACAGCCTTTGGATTATTTCGCATTGCCCCAATCATACAAATGCCCAACCCCATAGACTCCGCCGCAACAGCCACATTCTGCATCATCAACGCGACATCCACCGTCGCAATCATCAACGCCTCGACATAATCCCCATCAAACCGTTCAACCCCATGCATCTGATTCGCCATCCGATCCCGGTGCAAATCCGCACAAAAAGCCAAAAAAGCCGCACTCTGATGAATCTGCACCTGATCGGCACACAACTCGGCCAACCTCTTCTTGCGCTCGGGATCAGCCACATGAATCACCGTATAAGCCTGCAAATTGCTCGACGTACTAGCCTGCTGCCCGCACTGAATAAGCGTCTCCAACACCCCATCGGGCAATGGTCGATCTTCAAACCTCCGAATACTCCTGTGCGACATCAGCACATCAATCGTGGGATTCGACATAATAATCCTTTCTAAGAAACCGGGTTTTGCACGCTACACTTCATTGTGTGAATGAAGCCATGAAACCAAACTTTGTCAAGAAACTTGACGCGACTTTCCTTTTTCCTTTTTTTAACACCTTCAAATTTCATACAAAGGAGAAAACATGCTCCTCACCTTAAACCAAAAAGATACGGGCTACCGGGGGATATGGTATTACAATCAGCCATCCGGCGATGAATACGTGTACAAATACAGCGGTGGATTGGGCACCTACTGTGCCAAACATCGCCCCTTTGCCGTGTACCGTCCCGAAGTCGAAAAAACCTTCTTCTGTTACGGTGGCACACCCGTTGACGCACATCTCAAACACACCGAAGAAGACCTCAATGGCGACCGATCTTTCGCGCGCAATCGCAGCGGTTTTCTCCTGCACATGATCTCCTACTTCGATCACAAAACTCGACAGGTTCCCCGACCGACCATCCTCCTCGACAAAAACACAGCCGATGCCCACGACAATCCAGTCATATCCATAGACGACGACGGCTATATATGGATCTTCTCAACCGCACACGGCTTATCGCGTCCCTCATATATCCACCGAAGCGCAAAACCCTACGCCATCGACGAATTTGAACAAATTGACGCGACCTATCAACTCAATGGCGCAGAACAGCCCATGGACAACTTCTCCTACATGCAAGCCTGGCACTTACCAGATCGCGGCTTCATCAACTTTGTCACGCGCTACAAAGATCCAGCCGATCGCACCCTCTTCTTCACGACCAGCCCCAACGGCGTCAAATGGTCTGAATGGACGCGCCTCGCCGCCATTGAAAAAGGACATTATCAAATCAGCATCTGCTCCAGTCAAAAAGCCGTCACGGCCTTTAACTACCACCCCGACCCTCACGGTCTCAACTGGCGCACCAACCTCTACTATCTCGAAACCCCCGACTTTGGACAAACCTGGCAAAATGCAGCCGGAGAACCCATTGAAGTTCCGCTCACAACCCCACACAACAACGCCCTCGTGCGCGATTACGCAGCCGAAGGATTAAAAGTCTATCTCAAAGACATTCGCCTCGATCAACAGGGCAAACCCGTCATCCTCGTCATCACCAGCAAAGGTTATGAATCTGGCCCGGAAAATAGCCCGCGCACCTGGACCCTATTGCAATGGACCGGGCGCGACTGGCACACCCACCCCATCACCATATCCGACAGCAACTACGACATGGGATCCCTCTACCTCGAAGCAGACGGCACCTATCGCGTCATCGCCCCCACAGAAACCGGACCACAACCCTACAATCCCGGTGGAGAAATGGCAATGTGGGAACGCAAAGGACAAACGTGGAAGCGCGTCGTACAACTCACGCAAAACAGCACCCGAAACCACACCTATGCCCGAAGCCCCGTCAATGCACATCCCGACTTCTACGCCCTGTGGGCCGATGGCAATGCGCGACGTGCATCCAAATCCTGCCTTTACTTCTGCGACAAAAAAGGCAACGTCTATCAACTCCCCGAAACAATGGAAAAAGATTTCGAGTACCCAATTTCCCTTTGAAAAAACGAGGGCCGATAAAACCCGAAAAAAATTTGGATTGTCTGCCCAAATCCTTTAAATTTACAGAAATCTCCAGTGTAACTGGCGGAAACGTGGAAATAACCACGAGGAAGCACTGGACTACAATCACACGCCGACCGCCTGGGCAAAAAACAATCACATCGCCCGGGCGTATTTTTATTTTGGGCATTCACATGGGAGAAAGCGACCATGGCAAAAATCATAAACGGCACAGACCTGTCCAAAACCATGCGCGCTGAAATGGCCGAAGAAGTCAGAAATCTCAAAACAAATCACAACCTCATCCCCGGCCTCGCGGTCGTACTCGTCGGCGACGATCCGGCATCCATATCCTCCATCAAAGGCAAACGCAAAGCATGTGCGGACATCGGCATATATTCTATCGAACCCACCCTGGCAGCCGACCAGCCCGAATCCGACCTTCTCGACACCATTCAACAACTCAACGACGACCCAGCCATTCACGGCATCCTCGTTCAACTTCCCCTGCCCGAAGGCTTTGACGAACAAACCGCCCTCAACAGCATCTCACCCGACAAAGATGTAGATGGTCTCCACCCTGTCAACCTCGGTCGCCTCATGCGCGGCGAAGAAGGCTTTTTGCCCTGCACGCCCCACGGCGTACAACAAATCCTCAAACGCGGCAATTTCGAAGTCGCCGGCAAACACGTCGTCATCGTGGGTCGCAGCACCCTGGTGGGCCGTCCACTCGCCAACATCCTTTCGCAAAAAGCCACAAATGCCACCGTCACCTTATGCCATACCGGCACGCGCGACCTCGGGCACTTCACCCGTCAGGCAGATATCCTCATCGTAGTAACAGGGCATCCCAACACCGTCACAGCAGACATGGTACAGGATGGCGCAGTCGTCATCGACATCGGCGTCAACCGCGTACCCGACAAATCAAAAAAAGCGGGTTATAGTCTCGTTGGCGATGTCGATTACAAAGCCATCAGCAAAAAAGCCCGCGCCATCACCCCCGTCCCGGGCGGTGTTGGTCCCATGACCATCACCATGCTCCTGTACAACACCATAACATCGGCCAAACGCATGCACGGCCTCACATAAAAAAACCGCCGACTGCTGAGATGCAATCGGCGGTTCTTAACATTGCTCGCTACACATAATCCTCGGCATTATCCACGGGATCATACCCGATCTCTTCGCGCGCGTTCTGAAGGTCCCAATACGCTCGCGTATTGCCCGAAATCCCGTAATAAATCGCAAAATCAATTTTCTCCGATGCCTCAATGCTTCGCCAGGTCAATTGCACCGTATCTTTATAACTCAGCCAGGTCGATAAAATGCGGTCACTGCCTCGATTCTGAACAGAAGAAACGGGCTGAAAAG
This sequence comes from Candidatus Latescibacterota bacterium, assembly GCA_022822565.1. Classification (GTDB taxonomy): domain Bacteria; phylum Latescibacterota; class UBA2968; order UBA2968; family UBA2968; genus VXRD01. The sequence continues at coordinate 12,765 of JAJEAX010000147.1, forward strand.
ACCCAATCCGATGGCAAATCACAGACAGGCCATACTCATCGACATAATACCGTCCCAACGCTTCGCCATACGCTTTGCTCGCACCGTAATAACTATCGGGACGCACGGGCATTTCCCAGGTCGTATAAATCGGTCCCTTCTTTTCATACATACCCGTAACGTGATTTGTACTGGCAAAAATCACCCGCTTCACCCCTCTGCGCTTGCACGCCTCGTAAATATTGTAGGTCCCAATAATATTCGCCTCAACTGTTTCTTCAAACGTCGCACCACCCGACGGATTGCCCGCCATGTGAACCACCGCATCCATTCCATCCACTGCCTCTTCCATCTTCTCCAGATCCGTGATATTCCCCACCATCACTTCCTCGTCGTATTTCTGATCTAAAATCGTGCGATTGTAAAGCACGCGCAGTTGATACCGCTCGTGCAAACCATCTGTGAGCACCACGCCAATTCTCCCTGCTGCACCTGTAATCAACACCTTCTTTCTCGACACAATATCTCCCTTGAAAAAATGTAAAAATTTACGTCTATTCATCCTCGCGCTTGAGTTCACCAGGCGAGACCATCAGCGTCTTTTCGTTCCGAATAGTCACCAGGCCCGGCGGTGCCCCGCGCGGCTTTTGCACATAGCGCACCTCCGTATAATTGACCGGCACGCTTTGGGCACCCCGCGCTTTGCTCCAGTAAGCCGCCAGACTGGCTGCTTCTTCAAGTGTTTTTCGAGAAGGGCGGTCCGCTCTGCCATCGCGCTTGAGAATCACATGGGATCCCGGACATCCGTGAACATGCAAAAAGAGATCGTCGCGGCCTGAACTTTTGGTAAGCCTGTCATTTTCCGCATTATTCCGCCCCACCAGCACGCGCCAACCATCTTGTGTGCGATATCGCCTGGGATGAATATCGCCGCTCTGGCGTTTAGACCTGACTTGCGGTCTCTTTTTTGGCGCTTTGATCAAGCGTGCGTCTTCCAATTCCTGTCGTATCTCATCGAACTCAGCTTCTGAACGGACAGTATTGAGGCGATCTATGTACTGCTGGATCTCATCCTTTTCCCTCTGCGCGTTCACGAGGCGTTTGGCGAGAATAGGCGCGCCTTTTCTCGCTTTCCGCGCCCGCTTGAGATACGCACTGGCATTTTCCGAAGCCGTGCGCCGCGGATTGAGGGGAATAACCATATCCCCACTGGATGGACTAAACACATCGGGCAACGTGATAGTATCGATATTCGGAGGAATCTGTGAGATGTGGCACATCAGTACATTCCCCATCTTTTCATACAAATCTGCATTGCTCGCATCGTCGATATCTGCGCGGATACGCGCAATTTTCCGCTCGCAAACAATCAGGCGATTTTTCACATCCTTCTCTATATTTTTCCGTCGCCCTTTAAGTGCTTCAGCCTGAACTTCACACGCCGCAACATCCGATATGGCTTCGCTGAGCGTACTATACGCTTGTTCTATCTGCGTATGCCGAACATCAAGAGCACAAATCGCGTTGTGATTATCCCCTTCGCGCACGCGCAGGCCCCCGTCACAAAATGGCGGATTTGCAAAAAAGGTGCGAATAATCTCTTCAAAATTTGCGAGATCGCTGGCGGAAAGCCGGCGTTTTTCCACAAAACCAGCAATATGAAGCAATTCGCGTGCGGATACAAGATCAAGCCCCGCAATATGTTGCACAAGCGCGTTTGCGCGCATATCCCGGTGAATATCGATCAAAAAAGAAAACTTCGCGCTTTCCGGTGGCATGCGGTCAAGTGCTGGCGGCGGCCGATAGATCTTTCCCGGGGATATTTCCCGCACGCGGTTCTGACGCGCGCGAATGGACCTGAGCGCCCCCAGGATTCGTTCCGTTTTCATATCGACGAGAACAACATTGGCATACCTGTTGATCAATTCGCATATAATGCGGGAATCGGTAGCTGTGCCAATGCGGTCGCGCTTGCGAACTGTGATATGCACAATGCGTTCGTGGGGAACGTGCTCAATGCCAATAATACCCGCACCGCGCAAATAGCGATCCGCCCAGGGGATGCGCACATGCTGGGCGTCGATAGGCGGCTGGGTCAGCATCAGGCAACTTCGGCCTGGATGTGAGGAAAGCAAGAGGTCCCCTGCATCGCCCAGATGTAAAAACAGATCGTGCCGACCTACGAGGTACACATCGCGGATCAGACGATGGTCGATCTGAGGCTGCAATTCATCGCATAATCTGCGAAGTGTTAGTGGGCTGAGGTTCATATCTGTATCTCATCCTGGCATAGTATGTTTTGATGATAACTTGACAGTTAGAAGCAGTATTGGTATTGTTTAGATGCTTTCAGTTATTACCCTGGATGGACTGAGAGCTTATCCCCAGTCCTTTGACCCTGGAGCTTTTTTTATGTCTGAAAAACGACCTTTTTCTCCTGCAGAATTGCAAAAAGATCTCAAAAACTTCCTCGAAGAAAAATACGGGAATCAGGTGGTATTTCCCGAAGGGGAGACTGACGGAATGCAGGAAGGTCCCCGCGTGGAAGAACCCGCAGAACAAACCATAGATTTTGACCTCAAGCCCGAAGAGTTGGAGGCTTACTTAAACGAGTATGTGGTGCAGCAGTCCGAAGCAAAAGAAGTATTAGCCACCAAAATATGTACGCACTACAATCGCATGAAACTCGACCGCGAAGACCCGGAATTTTCGCACAAAAATGTAGGACAAATCAAAAACAATATACTCCTGATTGGCCCTACGGGCGTGGGCAAAACGTATTTGATCAAGTTGATTGCACAACGCATTGGCGTTCCATTTGTCAAGGGCGATGCGACAAAATTCAGCGAAACCGGATATGTGGGTGGCGATGTCGAAGACCTGATTCGAGAACTCGTGCGCGAAGCCGATGGCAGCATTGAAATGGCGCAATACGGCATCGTGTACATCGACGAAATAGACAAAATCGCATCAGCCTCAAATCTGGTCGGCCCAGATGTATCGCGCACGGGCGTTCAGCGCAACCTGCTCAAACTCATGGAAGAAACCGATGTCGATCTCAAAGCACCGCACGACCTCACATCGCAGATGGAATCCATGATGCAATTTCAGCGCAGTGGCAAAGTAGAACGTCAAAAAATTAACACGCGCAATATCCTGTTTATCGTAAGCGGTGCATTCAGCGGACTCGATGACATCGTGCGAAAACGTCTCAATCTGGGCAAAGTCGGGTTTCAATCTGGGCGCGATATTTCTCACGAACAGGACCACACAGAACTTTTGCAATACGCCAAAACAGAAGACCTGATCGAATACGGTTTTGAGTCTGAGTTTGTGGGGCGGTTGCCCGTAACAGCAGTTTTAACGCCCTTGAGCGTGGATGACCTCTACGCGATTTTGCAGAGCCAGACCAGTTCGGTGATCCTGGGCAAGAAACGCGACTTCAAAGCTTATGGCATTGATCTGACGTTTGACGACGACGCGCTCAGGTTATTGGCTGAACAGGCAGCCCAGGAACAAACCGGCGCGCGAAGTCTGGTCAGCGTATGTGAACGCACATTGCTAAAATTTGAAAAATCATTGCCATCGACAAACATCGATTCGTTTCACGTCACAAAAAATGTGATTGAAAATCCCGAGCACGCACTTCAGCAGTTGCTGATCCTGCGGGGCACAAACGCGTTTGTCAAGCGATTCCAGGACGCTTATGGCATCGCACTCATCTTTGACGATGAGGCACTGGGCGCACTTGCCGAAAAGGCCGGAAAAGAAAATCGAACAGTTGACGAAGTGTGTCCGGATTTATTCGATGATTACGGGCATGGGCTAAAACTGTTGGGACACCAATCTTTTGTCATTACCGCAGAAGCCGTGCGCCAGCCAAAAAACTTTCTCGACAGTCTGGTAAAAACATTCTATCAAGGAGAACAAAACAAGGCTTAATCCACCAGGACCTTATCGATAACGCCGTCGTTTTGCCGCAGTAAATCGCGGGCTGTTTCTATAGAGACAGCCCGTTTTATCATGACAATAGCCGTTTTGAGATCGCCCTCTGCATCGCCGAGTACCCGGCGACTTTCTTCAGGCGTCAGATCAGATACGATCCCCAAAATGCGTTCGGCACGGTCTATGAGTTTGTCGCAGGTCGGCGCGAGGTCAACCATCAGATTTTCATAGACCTTACCCAGACGGATCATAGCCGTTGTAGTAATCATATTGAGCACGAGCTTGGTAGCCGTACCCGCTTTCATGCGCGTCGAACCGGCAATGACTTCTGGCCCCACCAAAGGGACGATCGCAACATCTGCGCGCACTTTTTCTACCACATCCGGATTACATGTAAAAAACAAAGCTTTCGCGCCAATGCGTTGTGCGTATTCAAGCGCACCGAGCACAAACGGCGTAACCCCACTCGCCGCAATACCCATAACGACATCCTCAGAGGTACAGCCGCTATCTTTGAGTGCTCCTTCGCCATCTTCAGGATAGTCTTCCGCGCCTTCTTGTGAATGCGTCAAAGCGGGAATACCGCCAGCGATAATACCCTGCACGAGATCGGGTGACACGCCATAGGTCGGCGGGCATTCAGACGCATCGAGAACACCGAGGCGACCACTGGTTCCCGCGCCGACATAAAAGAGGCGGCCGCCCTTTTGAAATGCCGATACCACGAGATCGACAGCGCTGGCAACATCATCTATCACATCTTCAACAGCACGCGCTACTTTTTGATCTTCGGCATTGATAAGGCGCAATGCATCCGCCGTCGAACACCGGTCAATGTGGGTGCTATTGGGATTGCGCTGTTCAGTGAGTAAATCGGCCCACTTTGAGACCTGTCTATTCATCTCGTCTATTTTGTTCTTCACTTTCATACATACGCCGAAGAGTTTGACGCAGTGCCTCAACGCTTTGTCCATAATCGGAGAACTCGCCTGCGCGCAACTGCTTTTGAGCCTCTTCAAATTGCCGATAGGCCTGGCGAGCAAGTGCTTTGAGGCCTTCTGGCAAAATTTCAGTATTCCGAACTCGCGTACCCGTTTTTTTGGCAAAAACCCTGTTGAGGGCGTCGTTGAGATCTTCGCCCATAGCGAGGCGGTCGCCGTGAATAGCGAGCACGCGCTTGAGTTCTGGCATGCCGTGTTGCGACGCGCGCAAATAAAGCGGCTCGACATAAATGAACGAATTGCGGATGGGAATAACAAGCAAATTACCGCGTATGACATCTGATCCTCGCTGGTCCCATAGCGTAATCTCTCGAGAAATATCAGTATCTTGATTGATGCGTTGTTCGATAAGCATCGGCCCGTAAATAAGCTTTTCCTTGGGCAATTTATAGACCACGAGTCGTCCGTAATTTTCTCCGTCACAGCGCGCAAATATCCAGCCGATCATATTGGGTTTGTTGGAAGGCGTAGCCGGCAGCATAAGAATATATTCTTCGCGGTCTTCATCCGGCAAACGCGCCATCACATAATACGGACGCATGCGAATGGGACGGTCAACTGTCCCATAATATTCGGTGGGAATCTCCCACACATCTTCGCGGTTGTAGAACACAATCGGAGTGGTCATGTGATACGTATTGAAAAGCGACGCCTGAATATCAAAGAGATCTATCGGATACCGCAGGTGTGCGCGAAGTTCGGGACTGATTTCATCGGCCGACTTGAACAGATGCGGAAAAATCGCCATATAGGTCTTAAGGAGAGGGTCGCTCGTATCCCAGGCGTAAAAAGTGACGCTGCCGTTGTACGCGTCGAGCACCACTTTGACAGAATTTCGGATATAGTTCATCTCTCGCACATAAGGCCGTCCATAAGGCATCGAATAGGGAAACATATTGGAGACGGTATAGGCATCTTGTATCCAGACCAGACGACCTTCAACCAGAGCGAGATAGGGATCGTTGTCAAAACGGAGAAACGGAGCAATTTTGTCAAACCGCCGCGGGGCATCTTCGCCAAAGCGAGTGCCGATGTGCCGGTCAAACACAATGCGACTTTGAGGCGTTATCGCATCGGTAAAAAGAATAAATGGATCGACAAAGCGAATGGCAAATACAAGGCGTGTCAAAAATCCACCCAATGGCACACCACCGCGTCCCTTATAAGTCGTGTATATATTCTCATCGCCTTTGGGATAGTCAAATTCGGGTGTATTGGTCCGAACGATAACATAATCGCGCATATCCTCCCCGTAATAGAGTTCGGGACGGACAACCTCAAGGCCGTCCGATGTAACCGGTGGAATATCTTTGAGCAGAAATCCCGGCAGTCCTTCGGCTGCAATCTCATTCGCCGGACTCATGACCAGGCCGTATCCATGCGTGTACACAAGACGCCGGTTGACCCATGTATCCCCCGGTAAATCGCGCGGATTTCTCGCCAGTTCGCGTGCGGCCAGCATGACCTGTCGATATGCGCCGTCAATGCGATACCGATCCACATCGACACTTCGAAATTTGTAGTAGGACCGAATTTCCTGAATCTGCGAATACGTATCCATAAGCGGGCGGCGATCCCAAAGCGGAATACTTTGTATGGTAGCCTGATTATCTGCGATATCATCCGCAGTGAGATCAGATTCGCCGGGAAAAGGCACCTCCTCGATTTTGTCCAGACTATATGCTTTGCGCGTATAATTAATAGCATGTTGTATATACGGTTTTTCTCTATCGAATTCATTGGGCCGCACAACCACCAGTTCAAAGACCACAGGGATGCACCAACTCACGACAATGAGCGCACCGAGATAGCCCGCCGCGCCAAATCCGGGAATCGTCCATGTGCGAACGCGCACGTTGTAAAATAGCAAACCCGCCAGAACAATAAGCCCCAAAAGCATCAGATAATAAGCCCAAATCTGAATAGTGAGGTCTGTATAACCCGCGCCAAAAAAAGCTTCTTTGCGAAAAGAAAAGAGCAACTCGTATCTTTTTAGCCAATACCCCCACGCGAGTAAAAGAGCGAGAACAGCGCCGAGAATTGAGACGTGTGCCCGCACATACGGGGTCGTAATCCAGCGCTTGTCATCGAACCGAATCGCTCTATCCTGGTGATAGGAAACAACCGTAGCAATCCCCGTCACAATAACTGCAGAAATGAGCCACCCCTGCAGAAAATTGTACAGCGGCAAACTAAAAACATAAAATGCTATGTCGTACCCAAATACGGGATCGGTCAGATCAAAAGGAGTGGGATTGGCGTATTTGAGAACAACGGACCAGGCCGAAGTGCCCGCAACACCCATAAAAAAGGACAACAGCGCAACAATCCCGATCCAGGCGTAGCGCTGTCGGAGGGAGTGATCTGGCGGTATGGGAACATCGCCATCGATAATAACCTCAAGCGCCATGATGCGCGTGGGCTGTCCATAGCGCCGGGCAGCGACAATACTAATACCGCAGATCAGTGCAAAAATACTTCCAAATGCGAAAAGGGCGAGGGTTTTTGTGCGTATAATAGTGACAAAAGCGTTTTGAAAGCCGAGTTCTGAAAACCAGAGAAAATCGGTATAAATCACCGAGAGCAGCCTCAGCCCAACAAAAGCTGCAAAAATAGCAAAACCCAAAATGAGGATAATAAACGCGCGCTTTGGCATAAAAAAATTCCATTCAAAATGATAGCAACAGATTTTCTAAAGTAAAATAAACAAACGGCTCGGACAAGGTTTTTGTCCGCGCTCAGACTTGACAGACATATACTGTGGGTGTATTATAGATAGCTTGCGCACAGGCACACGCGCAGTATGGCGAAACCACACCTTACTCTACATTCTAATTAAAAAGGCAGCGAGATGGCTATTACCGAAACCGTGTATTCACATCGCACAAAACCGCCCGCTGATCCCGAGGATCTCGCGCATCGCGAGTTGCGTCGAGACGAATTCTGGCGACATATCCCCGCTTTTGCAGACATAGACGCGCACACCTTTCACTCGCACATCTTTCAAATGCGCCATTCAATAACCAGCGTGGGCAAATTGATGCGAGTACTTGGGAATCGGGTACCCAATGACTTTTATCAGGAAGTCGCAGCGGGCCTGCAACACGCGCCCATGAGCGTGCGGATTTCGCCGTATATCACGAGCTTGATCAATTGGGATGACCCGTATCGCGATCCGCTTCGCAAACAATTTTTGTCTCTCAGATGCGAGCAAGAGCGCGATCATCCCGAACTGCACCTCGATTCGCTCAATGAATTGGGGGATGCTCCTGTTGCCGGCTTGACACATCGCTATCCAGACCGCGTGTTATTCCTCGTATTGGACACCTGTCCTGTATATTGCCGATTTTGCACCCGCAGCTATGCCGTAGGACTGAATACAGAAGATGTGGAAAAAGTTAATCTGCGAGTCAATCGCGAACGATGGGACAATGCAATTGGGTATATTCAATCGCGTCCCGAAATCGAAGACGTAGTGGTCAGCGGCGGCGACATGTATCAGCTCAAAGCCGATCAACTCGAAGAACTGGGCAATCGCCTGCTGGATATTGACCACATTCGGCGATTTCGCTTTGCGACCAAAGGCCCGGCGGTCATGCCGCAAAAACTCGTCACTGATGAAGACTGGGTGGATGCGCTGACGCGCGTGGTAGATCGCGGGCGCAAAATGCACAAAGAAGTCGTTCTACACACCCATTTTAATCACCCCGCTGAAATCACCGGCATTACCCAGGATGGGCTTAATCGGCTACAGTCGCGCGGAATAACAATACGCAACCAGGCAGTACTGCAAAGCGGCGTGAACAACAGCACCGAGACGATGAGACTCCTGGTCAAGCGGTTGAGCTACTTAAACGTACAACCCTATTACGTGTATTTCCACGACCTCGTGCGCGGCGTTGAAGACCTGCGTACAACGCTCGACGATGGCCTCGCCATTGAAAAAGCCATACGCGGCACCACATCCGGGTTTAACATGCCCACATTTATTGTTGATACATTGGGTGGCGGCGGAAAACGAGACGCGCACTCCTATGAATATTACAACAGAGAGACCGGAATCGCCGTTTATATCAGTCCCGTAGTAAAACCCGATACATTTTTCTTTTATTTTGATCCACTCTGGCGTTTGCGCGAAGATATTCAAGCGCGATGGCAGGATGACGTGGAGAGGGAAAAAATGAAAGCCGAGGCCATAGAGGCCGCGCGATAAGACACAGCAAATAAAAATTAAAAGGGGGCAACCGGAAAAGGTCGCCCCTTTTTTAGAACGCATCTGCAAGTGGCAATTGCCACCCGGGCACGACATCTTCGCCGTCAATTATGTCGCCTTCTGTGAGAATGCGAACATCATCGAACGCGCGATAGACGGTTGCCGTGCGCGTTTTGGGATCGAGAACAATCACCATCTTCGCACCTGCCCGCAGCCAATCAAATGCTTTTTCCGTCACTTCGGATGCGCGGTCATTTGGCGAGACGACTTCAACGGCGAGATCGGGCGCGCCGGGGAAGAACCCTTCTTCGCCTATGGCTTCCGCACGTTCTTTCGACACAAAACTCGCATCGGGTGCGCGCACTGTATCGGGCGCGGTACCAATAATGAATCCGGTCTCAGCGGCGTACGTTGTTCCGAGTCCGTTCTCTTCGACAAACTGGGCAAGACGCCATCCTATCTTCAATGCAATTCGTCCGTGCTGACTTCCCGCTGGAGGCATCTGGCGCAATTCTCCCTTTATGAGTTCATAGCGATAGCCATTGTGCGGCATCACCAGAAGCTCATCGGCTGCCATGGTGGCAACGGTTTGTAGGGCCATACTTGAACCTCTTTGTGTTTGGGTAAAGTGATGGTTGTTAAAAATAATACTCAGGAATAACAGATCTGTCAATCCATCTCTCCATTTAGCCAGCGCACCAGAGCTTTATCGGGATCGGCAACTTCATCCAGAGAAGTGTAATAATAATCTTCCCAGCCGCGTTCTGGCAGACCTGTAAAAAGCATGAGATTAAGCGCATAGTCTTCTGAATCGGTGCAACGGCGAAAATCGTCTCGAAAGAGAAATGTCTTTTTCTCCAAAGCAATGGCAATCCCGAGTTCAACCATCACACCTTCATCGGGCGGCGTGCCATTGACGATGGCAAATATCGCGTCTGATTCTTTGACATCGCGCACATCTGCCTGCCCGATTTGATACGCCCATCCAGGCTGTGCCTTGTCAATCTGATTATTGCGACCAAAAGGCTCCCACACTTCTGCGCCGAGAGACTCGAGTGCCTGAACAAACTCGGGCAAAAGTTTCTGTTTCTGTTGAGACGAAAAACCATAGGGACTGGCGAGATAAATAATTTTGGACATCGGACTCTCCTCATACTGAATTGTGATCTGTAACTCAAGAAGCTATATTAACACCCCACAGCATTGAAACGCGACTTTCATCTTGCATCCCCCGCATGTACAAGATATAATAATGCGCCAACTATGAGAAAATAAATGGGATTCTTACCTGAAAAGGGCAATGCGCGGTTCAACTTTATTGTGGGGACATTAAATGGTGGCATCTTCGCATTTGGCACGGCGTTTTTAGACCCCACCACAGTTCTACCCATTTTTATTCGGCACTTTACAACCTCAGATACGCTGGTCGGCCTGGCCGCATCTCTGCACCGCGCAGGTTGGCATTTGCCCCAATTGTTCGTAGCGGGATATCTGGAGCGGCGTGCGCGTCGGCTACCTGTTTACAGACAGGCCAACCTCATGCGTATGTCGCTGATCTGGACAACCGTGCTACTGCTTGCGTGGTACGGACTCGAACGGCCCGGTCTGGTATTGAGCAGTTTTCTCATTTTATATGGCATTGCTTCTCTTTTTGGCGGCCCCGCGGGCAATGCCTATACAGATATTGTGGGCAGATCTCTGCCGAGATCGCACACGGGATTGTTTTACGCATCCCGTTCATTTCTCGGCGGCATATTGAGCATTCTCGCGGGCATATTGGTCAAGTATTTTCTCGACTCAGAGAACGGTTATGGCTTTCCGGTAAATTACGTCATGATCTTCGCGCTGGGCGCCGGAATGATGAGCCTGGGCATCGGGTGTTTTTGTCTGGTTCGAGAGCCAGAAGGCGAGATGAGCACGACCAGTCGAAATGCTCTTCAGGTAATTCGCGGTATTCCTCAATTATTGCGCCGCGATCGGAATTTTGCTCGGTTTCTACTGGTTCAAATACTGGCATCGGGCATCGGATTCTCACTTCCATTTTACGTAGTACTCGCCCAAGAGACATTTTACATCTCGGAAAGCACAGTCGGCTTTTTTTTAGCCATACAAACCATAGGCGCGGCTATTTTTAATATAATATGGGGAAGACTGTCTCTCAACTACGGAAACCACCGCGTGGTATTGTTCGCCGTGCTGGGCGTGGCTTTAATTCCGTGTATGGCATTGATCTTGAGCAACCAGGCGAATTTGTTGAGCCATGCGTCTGAGTGGATAATCGCGGCGTCTTTTTCGCCGATCTTTCTTTTAATAGGCGGAACGACAACGGGTATCTTTATCGGATTCAAAAGTTATCTTCTGGACATCGCGCCAGCAGAGCGCCGCCCAACCTATATCGGCATCACCAACACCGTGCTGGGCATAGGTTCGCTCTATCCCATATTTGGAGGCGTACTCGCAGACCTCGTACATCTCCAGGGCGTATTTGCCCTATCTGCCGCCACCGTTTTGGTGGGATTTTGGCTGTGTTTTTACATGAAAGCGTCAGATTATTAAATTTTCCAAGGAGTGAAAAATGCCCAAACAACCCAATATTCTATTCGTATTTACCGACCAGCAACGCTGGGACACCATTCACGCGGC
>JAJEAX010000175.1 GCA_022822565.1 Candidatus Latescibacterota bacterium
ATTTCAACAGATGGAATACAATCTTATGCGGCTTCTGCTTATGCCTTGTATGATTGTCGTTTTTATTACGGGCATTCTTTTGATTGTTGCAACGGGGAGCATGGCGAACGGGTGGCTTCACACCAAAATTCTACTCGTGCTCATGCTCGCCGGATTGCACGGTATGATGTCGCGCCAGCGCAAGAATTTCCAACGCGGAGAAAATACCAGAAGCGCGGCGTACTTTCGCACATTTAGCCACGTTACAACGCTTATTGTGATCCTCGTTGTCGCGCTGGCTGTTCTTAAACCTTTTTAGTGTCCTTTTGAGTGGGAGTGAATATGGCAAACGACGAATTTGTGATTCCGCGACGATTGATCAATTCGGATCGGGAAGAAACACCGAGGTCCTTGTTGGATCTGATTGAACAGGGACCATTCGATTTGGACACGGCGGCGTGGTGGATGTCGCATGTGACGAATGGGGCATCGTGGATCGTGGGGTCGGGACCGGGTGGAATTGGAAAATCGACGACGATGCGTTCCTTTCTGAGCGTTGTGCCCGGGGACCGGGCATTTGCGATCGCGATGCCAGGGGAGATCCCTCCGCTCGCGGATCAGAAACGCTGCACGATTTCGCTCGAGTTGAGCGATCATCGGCCACCTGGCTACCTTTGGGACCAGGACCTGCGTGACTTCTTCGATCTGTCGAAGGCGGGACATCAGCTTGTGGGGAACGTCCACGCAGATACGCTGGAAGAGACGCGTGAACAGATCGTCGGGGCGTGCAGCGTTCCCGAGGAACAGTTCCATCACATCAACATCATCGCATTCGTCTGGCTGGAAGGTCATGAACGTGGACAAAGCAGGCGGATCAGGGATCAGACGTCGCGGCGGTTTCTGACAAGTGTACACTACACCGATGGTTCAGGTGCTCACGAGCAAGTTTATTCGGAAAGGTCAGGACTCTCGCCCAACGCACCGAGGGATGTGGAACACGAAGCAAAGTGCCGAGCTTTTTTGGAGGAGGCATTGGGAGATGCGTCGCGGGATATAGATGAATTGAGAGAGCGATATCTGGCCTGGCATTAGGAACAGGTGGCTACACGCCAAAATTCTACTCATGTTCGCCGGATTGCACGGTATGATGTTGCGTAGCGCAAGACTTTCCAATGCCAGCAGTCTTGCAAATAAGAAACGCAACGACCTCTGAGGACTATTGATGGAATTTCCCAAAGATCTACGCTTCATCTCGCTGAAGTACGCCGGACGTTGTCGATCATGCGCGGCGAGCCTCAATGCAGGTGAACGGGCACACTGGTCACCATCGTCGAAAGAGGTCTGGTGTATTGACTGCGCGGGTGAGAAGTCCTCGGTCCAGGTCGCATCAGATAGTGCGGTAGGCGGTTCGAGGAACGCAACAAAGAACGCAATTCCCAACAGTGTGAGCGCGTTAAAGGCGGCTGTCGATAGATCGCATATTCCGTGGCAAAAACTGTGCGTATATGCACAACGGTGTGTAGAAGCGGAAGCAGCGAAATCACTGGTCCCGTACGTCGAAGAGAACTCTTTGTGGTTCTTACATCCTGGACAGGAGTATTTGGTGGTCGGACAGGGCGACTCGACACTGGTTCCCAGAGAACTTGCCAATCGTCTGTCTCGCATGCGATCGCAAGAGGGGCGGTCAATCATATATGGCTGGCCAACAGTTGTCGTGATTGACCGAGACCATAAGCCTAAGGTCGCCCCTCTTTTTGTCGTCCACATCGAATCGGAACGAGACCACGACGACAAATGGGAACTCCACGCCACAGGGGAGCCGGAGTTCAACTTAGCCATCACGGCAAGCGGTATCTTCGACCCTTCAATCACCGAAGACGTTAGCGACCTGTTAAGTGACGGCTTGCCATTCGGAGATGCCGACGCTTTTGCCGCCCTCGCCGGACGAACTGCTGACCTACTTGGACTCAAGGTACTATCGCGACTCAATCCGAGAATGCTCGAATCACATGTAAGTCGCAACCAGGGTGTTTACAACGCTGGGGTCACGGTTATGACCGAGGCGTCCGGATACAACATCGCCCTTCGTGAGGAACTGCGACAACTACAGACCCGAAAAGACTGGGCGACTACGGCTGCGGCATCTCTTCTCCCTGACAGTTTCGTACAGAAGAAAGACAAGCGCCCCCCGTCCGAGCCTCTTGCAGCGCCACTTGTATGCAACCAATCACAGGTAGAGACACTCGAGCGTCTCCGCAGAGAACCTCTGACGATCGTGACCGGCCCACCTGGGACTGGAAAAACGCAACTCGTCGTGAACGCGGTTACAAACGCATGGCTGGACGGCGATAAAGTCCTGGTGACCTCGACCAACAATGCTGCGGTTGATGTGGCCGTTGACCGTGCGGAAAAAGACGTTTGTAGCGGCTTGTTGGTCCGTACCGGCAATCGCGACGTGCGCGAGCAGGTTCCGAATCGCATCATTGTAGCGTCATCTCAGGCGGAAACTCACGGTGGCAACCAGGCGGCAGCACGCGCTCAATTGAAGCGGGTCGCCACTGAGCGCACCCAGTTAATGGAGAAACTAACAAGGCTGGACGAACTGGATGAGGAGTTATTGCAGGTTGTCGAGGAACTGGAGGAACTCAGGCCAGCTTTGAAAGAGGCGGCGCAAACACTCTGGCCCAGTGTCAACGCTCCCGAACTGCCCATCAGTTCCCACGAAATAGAGCGACGATCCAGACAATTGTTGCGGACATGGTGGTTCCGTCGCTTCCGCGCACGACGCCTACGCAGGCGACTTGACTGCATCGAAACCGCTCCATTGGAACAACTCGTTATCTGGGCCCGAATTGATCAGCGTATAACAAAGCTGACCTCCCAATTAGAAATTGGACGAGCAGAACGACAACAACTGAAGTCCGCAGTGGGTGATGACCCGACGTCCAGGATGCAGGAAGCCGACCAGAAATGGGCAGAGGCCAGCCTCCATGCAATCCGTGCGGACACCGCAACAAGAATTTCCTCTGGCGCTAACCGTCTGGCAGCTTTCGGCACAATCTCTGCCAACCTGGATCGTTTCAAACGGGCTATTGGCAATTCGTTTCACCACTTACGAGGCTGGGCATGCACAGCACTGTCAGCGCATTCCAATTTCCCTTTGGAATCAGAGTTGTTTGACCTCGTGATCGTTGACGAGGCCAGCCAGTGCAGCCTGGCGGCGGTGCTGCCTTTGGCTTACCGCGCAAAACGTCTGGCAGTGGTGGGAGATCCATACCAGTTGAATCCGATCGTTTCCCTCAGCGATGGGCTCTTACAAGAGATCGCTACACAAACGGGATTCGACAACGACGATCTGCGCAAGCGCGGCATTCATCACAAGGACGGCTCGGCCTACTCCGCGTTTGAGTTTGCAGCAAGACCCCAAATGCCAGTTCTTCTCAATGAGCACTACCGTTGTCACCCACACATCGCTCGTTGGTTCAACAAGACGTTCTACAGGGATGAACTCACCATACTGACGGACGTCTCCGATACGGCTCAGCGTGACCGTGCCATCTCCTGGTACGATGTTGAAGGTAAGGCAGTACGACCCGCTTCTGGAAGTTGGCTGAATCGAACTGAGGCGGAGCAAACGGTGAAACAAATTCATGGCGTAATCGAGTCCGGTTACAAGACCGTCGGTGTGGTGACTCCGTTCGCCGCTCAGGCGCAACTCATTGATCAACTCGCAAAAAGGCAATTCGACCAGGATTTTCTATCCGACATCGGTTTTGTGAGCGGAACCGCACATCGCTTGCAAGGAGACGAGCGTGAGGCGATCATTTTTTCCTCTGTTCTATCTCCCGGTATGTCCAAGAGTGGTATCCGTTGGGTAGAAAAAGAGAGAAATCTCCTGAACGTGGCTGTGAGCCGCGCCCGTCGAGCACTGATCGTTCTCGGCCATCCGCTCATAGGAGATTTGGGAAGCCCAACCCTGGCATCCTTGCGCGTCTATCTGTGCGAGGTCGCCCAGAATGAGGGCGTTGCTCAGCCTTCTGCCGAGTTTCGCACGGATAGCAGGTCTGAGAAACTTTTGCTCGACGCAATGCAACTCCGGGACCTCTCACCCTATGCTAAGCTCAATGTGGAGGGGTACGAGTTGGACTTTGCGCTACTGGAACAGGGAATCAAGCTAAACATTGAGGTTGACGGCGATCAGCATCTTGACGCCAGGGGCCGACAACGGCGTCAGGACATCGCCCGGGATCGTGTCTTATCCAACCTCGGTTGGACAGTCCTACGGATACCGGCGTGGCGATGTTACGAAGAAATTGATTCAGTGATTGAAGAAATTAGGAAAACGCGGGACCAATTGCTTGACGAAGTTTCTCTCCCGATGTTTTAGCGCGCACCTCCATAGCAACTGTCCTCGGAATTACGCTTCACTACCTCAATGTGCAGTCAATAACGATAGACCGGACGGCACTCCCGTTTTTTTGCTCCTTTTCGGCTTGATTCTGTAGGTCCACTATAGCCGAGTCCATATCAGACCAGATAGATGTCGCGGCAGTTCGACGATTGTCGTTGCAGTCCCAGCTATCGCACCCAAACCAGCCTATAAGAAAAATTCCAGCTGTAGCTGTCTTGCCAGACATGTACTTATCTATGAGTTGCTCCTTAAGAGCCGTCTTTGCTGAGTCATTCCAATTGCACTTGACCTCAATACATATAGTGAGAGCACTCCCATGCTCGTCAAAAGCCTGAATCCATAGGTCTGTACGACTCCCTGACCTGCCATCATTGAACAGCTTGCGCCGAATTTGCACCTCACGGTTAATGACAACACCAGTCGTTAATCTGTTGTCAAGGTAACGCTTTAAATGATCTGATAAGTATTCCTCATCACGCGGACGGTTCGGGTCAATATTCCACAGATCACCCACTGCGGGATTATCGCCTTGAAGATCGCTGCGGTAGCTTTTTAACGCAGTCATGACAAGATCCAAGAGAGCATGAACTGAATAGATCAAGTACGGCGAATCAGTTTTCTGTTTGCTCAACTCCTTGATATTTTCAACGGGCAATATGGGTAGAGTGGTTGCCTGCTCAGCCCTTCTGGCATCAAGAATACGATTAGTAAGCCAAGTATCTGTGGGAAATCGCTGCAGTATGCTATCAAGAACAATGGATGATCCAGCTATTCCACTCTGAGAAAGGTAATTAATAATATAATCTTTGAGCCTATGTATTTCATCCAGCGCGGTAAGTGTATAGACACCTTCATGCTCTGGACGTTTTTCTTTTGGATACTGATCATGTAACCAAATGTACATTTTTTCTAAATCGCAAGATTCACAGGACAAAAACGCTTTCAATAAATCGCCATCATAGCCACCGACAGATGCCTCAATCCACCCTTGGCCCCATTCAGGATCTGATGTGAGAGCATCCAAAAGCTGTTGCATGTGACTGGCTGGACTCAAAACAAAGGCAAGTTTGCGAAGTTTATGGAATTTCGGATCAGAAGGAACACTCCAGCCCTCGTCGAAAAGCGTATTCAAGTACTCAAGAACCAACTCTTCTTTACCCTGCCGGGCCAAGCTATTAACAATTATAAAGCGTCGTTCGTGATCTATTGCTGGATCACCCGCCATATCCAATATTGCCGCTGCTTGCTCATCATTTAGTCGGGTTCCCCAGTTGTAGATGATGTCAATGAAATTTTCTTTTATTTGCTGAGATAGCACATTAAGCACTGCATCGGTCGCAATATCAGGAAACTGTTCTGATAGCGTATCGAGCAACGGAGCCAATAATTCCACGTTATCACTCATAACGGACTTTAAAAGCTCGACTGAGCATCTCTTCCAAACGTCTCGAGAAAGAGCAGAATAAATGTCTGGGCGCAACATTTTGAGTGCTGTTAACGCACACGCCACGCTGTATGAATGTTCATTAGGTTCAGTAGAAGAAATTTCCCCTTCCGTGAGGTAGCGCTGAGCCAAGTCGAGCATTATACTTTGCTCGTCTTCTGTCAACTTGTCCCAACCAGGGGATAAACGAATATCTATAGGCCCAATAGTGCTTCTCCCATTTTCCGAATTCAACCAAAACGATATGCGTTCGAAACTCTCTGAAGTCAAATTTGGGTTATGAAGAGTGTCTTTGATCTCATTATCTATTTTAGACTGTTTCTCTGTCCATTCATTTATAATCTCCTCATCTTTTCTTTTCCTCTCTTGTTGTTGTTCTTTGAAACGTTGGGCCGTTTTCTCCATATCCGCACGAAGCGTCTCGGAGTCATCAATGAGTTCAGGTCTTAGCTCGTGCAATTGGTCTATTTGATCTGTATATTTATCTATATCAGTATCAGTAATTAAAAAAGTTTTTATGCAATCCACCCACCTTTCAACAAGAGTGTCTGACGGGGCGGAAATTGCACGATCAAACAGTAAGGGTAAATCTTTTTGAGTGTATAAAGGGAACGCACTGGATAAAATACCCGAAATACGTAAATCGTGCGTGCTGAACGTCAGCAAAGCTTCGAGCACAGCGAAACGACTTTCCACATCCTCAAGAACTGCATCCTTTGTGAGGATAGGTATCAAGATGCGTTCACCTTCATAACGCAACTGCAGAAACGGTGACCGGTGATGGTCAAGGGCTTTCGCATAACCTTCAGCGAGAAGTTGCGTAATTTCAGGAGTTTTCGACCATTTCCAGCAAACAGTATAGATTGTACGTGCAAGCCTACCGAAAGTGTCAAATGGAGCATATCTTTCTATATAGTTCAACGCCCAGGTAAGCAGAACAATGGCGTTTTCCTTATCAAGCGAGGACTCAAGGGATGCAGGCAGGTCGTATTTTAAAAAGCAACTATACGCTCCCATATAGTTTGACTTCTGAGGCTTAACCAAATGGTCAATGAGTTCCTCAGATGTCAGATGAACGGGCCAACAAGCGCGCAGAACCGTACCGAGAAGATCATCTTCTGGATCATCTTCTGGATCAATTGGGAGCAGTTGCTTCAGACGACGTTTCGCATTCTCATCTTTGAGCCTACCCACCGCATAGGCTGCATCTACTCTCTCCCTAAGACTCAAATGCGAATTCAACACCCGGTCTGCGAATATCTCAGCAAGTTCTGAGTATTCACAAGCCTCTGCAACGGTAGTGGCCAGTTCTATGACGGAATTACTGGCGTTCGGGTCCAACAAATAATTTTTGAGTATCTCGATTGTTTGATCAGATTTCAGCCGATGAAGATTTGAAAGTTGCCGTTGCTTATGACTGAGGTTGTCGGTGCGTTCAAGGAGTGCGTTACAGAGAATCTGGGGACCGATAGCCTGGACAGAATCAGCGGATTCCAGCAACAGTTCTGGCTGAATTTCAGACAGGGCTTTACAGAATTCCTTGTCGTACGTCGCGAGCCAGACTGCGATTCCCTCGCGTTGCGGAAAAACCGCATCCCGCTGACCGTTTAGGAACAACGGAGTCCAGTGTTTCATTGGAATGAAGCTCTTAAAGCCAAATGCGGCGAGAAAATCTCCATACATGGCATGGGAAAACATAATGCGGCCATCGCCTAACGGGGAGAATAATCCTCTTTGCAACGTTGCTTGAATCAGATCTACGGAAAAACGATCTGAAGCCAAATCCGATATGCCAAGTGACTGCTCTGGGCAATAACTCTGTTCACGGTTCCAAACAAAGCGGTTATCTGTGAGTGCCAAGCACAACGAGATCCAGGCGGAACAGTGTAGGACCTCATCAAGGGAGAACTGGGGAATACTCGCGAGTTGACGTGTACCCGCTGGAGTTTCGTCACAGAGCCTTTCAATTCCCTTGTGCCATAGATCGCGTTGAGCAACTCCTGTCAGATCGTTCTCGCGGAATACCGAGAGTGCTAATTTGCACCCAAGCGGCTTCGCGCAAATAGGAATTAATCCCTGACTGACAACAGCATCTAAGAATTCGTCCCCGTTGACCCCAGCTTGCGTAGCAAGTACATGTAAGTCTTCTATTGTAAGAGGAGCCAGATTGTATGAGTTTAGCTCTGTATCACTTTCTTGTATCGTGCGAATAGCAGCTCCGTCGCGTGATGAGATCCACACCGACGTGTTTTTTGACAAATTGTTAAGCATCCGCAAAATAACGCGAGCTAAATCAGGAGCTTCATCAAGGCCATCAAGGATAAGAGTTTGGGCTACATCTCCTGAGGAAGCAGTCAGATTGGCTTCAAAAGCGGTTCTGAATCCTACGGGAT
This sequence comes from Candidatus Latescibacterota bacterium, assembly GCA_022822565.1. Classification (GTDB taxonomy): domain Bacteria; phylum Latescibacterota; class UBA2968; order UBA2968; family UBA2968; genus VXRD01. The sequence continues at coordinate 8,228 of JAJEAX010000175.1, forward strand.
CGCCTCCATACTTCCATAGTTTGAACAGATGAACTGGCTGACCATGTAGTAAATCCTTTAACTGCTCCATGAAAGTCGTTTTACCCATGCCACCTTCTGCCAGAAGAATTCCACCGGGCAACTTAACAACGTCATTCAATCCGATGAGATTGGGCTGTGGAATGGAAGAGAAATTGCTCAGAAGACCATTTGGCTCCTGCCATATTTCACTGCCAATGGGATATAAATACCGGTCTACCAGTTGCGTATTCACATCTAATCTCCTAATATGGAGAACGTTGTACTAAGGATGCCGTGTCGTCTGCGTAAGAAACGACGCGGAGGAGGTGGAGATCGCCACGGAGTCACCAGCCTTTTTTCGATCAGGCCTGGATCTGATCCAGCCAGCCTTCCAGAGTGTAGCGCGGGTCGCCAATCTCCTCCGGGTGGAGGCACGATAGGTCGGTGCGGTGTATGGGTCGGATGCCGAGGTCGGGAAGGGTGGCGCCGCGCTGGTGGAGGTCGGTGCCGTAGAGTTTTTCCAGAGTGACGCCGTTGGTGTCGCACCAGTCGCCCGAGTTGAGGGTGGGTAGGCTTTCTTTGGGGTCGAAATCGGGGGCACCGAGGTGGCGGTGGATCCATTCTATGGCGACGGTGTAGCCAAAGTAGGGCCGATGCCCTCCCGCCGGTTCGAACCAGCAAGCGATGTGGCCGTCCGGGAAATTCGGAGCTGCACTGGCCACGGCGTTCCGGGTACCTTCCCACGCGGCGCCGTCTCCCTCTGTATCGATGATGACGTCGGCGTCGCCGTTGAGGATGAGGACGGCGCATTGGGGCGCTGCCAGGGAGAGGAATTCCGGCCAGGTGCAGAGGGTGCGCAGGCGCTGATTTGGGACGCGGGTGCAGAACTTGCCGGTGACCGTCATGGTATCACACAGCGCCCAACCAGAGACCAGGGCCAGCTTGAGGCGGGTGTCGAGGGCCAGCATCCAGGAGGCTTTGGCGCCGCCGAGGGAGTTCCCTGCCACACCGACGCGCTCCCGGTCGATGTCGCTCCGGGTGAAGAGGAAATCAATGCCTCGCATCGTGTCGAAGACGAGTTTGCCCATGATGAGCCGGCCAGCCCCATCGGCGCAGGTGTGGACCTCTTCGGGGTCGTGCGCCCGGGTACCCATGTCGCCACGGATGTGTCGCTCTTCTTCTCCGACCGGGTCCAGAACCAGGCAGGCCAGCCCGAGTTTGGCGTAGAGTTGGGGGATGTAGGTGTACTGCCACTGGCTTTTGCTGCCGCCGTGGCCACAGGTTATCACGATGGATGGCATGGGTGCGGTGGGGTGTGCCGGTCGATAGAGTACGGAGGGGACACGGGAACCGGGTTCGCTCGTCCAGATCCATTTTTCGACGACGATTTCATCCCGTTCGATCTGTCCGCGGAACTCCGGAGCCAGGTCGCAGCGGACCGTGGGGATGCCCAGGAGGTCGTGCAGGGCGCGGCGCAGGGATTCGGTTTGCATGGGAATGCTCTTTAGCTGGACAGGGGGATGGCGAAGGCGGTGAAGGTCCGGCCTGTAGATAGGAAAGAATGGTGGAGGCGGCGGGAATCGAACCCGCGTCCGAAAGCGGTTTGACAACGGCATCTACGTGTGTAGTCTATTCACTTGGGATCTCGCACCTCGCGCCCCAACAGACAGGGTCGCTGAGATGCCAGCTCGATGGTTGGGGCTGTGGCCCACTCTCATCCGGAGGCCCTCGAGCGGAAACCCCCGCACCAGCCTGCTCTCGTCGGCGCTCTGCCCAGACCACGCAGGCAAGATCTGAGAGAACGGACTGCGTAACGGTTAGTTAGGCAGCCATTGCGTACGTGTTATCGTCCGCAGTTGCGTTTTTTCCCAATTGTTTTACGAGGTGATTGGGCACCTCGACACGCAGCTATTATCTCCCCACCCCCGTCGAAGCCATGTCGCCCCCAGCACGTTGAAAAATATATCTAAGTTAGTCCTTCCAGTCAAGCGGTTAGCCTAATTCTCCCTGAACCATTCAATTGTCTGTCGCAATCCCTGCTCTGGCGTCACTTTGGGTTCCCATCCCAGAAGTTTTTTGGCCAGGGTGATATCGGGTTGTCGCATTTGGGGATCGTCGCCGATTTGCGCGTTGGGCATGAGCGCGATTTCGCTTTTGCTCTCGGTTAGCTCAATAATCTTTTTTGCCAGATCCAACATCGATGTCTCACTCGATGGATTGCCGATATTTACGGGCGTGTGATAATCCGCGTGCATCAATCGATAGATTCCCTCAATCAGGTCTGAAACATAACAAATACTGCGCGTTTGACTGCCATCGCCATATACTTTTAATGGTTCACCTGCCAGTGCCCGATTGACAAAATTGGGAATGGCCCGTCCATCGTTTTTGCGCATGCGGGGACCATAGGTATTAAAAATCCGAACAATCCGCGTATCGACCCCGCTTTCGCGGTGATAGGCCATTGTCATGGCTTCGGCAAAGCGTTTGGCTTCGTCATAGACGCCACGCACGCCCAGTGTATTGACATTGCCCAAATACGATTCTGGCTGCGGATGCACCAATGGGTCGCCGTAAATCTCCGATGTTGAAGCCAGGAAAAATTTCGCCTTTTTGGCACGCGCCACACCGAGCGCGTTGTGCGTGCCGTGCGCGCCCACTTTCAGGATGCGGATTGGATAGCGCGAAAAATCATCGGGGCTGGCCGGGCTGGCAAAATGCAATACATAATCCAGCGGTCCCTTCACATAGATGTATTGCGTCACATCGTGTTTGATAAATGTAAAGCCATCTCGTCCAAACAGGTGTGCGATATTTTTTGCCCGTCCGGTCAACAGGTTATCCATGACAATTAGTTCGTGCCCTTCATCCAGCAAACGGTCACATAGATGCGATCCCAAAAACCCCGCGCCACCTGTTAGTAAAATGCGCATATAGTTCCTGTTACAGTTTAAAGACGTGATCTTTCTTTCCAGATACAGCCTGTGTGGCATTGCGCGTATCGACAATACAGCGCGCGTGCCTTACTATCCATTCATAATCCCAATCGCTGTGATGTGTCACGATCACCACACAGTGGGCTTCAGTTATAGTTTTTTTGTTCAAAGAGGTGCTCTTCAAGTCCAAACTTTCTGTCTGCAAGTGATCTACAAACGGATCGCAATACGAGACTTTCGCACCTTTCTCCTGAAGCATTTCTATAATATCCAATGCCGGTGACTCGCGAATATCGCGTACATCGGGTTTGTATGTCACGCCCAAGACCAGGATATTCGAGCCTTTCAAGCACCGCTCGTGTTCGTTGAGCGCGTCGGTGATTTTTTCGACCACATAGCCCGGCATGCTGCGCGTCACTTCGCTGGCCAATTCGATAAAGCGCGCATTGTAATTCAAGGTCTTCAACTTCCAGGCCAGAAAGTGCGGATCAACTGGAATGCAATGCCCGCCCAATCCAGGACCGGGATAAAACGGCATGAATCCAAACGGCTTGGTCGCTGCGGCATCAATTACTTCCCAGACATCTACTCCCAGGCGATCACACATCAGTGCCACTTCATTGACAAGGCCGATATTTACACTGCGAAATGTATTTTCCAGCAACTTGGTCATTTCAGCGGCCTGGGTCGATGAGACCGATACGACTTCGCCGATCGATTGTCGGTAAAAATGCGTGCCTATTTCTGTGCAAGACGGGGTAATACCACCCACGACTTTGGGCGTGTTGGTGATGGTATAAACCCTGTTGCCAGGATCGACGCGCTCTGGGGAAAATACGAGAAAAAAATCTCGACCGACCTTCAAGCCACTTTCTTCGAGTAAGGGCAATACCAGTTCCTGAGTCGTCCCTGGATATGTGGTGCTTTCCAGAATCACGAGTTGTCCGCAGCGCAGTCGGTCTTTGATTGCACTACACGCTTGTAGTATAAACGAGACATCCGGGTCGCGTGTTTTATTCAAGGGTGTGGGCACGCATACCACAACCACATCGGCCTCATCGAGCACATCGCATTCTCGCGTTGCTGTCAATTTCCCCACAGCTTTGAGACCTGCTACTTCAAATTCCGATACACCCTGCACATCGGACTTTCCCGATTCTACCAGATCTACTTTGCGCGCCGATGTATCGATTCCCGTGACGGAAAATCCCACCTTACCCAATTCCACGGATAGGGTCAATCCCACATACCCCAATCCCATCACCGCTATCCGCGCTTCGTGCGATGCGATCTTTTCTTCCAGCATCTGTCTGGAATTGGGGATTTCCCGAGGTAATCTTTCCGTTATGGCCATTATGTCATCCGCTCTGGTCCGATCATTTGAAGCAATACGGCCTTTTGAATGTGCATGCGATTCTCTGCTTGATCCACAGCAATGCATCGCTCGCTTGCCATAACCTCATCCGTCACTTCGTATCCCTTGTGTGCTGGCAAGCAGTGCATCACATAAGCGTCTGTCTTTTTGAGCAAATCGCCATTGATCTGATATGGCATGAATACTCTGGTGCGTCGCTTTTTTTCTTCTGCAAATTCTGGATTGTTAAAAAATTCCATATCAATCCACGTATCGGTATAAAGAAAATCTGCATCGGCAACAGCGGATTCCAGATCCAGCGTTTCTTCAAATAACCCGGTTGCACGCGCTGCTTTGACCAGTTCGGGGTCTGCCGATGGTTTGTTGATCTCTGGCGTCACAGCCGTTATGCGTACGCCGGCTTTTGTACACGCTGTCACCAGCGAATTGCACACATTGTTCCAGATGCCCACATAAACCACATGCGTTCCCGCCAACTTGCCTCGCACTTCCAGGATCGATAGCAGATCGCCCAGAGCCTGGCAGGGATGATAGCGGTCGCAACATCCGTTGATTACAGGGACTTCGGAGCCAAGGGTCAGACGCAGTAAATCCTCGTGTTTGAGCATGCGCGCCATAATCACATCTGCATATCGCGATAGGACCTGTGCTTCATCGCGTACATCGGCCAATCCAAAATTGGTGGTCATCCAGTCCAAAAATACGGCCTGCCCCCCCAATTGATGCATGCCTACTTCAAAAGCTACGCGGGTGCGCGTCGATGTTTTCTGAAATAACATCGCCAAAGTTTGTCCCTTTAGCAAACCTTCATAGCGCTCGGGATTCTTTTTGATCACCAGCCCCATTTCTACCGCACGCAAAATATCATCTGGCGACCACGTCTTCAGTGTCAAAAGATCCATATCCATATCCTTTCTGTTGAACCGCTACTACGGCCTGCTCCTGCCGGAATCGTGCAGGGGTTTGTCAGGCCAGGGGGAGTTACACCGATTCACAATTGTTCGCGCACAAGAGATACCAAACGCGCTTGCACTTGACCGACAGAGCCTTTAATCTCGCATCCCGATGCGCGGATATGGCCGCCACCATCAAATTGACGGGCAATGCGATTGACATCCACTTTTCCCCGCGACCGCAAGCTCACGCGCTGTTGTCCCGGCTCTTGTTCTTTAAAAAATAGTGCGACTTCAACTCCGTCAATCGACATCGCGTGATCGACCACCCCGTCCAAATCGCCATTCATCGCATGTGTTTTGTGATCGACGTACAATGTGCTGATCTGTCCGTTTTCGTGTAACATTAGATTCGACAGCGCGAATCCCAGGGTTTTCACTGTTTGATATGTCTGGTGCGAAAACATGTTTTCTGCAATTTGCTGTGGATCGGCACCGTGCCCAACGAGTTCTGCGGCGGCGCGGAGTGCGCGTTCTGGATGCGAATGTTTAAATAGCTTTGTGTCAAATACAATTCCAGCATATAAACACGTCGCAATTTCGGGTGTAAATCCCGAATTACTACCATACCAGTTTATGAGCGAATAGATCAATTCACTGGCAGAGCTGGCATCTGTATCGATCACCCGTACATCGCTCTCTCCATCTGCATCCACATGGTGATCGATAACCAGCGTTTTGGTCGCAGGTCCAATCAGCCTCGCGACATCGCCAATGCGTTTTTCCGATGTTGTCGTATCCACAACCACGAGGCGCAGCACAGGGGTTGCCAGCCCAGAGTTGTACACCGATTCTATGCGATCATAGCCCGGTAAAAACCGATATTTGCGATCTGGTATCTCGTCCGCCACCACGATGCGGTGCTCTTGGTCCTGCCTCGTTAACCAATGGCTCAATCCCAACAGAGCACCGAGGCCATCGCCATCGGCATTCACATGCGTTGTTAGCACGAGTTCATTGCCTGATAATAAAAAATTTAGAGCCGCTTGAAAGTTCATTGTTATATCCAAATGTACATATCAATGCAAGAGGATAGCTATTCATCAACGTTTTAAAATTTGCTCGTGCTGGCGTTTGCGTTGCAGCAAAATTTGCTGTCGCCGCTTCTGCGAACTGAGTATGGTGAACAGAATATTTACCCGTTTGCGCGCCGCTCGCAATACCTGAACATCCCGCTGGTCCTGATCCTTTAATCGGGACAAATACAGCAGGCGCTGGGCCGCATCTCGCAGCGACTTCGCCGAAAACAATACTGATAGTATTCCCTGTCGTCCTATTTTGTATATTTCACGCGTACGTTGCGCTATATTTTGCTCGCGATTTTTAAGTTGTGACTGAGCCAGTCGAAGCTGTTGCTCGGTACGGTCGATTTCATCATTCAGACTATTGATTTCATCAGCGATATTTAGAGATGTGTTTTCATCGGGTTGAGCCGATGCTTCCCGCGGAGGTAGAGGATTCAAGTTTAAGCTGTCCATCGCCGCTTGTTCAGCTTTCAGACGCGCTTCCAATGCCGTTATTGTCTGCGCTCTTCCATCGGGCGATAATGCGATTAGAAAAGCCAGGATATACAATATATACACTGGTTTTTGCACGCTATACCTCAACCATTCTACGCGATTTCTCTCAACATGCGGTTCAGGGATGCCCAACTGCCTATCGCGCCGAGCACGGTGCCCAATACCACCAGACCGAATGCCAGTTCAATCGTTGGTGTGACCGTCAAATCCGGTACGCGAACAGCCCACCAGGGTGATATATAAGCCATCATCAGAGGTGCTAAAAATCCACCGACAAAGCCTTGTAGTGCCCCCCCAACTCCAAAGATCATCCACACAGTCGTATTTGTCGCGCCGACCAACCGCATAATCTCAAGGGCATCGCGCTGCGCCAGCACCATCAACTTGGTTGCATGGCTCACTGCATAAGCACACGCAAAACACAGCATACACCCAAGTGCGAGTCCAATTCTGGTGGTTACTTCAATAAAATGCTCTAAAGAGTCCACCCAAACTTCACCTACGTTTACACCTTCTACAGCACTATGGCTGGCTACAGATCTTGCAACGGATCGAGCGCGGCGCGGCATATTCTCCCCGGGAGAAATGCGTACTCTAAGCGAAGCGGGCAATGGATTGCTCGAAAGCGCATCGACCGTACCCAAACCAAATCGTGACCGAAATTCTTTGGCAGCCGCTTCCTGATCCATATACGCAATCCCGCCCACCTCGGGTCTCGCTTCTAACCTGCGCCGCAATGCGAGTATTCGCTGAGATGAAACGCCATCTTTCAGGTAAATGTCTATCTCCACCCGCGCGCGCAATCGGTTAGCCAGCGCGTTTCCACTCTCGATCACCTGCCACAAGAATCCCAATGCCAGCAGGGAGGCTCCAATGGTCGCCACTGAAATCACACCTGCGATTCCCGTGTGCCTGACCCCTTGCAATGCCTCGCGCAATACTAGATTCATTTCACCTTTCCATTTGCTCAATTTGCAATCTGTTCAATGACCTCATTTTCCAATTGCAATATTCGCCGCGAATATCGGTCTTCTATCGCTGTATCATGTGTCGCTATGATCACAGTTATTCCGCGTACATTTATTTTTTGAAAAATGGCCATCACCTGTTCTGTGGCTTCGGAATCCAAATGGGCGGCTGGTTCATCTGCCAACAAGACAAGGGGATCATTCACCAGTGCCCGCGCTATTGCTACCCGCAGCCGTTCATAAGCCGACAAATCATCTGGATACGCATTGCGTTTGTGCAGCAAATCCACATCCGACAATATCGCCTGCGTTTTGCGCTTGATCCGGCGCCGCGAAACGCCTGTTACTTCAAGCGCGAAGGCCACATTTTCAGATACGGTGCGATGGTGCAATAATTTGAAGTCTTGAAATACTACGCCCACTTGCCTTCGCAACTGCGGGATATCTGTTTTTCGAATTTGCTGCGAGTCGTATTCTCCCACAGATACCACGCCCGAACTGGGTAAATCCTCAAATATAATCAGCCTGAATAGCGCGCGTTTTTTCGCCTCTGTGTGTCCAGTCAGATAGACGAATTCGCCCTGATTGATCTCTGTGTTGACATTGAGCAATATCGGTTGACCTCGCTGCTCAACCCGTACGTTTTGTAATTTAATCACTGGCATGATGTACAACTGCATCAGCAGTTCCAATATCCATCTCTCGAACTATTTTTTGAGAACAAAATGTACCCGGTCCGAAAGTTCTGTCGGTGGTGCATATCCAAATCCACCGTAAGCACCTACCCTTTCAAAAGGCGATGTATCTAAAATTTTTTCAATCGTCCCCAAAGAATAGATGCGCTGTTGATGTACTTCTTTGACCACTTCATCTGTGTCTTCAAAGTGAATATCAAATTTGTTGTATTGTACACCCTGGTCGTAATAGCTGTGCCGCCGATATGAAAATCCATCTCCCGAATCTTCTGACTCCATATTGCAGAAGTATTGCCTCGAATTGCTCTCTGTACAGATATCGACTACAAAGACCCCGTTGGGATTTACAATGCGATGCACTTCTTCCAGAGCACGCGCGATCAGTTCAGGTGACATCAAATAGTTGATGCTATCGTACAAACACAACACCGCATCGCACGGGGGCAAATCGTCCAAATCGAGCAAATTGCGATGGTAAAATGGTATGGGATAGCGCGACTTACGCGCCTTTTCTATAGCCACATCCAGCATTTCTCGACAGCCATCTGCACCCATTACATCGAACTTCTGACGGTATAACTCAATTGCCAGACTGCCCGTGCCGCAGGCCAGGTCCAATACGCGGTTGGGTTTGATTTTGTGTCGTGCGAGCAGTGATGAGACATAACGCGCCCAATGCACGTAATCCACATGTCGCATTACATAATCGTAAATGGTCGCCAGGCGACTATACGGGGTTGCCTCAGTTTCGAAGTTTTGCATAAAATGAAAAACGGCCAGCCCGTGCCGGCCTTTGCCTTTCTATTTTTTTCTTTCTGACGGGATCGCGTTTTAAAAAAACTCTGGTTCCTGTGCTTCATCTCGAATAACGCGATAATATTCAGGTGCTCGCTTTCGCGATACATTACCTCGTGGAAGCGCCAATACTTCAAATTCCAACAGACGATCGGAAAACGCAATGCTCACCCTTTGCCCTGCGCGCAAAACGCGACTCGCCTTGGCTTCTTGCCCATCTACTGTCACAATCCCATTGTCACACGCTCGTTTGGCTTCTGAACGCCGGCGCACCAGACAACATGTATTTAAATAGATATCTAATCTCATACTATCCTATTCCAACCGCACATCCACATATAATTTCGCCCGCGTTTCTGCCAGTTTCTCACGGAATAATTCCTGCAAGCGTTCCAGTCTGGCAATTTCCTCTAATGCAGTGGCCTCGTCATTGATCCGGAACAGATTCCAACCGCCTTCCATTTTTACGGGTAAACTCACATCGCCCGGCTTGAGTGCCCGCACCACATCTGCAAATTGGGATGGGAGATCAGACCTGGGAATATTCTGCCAAAATCCGCCGCGCGATGCTGTTTCTTCAAAGTCGGAATGCTCGCGCGCAAGTTCGGCAAAATCCGCCCCGTCTCGAATCTGTTGATACAATGCCATTGCCTTTTGCTGCGCGACTTTTTCGTCTTTTTGCAATAAAAACAAAATATGACGCGCCCGCACCTGATCGCCCGAAATTTCCTCGACGAGAATAATGTGAAAGCCAAACTGCGATTGTACGAGGTCGCTCACTTCGCCTACTTTGAGACTAAAGGCAACGTCTTCAAATGCAGGCACCATGGTACCGCGCCCAAAAAAGCCCAAATCCCCGCCTTGAGACGCGCTGCCAGGATCTTGTGAGTATTCTTTTGCCAGCGCTGCAAAATCTTCACCTGCCCGAATGCGTTCCAAAACCGCTTCTGCCTGGGGGCGAATTTTGTCCTGCTGTTCTGTCGATGCAGCAGGTTCAATAAAAATATGACTTAACGAAATAAAACTTGATTCGCCGCGGCGGTATTTTTCTTGATATTCCTTCATATCCCGGGGCGACACACTAACCTGTTGCGCCAGCATTTGACGCATACTGTCTTCAATATACTGATTGCGGATTTGCTCCCTGTAGTTATCTCGCATCTGTCGCTCGGTCAATCCCGCTTTTTTTAATTCTTCGGCAAATGTCGCCGCGCCAAACTGTTCCTTAACGTAGCGAATTTGCGCGCGCACGGTCTCTTCCACGCGCTCGTCATCTACCTCAATGCTGTCTTCTCGCGCTCTGACCAGTAATAAGTTGCGCTGAATTTCATTTTCCAGAACCTTATTAAACATATTCTCAAGCTCTGCCTGCGGCACGGTGCGCACATCAACTCTTCGAGTGATCAATTCCTGCCGCAGCTTGTTTTCCACATCGGATCGCAACACAATTTTGTCATCTACCACTGCTATAATTTTATCCAATAAGATAGGCTCTGCAAGCGCTGTGCCCGTGAGCGGGAATAACCCAATTAGCACGTTGATAAATAGCGTTTTCATATCGATAAATTCCTCGAAATTGGCGAGACGTGAGAAGCCCAATTCTCACTGTGCTCTATTCAATTGCTTCCAATCCACTGACCATTCAATCCGCTCTTTGAGTTCGGCCAGTAATTTGGCGCGTTGCTCGCGTCGTCGTTCGGTCAGGATGCGTTGCTGAATCTCGCTGCGCACATCGACCAAATCGCGTATTGAACCCTCGTCGTCCCGATCCATTACCTCGATGATATGGTAGCCCAATTCAGTGCGTGTGCGTATCCGGTGCCCCAATTTGGCGTCCCGACAGGCCTCCCAGAAAGAGGAGGTGACCATATCTTCGGTAAAATATCCCAGATCGCCGCCATTTACAGCCGACTGATCGATAGAAACTTCGCGTGCCACCTGCTCAAAAAATTCACCCTTTTGCAGCCGGTCCCACGCCCGATTCATTGCATTCCTATCTGCCACAACGAGATGCCGCACTCTGAGTTCGAGTTGATTGCGTTCAAAATCCGCCCGATGTTCTTCGTAATAGGCGAGAATTACATCCTCTGAGATTTCGGCGTCGCGCGCGTATGTGCGGGTCATTAATTCGTTTGCCAACAGTTGTCTAACAGCGCGATCAATGCGATCCGATAGTTCGGAATCCCGGTCGAGTTTTTGTCGCAGGGCTTCCTGGTGGAGGAGTTCTTCCTCTATCCAATTTTCGACCAATCTTTGTTTTTCTTTAGGGGAAAGTGTGCCTGCAAACGGGGCGGGAATACGCTTCTCCAATGCTTCTATGGTCAGATAGCGATTTCCCACTTGTGCCACGACGGAAGTTTTTTGTGGCCTCTCACAACCCCATATACCAATCAGGCAGATTATTAAGCCGATTTTCAAATACCGCGCTCGTTTCAAAACGCGATCCCCCATTGCGGTCATATCCCCGCATGTGGCTCTAAACTATTGACAATAAAAAAGGTTCCGACTAATCGAATATACGCCTTCAAATTAGGCTCTGCAACACATTTTTAGCCGATTCTAACCGCGATTGTGGTCCCTTGCCCATTAGCGCGACTTCGATTTTTGGCGGATCTCCCAGGGCAAATTCCAGGGGGAGTGGTGATTGTGTCACCATCCGTTCAATATCCGTTCGCATCAGCGGTTTGTCTGGCGACAGGGTCATTGTCATGATCTGTCCGATTTGCAACTGCGACAACCTGAGTTGGCGGGCCAGGATTTTGACCTGTAAGATGTCTAATAATGCAGCTGTGGGATCGGGCAAAGGTCCAAAGCGGTCCGCGAGTTCTTCCTCTATTGCCAGGACTTCCACCGTTTGCCGTATCTGGCCCAATCGCTGATAAAACTGCATTTTTTGATCTGTATCCGGAATATAGTCGTCCGGAATATACGCCGAAACGGATATCTGTACATCTGGCTCAATCGCGGGTTCGGTCTCATCGCCCTTAATTTGCCGCACGGCTTCGTCCAGCAATCGCGTGTATAAATCAAATCCCACGGCTGCGATATGTCCGTGTTGCTGTGATCCAAGCAAGTTGCCCGTGCCCCGAATTTCCATATCCCGCATTGAAATGTGGAAACCCGATCCCAAATCCGAAAATTCTTCGATGGCCCGCAATCGCCTTACCGCTGGTTTTCTGAGTGCTTGCCACGACGGTACAAATAAATACGCATACGCCCGCTTATTCGATCGCCCCACCCGACCGCGCAATTGATACAACTGCGCCAATCCGAGGCGATCTGCCCGATTTACGATTAGCGTGTTCGCGTTGGGAATGTCCAGTCCGGATTCCACGATCATGGTGGAGACCAGAACATCGTATTTGTGCTCGAAAAAGTCCATCATCACTTTTTCGAGTTGCCGTTCGGGCATCTGGCCGTGTCCCATACCAAAACGCACCTGTGGCAATAGGCGAGTGAGAAAACCCATCATCGCGTGCATGGACTGGACCCGATTGTGTACAAAATAAACCTGCCCATTGCGATCTACTTCCCGTAAGATCGCTTCGGCTATGCGGTCTTCTTCAAAGGCCAGCACTTCAGTCTGAATTGGCAATCGGTCTTTGGGCGGGGTTTGTATGACCGACATATCGCGTGCGCCCATCAGCGACATGTGCAGGGTGCGCGGAATTGGCGTGGCGGTGAGCGTCAATACATCCACCAGACGCCGCATTTCTTTTAACCGCTCTTTGTGCCGCACCCCAAAGCGGTGCTCTTCGTCTATGACCAGAAGGCCGAGGGATTTGAAGTTGACATCTTTTGACAATAACCGATGCGTGCCCACTACAATATCTACGGTACCTTTCTTCATCGCCTCAAGCGTTCGCATTTGTTCGGCCCGCGTACGGAAGCGGCTCAATACCGCTACATGGATGGGAAATTCGGAAAACCGTTCGCAGAATGTGCGATAATGTTGCTGCGCCAAAATGGTTGTGGGGGCGAGCACTGCTACTTGTTTGCCATCCAAGATCGCCTTAAACGCCCCGCGAATCGCCACTTCTGTTTTGCCATATCCCACATCGCCACAAATCAAGCGGTCCATGGCGGACTGTGCTTCCATATCTTTTCGCACGGCGTCAATGGCTTCTTGTTGATCTCGGGTTTCGCGATAGGGGAACGAGGCTTCCAAGGCGTTCATTTCTGATCCATCAGGTGAAAATGCCATGCCCGGTTGCGCTTTGCGTTCGGCGTATAATGACACGAGTTCTGCCGCCATTTTGAATATCGCTTTGCGCGTCTTTTCCTTTAGCCTCTCCCAGGCTACTGTGCCCAATTTGCTCAATACGGGTACTGCGCCGTCTTGTCCGGAATATTTTTGTACCTGATTCATCTGATCTACCGGCACAAAAACCCGATCTCCATCCCGATATCCAACGGTCAGACAATCGCTGGCTATGCGGCCTATTTCAATTCGCTCCACGCCTTCAAATCGACCGATTCCGTGATCTACATGCACGACAAAATCGCCGCGCTGAAGAGCGGATACTGTCTTGATGGGCTGTGCATCTTGAAAGCGGCGATACCGTCGTCTGCGATGTACGCGGCTGTAAATTTCGTGGTCATTGATCAAAAAGACTTTGCCGGGACGGTATGTAAATCCGGATTGTAGGGTGCCTACGTACAGGGAGACGATATCGGCACTTTCTTCCAGAATTTCTTCCAATCGCGCTTTTTGTCCATCACTTTCACAAAGAATGACCACTTCATAAGCGTCCAACCAGTACTTTCGCAAATCTTCTTTTAATAGCTGTACATGGCCTTCGTAATGTCTCCCGCTCTGCCCACCTAGTTCTACCACTTCTTCAGATATTCCTCCCAGTGCGCGGTTCAAGACCCGGGGCATGTGGTCCAGTTGCCGAAGCATGGTTTCCGGTTGTCGGAGTACGCACCGCGCTGGCAGGGGTTCTGTTTCCGCCCGCCGTTTTTTTTGTCGCTGTGCGATTTGTTCACATGCGCGCCAGGCGTTATCCGCGGCAGTGGCGATGCCCTCCGGGTCATCGAGGACGAGATAGGATCCTTCGGGCACGTAATCCAGCAATCCCGTTCTCTCGCCGTATAACACACTCAGGTAATGTTCCTGTCCTTCAAAAATGCCTTCGCGCTCCAATAAGTTTCGCACCTCGGGCAACTCAATGCATAGCTCTCGTTCTGCTATTTCCAGATTTTCCAAATAAATATCTGCCATTGTCAGCGGGAGTACGCTTTCCCGACAGGGCAAAATGCGCGTTTCTTCCAATTGCGCGATAGACCGCTGGGTGCTCAAATCAAATGCCCGGATGGACGAGATTTCATCGCCCCAAAATTCCAGTCTGACCGGGTGTGCATGGCCAAATGAACAAATATCCAGGATGCCGCCGCGCATCCCGAATTGCCCCACACCTTCTACAGTTGTTACCCGTTCATATCCGATTTCCACCAGATGGTCCGCGAGATATAGAGGGGAAACTTCTTGATCCAGACGAAGTGTTTTTACACTCAAGTCAAAGAGGTCTGGAGGTAAGGTGTGTCCCATCAAGGCTTCGATGGGTGTGACCACAATGCCACCGGCTTTCCGGTACAACTGGTCCAGTGCCTCCATCCGCAATCCCACGACATCGAGGTGCGGCGAACGCCCGTCAAAATGCGCGACATCCCAACCCGGAAAGTAGCCCACATGTTCTTCGTCTAACAGCCGCTCCAAATCATTGCGCAATGCCTCGGCGCGGTCCTCATCTGCACTTATGACGACTACCGGGCCAGGTACGGTTTCTTCAATCCACGCGATGGCAAATGCCGATAGCGACCCGGTGCCGCCGCGCATGGTTACGACCCGCTCTCCCGATTCCAGTTTTTGCGATAGGTCTTTAAATGGCGTCGAGTTTTTAATTCTGTTGTACAATCTATCAACGGACATAAATTTTTAACTTTTCCTCCCAAACAGTACACGCCAAAAAGCTCGACACATTGTATGCGTCGAGCTTTTCAGCAAGATGGCGGGGTAGACGGGGCTCGAACCCGCGACCACCGGCGTGACAGGCCGGTACTCTAACCAGACTGAGCTACTACCCCAATGTGT
>JAJEAX010000159.1 GCA_022822565.1 Candidatus Latescibacterota bacterium
GTATTGCGCCGGTAACTCTCAAGACCGCCAAAGCGCAAAATCAATGTCTTGCACACCCACACAATAAAAATCGACGAAATACCACTCCGCAAAACATCGGACGCCGAAATCGCAAAACCGATGGGATGCAGTGCAATCCCCGGAAAACGGTAGCGAAGCGCGTACAACCCCAGCGTAAAAATCGCGCCAAACCCCAGCCAACCCAGGCGCATCCAGTCCGTCTCTAACGCATTACTCCGAATGCGATTGGCAGTCAAAAGCCACACCCCAATCCCCCCATCGCCCGAGCCATTAAAACTCACACTGCCAAAATTATAACTGCCCACCGTGTAATTGCCCTGATAAATGATAAACACAAAAACCGCCAGCGCGCCAGCGATAAACGCCATGCCCACAGCAGATGGCACGAGCCTCCGACCGCTGCGCCCCATTGCCTGTCCAAGACGCGGAATATGCGCCAGCGTTGTCACACCAATCGTCTTCGCATCGGCAAAAAACGTGTACGCCAGACCAAGCGCCATCGCATGCATCGGCCCAATACCCGTTATCCCCAAAACATGCCAGGTAAAAGCCTGTGCAGTAATCGGTGTTCTCAAATAAATCAGACCCGTCTCCACAATAATGCGCGCCAGCCCGAGGTAAAGCACCAGCGTCGCACTCCAAAAAGCCAGTGCTGCCCACCCTGAAAGCCCGAGTTCCCAGAAAAACAACACACTGAACAGAACACATCCCAGAAAAACAAACACCGCCGTGCGATACGAAAAAAGCTCACCCGAATCATCCACATCGCCCCCACGCGAAGTAAACGCCTTCCGAAAAACCGCGGACAAATGATCTCGCGCAACCCACAGCCCCCAGAGCACAAATGCCAGCAACCCACCAAAACTCTGCCATCCCACAGCAGGATGATAAGAACACCACGGATCAGACGACCCCATCTCAAATCCCAAACGATTCATCAGCCCCACTTGCAGCACCATCACCAGATGAAAAAACCAGATGCTGAACAACACATTGGACTCTGTAAAATAACCAAACGCAATCGTCAGGGGATTCGTCTTAAACCGCAGATATGGAAATCCCTCGCCGATAAAAATTTGCCGATCAATATTCGCCTGAAGCGGCGGAATCAACTCGGTAAACCAGGAAACGATATCCCATCCAAATAAAAAAAGAGCGACAAAAAATCCGATCTTGAAACGCGGATTGCGCAACAATTCCATCAACGTGCCCCGTTGCCCGTGTTCGCCAGTAAGTTCCAGAAGACCAGCAGCCAGAGGAAAAGGCAAACGCTCGTAATCCATCCACTGCCGCCGAAAGACCACCATAAGACACAAATTGGCGGCGTAAAACGCCAAAAAGAAACACCCCCACCAGAAAAGAGGAACGATCCAACTCCCCCAGGGAAAAGCCGCCCCTGCTGGCAACCCCTCGTAAAAAGCAACCGCGGCGTGGTGATCCGAAACAACAGACCAATTGGCCAACCGCGTAAGCAGTGTATCTGCCCAGCCATTTTCGGGAGAGGCAAAATAAACCGGTGCCGTAATCACACCGAGAAAATATCCCGCAAGCCACTCGCCCTGCGTCAGAGCAGAAACCATCCCCATCGACGCGATGAGAATAAGCTCAGAAGGCGTAAGCCCCTTACTTTTGCGAGAAAAATAGAGATTTACCAACAACAATACGAGAAAAGGAAGGAGAATTGCAACGGAGAGATGCGCGTAATCTGCACGCGCAGATCGGAGAATATACGTGGTATAAGAAGGCCATAAACTGACGAGAACAGATATGAACAATCCGATAAGAAAAGCGCGTAAAGTCATAAAAAATTAAAAATTAGGAATTAAGAATTGCCCAGCCCTTCGCCTTTAATCCGCTTCATCCTTAAATCCGATTAATCCGCGATCCGCCTTTCATCTGCGTCCATCTGCGTCATCTGCGGATAAAAAATATCACCGTCTTCTCAGCGGTTTGCTCGGCATTCAAATCGGTAATCGCGACTGCAATTTCATAACGCCCCGGTTTTGACTCGCCCGGGTCAATCTCCAGATAATTGTACTCGTCAGACCCTGTACCCGTCCGCTCATAAGAAATCGTAACAACTGCTTTTTCTTCAATACCGAGCAACCGCCCCAGTGCTCGCAAAACCAGCACGCCACTGAGCTTGCCCTCCCGGGGCGTAATCCGGTAATCCACGCGATATTTCGTCTGTCCAAAATCGTCGTTTTTCAAACCGTAAACTTCATAGTAAATAACAACCGGCTGACCTGTCTTATAGGTGCGAGACGGCAGCGAAATAACCTCGACACCACCCTTATCAGTGGCCGAAGCATCTACTTGCACCCTTCCCGCAAGCTCTATATCACTTATTCTAAGTCCGGCGACCGCATAATCCTCCACCACGAGTTCCTGCGTATATCCCCCCCTGCGTCCGGATGCGGGATGATTGACCTGAAGCCCCAAATAATATCGCCCGGGCAAAACCTGGAGCGCGAGTTCATCTATCGCCAATGTACCGGCCTCAACACCGCCCTCATCCACGCGCACCGGCATCGGTTCCAGCCTGCGATAAACCGGAGCCCAGCTACTGTCAAAAAGCGCGATGCCGCGCTCAAAAACGACCTCTTTTCCCCCATCGTCAATCGCATCTAAAACCGGCACACCGTAATACACCTCCAGCCGAGATTTATCATCTGTCCCCCTGAAATCTGCCGAAGCATAGTGAAAATCCAGCACGCCCTTGCCAACGGGTACATAGCGGTCGGGTTGTGCATTCACCGCCCGTGAAATAACGACCTCGGGGCGCGTATCTTCCCAAAACCGCTGGTTAAACCGCGCAATTTTCCGCCCCTGAGAAACATCGGGAAAATCGAAATCGCCCTTCGGCGTCAATGCCGTAAAAACGACTTCAATACCCCCGGCCACATCCGGATAGATCCAGTACTCCCACGGCTCGCTTCCATTGACTGGATAAAGCGGTATTCCCCGCATCGGACGCTCGCTCATGCCCGGGCGATCCCGCCCGAAGAGTTCCTTGCCGCGGACATAAGTATTCACATCATCACTCCTCCTGGCAAAAAACACGCGATTGGGATTCATCTCAAAATCGATAGACTCAAAATCGCTAATCGAGACCACTTCTCCCAATTCAGACTCGATCTCGACATCGCGCGTCGATGTGCGCAATCGACCTATCCGCGCGATAATTTCTTGCTTGGCCTCTGGCGATAGCACCGCTATCAACCGCTCCTTTACCCGCACGACTTCTGCATCTGTCTCAAACCGGATGTCCGACCTTTTACTTACATGCGCGGGTTCCCCATAACGGATATACACATCCCCTCGCCTATCCCATTTTCGTCCATCTTTTGAAAAATTTTGCAGCACATAAACAACGCGACGATAGTGCTCTACTAACCGCTCATTGCCAGGTGTTGCCGGCGTGGGATCGCGTTTTTGCCAGAACGCCCGAACAAACTGCGCCCGCTTCTCGGGTACCAGACGCTGGTACGCCGCCACTTCCTCTGGACCCGCCACGAGTGAAATATCTTCCACACGTTCTCTCGCCTCATCGCTAAGCGTGCGCAACTCCTCTGCAATCAGCGCGTGCGCTTTGCCCGTTTCCCCAATATTGAGATACGCCTCCAGAAGTGGATGCATGCATAAACTGCGAAAATCTGGCCGCGCTTCCATCAATTCTCGCCAAATAACCGTAGCCGAATCAATATGCCCTTGTTTGAACAACACGCGCCCAAAGTCAAATCGCGCCCGAGCATATAACGGATCCACTGCAATCTGCCGCCTGTACGCAGCCGCACTCTCGACAAATTCACCCCTGCGCTCTAACACCCGCCCCGTCATATAAGAAAAAAAAGGATGGGGGAGATCTCTCTCAGCAGCCGCTTTCAGATATTCCAAACCCTCGCCCTTCCCGGAAAGAAAACGCGCCAGTTCTGCATTTGTCCAATACGCCGCCTCTTGAAATTTTTCAAAAGCGCCATCCCAATCGCCGCGCCCCAGCCTCACAATACCCAGTGCATTATGCGCCTCGGGCAAATCGGAGGCAACACCGAGCGCCTTTCGCACCCACGCCTCGCCCTCAGCCAGTGCCCCACTCTCAAGCGCGATCAATGCTTTCGCAGTCAACGCATAAGGATCGAGCGGATCTTCATCCAGCACAAAATCGACCATATCGCGCGCAATTCGCACCGCAAGTGTATCGGTCTCGGGCAAACGCTCGCCAAACGTTTTGTCAACGCGCTTCATAAGCGTTTTCTCAAGACCTATCGCCCGGAACATCGCCATCCCCATCTCGCGATTGCCCAACCCCACGACCGGTGCGATATAAGCCTGTGCGAAAAGTGGCGCCCGCTCGAGATAATGCCCGTACATAAAAACAGCGCGTTCCCCCGCATCGACTTTCGCGTATTCCTGCACAGCCTCTGGCGTTGAAAAACGTTCCAGAATCTTCTCCATAAGAACCTGTTGCTGCGCCGTGAGCGACAATTCAACCGGCGAACCCGCTATGCGAAAATCGCGTTGCGTACGCGCAACCTGATCGCCTGAACGCGCTTCAACGCTCAGCGTATATGCCCCAGGCGACAACCCACGCAGCGGAATCCCCTCGACAAACTTTGCATCCTCGCGATACGTGGGGAACTCCCGCAGATGATCAAAAACGACATGACCAAAACGGTCGCTGATTTGAAACCGCACACTGTGGGCGAGTTGCCCGATCTCGTAAAGTTCGACATAAAAGCGCAGAGGCGCGCCATCCCCAACCTCGCGCTCAGGTGACGGTAAAAGAACCCGGCCTGCCTTGCGGAAGGAATCAGATGCAAAATTCTGAGAAGGCAGACCAACAAAAAACAGATCGCTAAACGCGAGCCGCCCCGTCTTGTACTCGGGCACCTCAATAGAAAACACCGCCCTGCCCCGGCGATCATTGCCCACGACA
>JAJEAX010000216.1 GCA_022822565.1 Candidatus Latescibacterota bacterium
AAACATATCCCCAATCGAAACATTCAGCACACTACCCAACAGCACCAGCACAATACTCGGCGGAATAATCTGCCCCAAAGTACCCGACGCCGAAATCGTCCCCGTCGCCACCTCCGCACGGTATCCCCGCTTCAGCATCGTCGGCAAACTCAGCAACCCCATCGTAACCACAGTCGCCCCAACAATACCCGTAGAAGCCCCGAACAGCGCCCCCACGGCAACCACAGAAATCGCCAGCCCCCCGCGCAAATGACCAAAAAGCAGCGCCATAGTCTCCAACAAATTCTCAGCCAAACCGGACTTCTCTAACATCACCCCCATAAACACAAACAAAGGCACGGCAATCAGCACATAATTCGTCATCACGCCCCAGATCCGCAGGGGCAAAAGATTAAAAAAAGCGGGACCAAACGTAAAATAGCCCAGAATAAAAGAAACACCACCCAGCGTAAACGCAACCGGAAAACCGAGCAAAAGAAGCAGAAAAAGAACCCCAAACAAAATCAGGGGCATCGCCTCAATCATCCATCCACCTCCTCGTCCCGGAGGGAGAGCAAAGACCGACACGCCAGACCCACACCCTGTAGCAAAAGCAAAACAAAACCCAGCGGAATAGCCGCCTTGAGCACCCACCGAGCGGGCAGACCCCCCGGATCGGGCGACGTCTCCCCAATATGGAACGCACTAACCACAAAATACTGTGAACTCACAATCACAATAATGCAAAACGGAATCAAAAACAAAACACTGCCGATCAGATTCACCCACGCCTTCCTCCGAGCAGAAAACCGGCTATAAAAAACATCCACGCGCACGTGTTGATCGTGCTTGAGCGAATACGCAGCGCCCAAAAGAAAAATCAGCCCGAACAAATGCCATTCCAACTCCTGAACAGCAACCAGGCTATTCTGCAGCAAATAGCGGGTAAAAACATCGTAACACACCACCGCCACCAGCACGGCCGTAAGCCACGCGACAACACGGCCAACGCGCTCATTCAATCCATCGACAAATCGGATATATGCTCTTAACACCTGCATAGTTTCTCCAAAAAAAGCAACCCCCGTCTGAAGCGGTGTACAACTGGTCGTTTTCCAGACCAGTTCATCAGGATGTGCAGGATGAAAGGATGAACAGGATAAAATCAAAAGCAACCACAGATGGACACCGATAAACACTGATAAAAGGCTGTGGTTGCTTGCATAACATCAAAATATATAGGAATTAGACACCAAAGCGGCCAAACTTTGCGCTACGGCGCGAATAGCAGAAAATGGGTTGTTTGTCAAGCATATTTTGTTATATTTTCAAAATATTGAACCTAGATAATATAACAAGAAAAATCATGAGTAAAAAAAAACAATATAATTATCAAAAGAAAGGAACTCATTGATGTATATAACCTCCGAATATGTAAAAAGTTTACCAGATATCTATCGCGATATCCTCGCCGCCTTTCCACGATTTGATCCGACGCGCAAAGTTGGCTATGGCCTGGCATACCAATCATTGTATTCAGCATTGGACGGAAAATACACGCTTGGTCAAATTATGCGGGCGTGTCAAAATATGGCTAAAGGAAGTGTAATGGAGATCAAGAATGAAATATTCGCTTGCCCTACCGTCCTCGGCGAAGAACTGATTGCCGCGATTACTGGCGGAACCGTACCACCAGCACCGGAAGTACCCCCCTTCAAACCACCCAAAATGAGCCACTTAAATGATCGGTGATTGGCGCGTCCAAAGTCTGCCGCGTTGCACCCATCATGTATTTCTTTCGCACTGTGCAGAAGATCGAGTTCGTCTGGTACAACCTGTTTACAATGCGTTAGAGAGCAGCAAGTACTTACCGTGGCTTGACCAACATCACTATCCGAGAGGGCAGGACCCTTTTGCAGCACTTCGAGAGGGAATTATACACTGTCGTCACATTGTGTATTTTGTTACAGCAAATTTTCTCTCGCAGGGCAGAGGATGGAACAGCGTTGAAAATGCCTATTCGAACCTGCTCCAGGATAACTTGCGTTTTCCGTTGGAATTGTGCCACATCCAACTTCCCTTGTTCTTCGTGCCTCAAAATCATGTGATCCTGCGGAGATCGGCCTGGGGACCGCTCGTTCAACGTGGACAGTTTTATCGCCCAGGGCGAGTGGACAGCAGGGCGATAAATTGGGCCTCTCGAGAAATCATGGCCTTCATCAGGCAAGAAGAAAAGCGTGGAGCTTCTCTCGCGGATCAGGTTCAGAGCGACCCAAATTTCCAGCCATTATTGGAAAAAGAAAAAAATCTACTTCGACGGGTCATGTGTGCTGATCCTCCACCTATTCCCTAAGCAGAATAATAATTCACAAAGCAAGCGGCAAAATATGATCCTTGATACAAATCATATTTTGTGTAAATTTAATTTGTCATTTTGAAATTACACAAAAAAACGCCCCATGAATTATCTTTCTCGACAAATTGAACCCATCCTGTCCGACTATCTCAATGCATTCCCCGTAGTCGGCATTACGGGACCCCGGCAATCTGGAAAATCTACACTCCTCCAACACGTCCTGCGCGATACTTACACTTATGTCACATTTGACGACATAAGACAACTGGCATTATTTGAAGACGACCCCGAAAAATTTATGCAAATGTATCGCCACCGCGTTATCTTTGACGAAGTGCAAAAAGCCCCTGCACTTTTCAACCACATCAAACTCGCCGTTGATCGAGACCGCAACACCTATGGCAAATTTGTACTCACCGGATCCAGCCAATTCTTGCTCATGCAAAATGTAGCGGATAGCCTGGCAGGGCGCATTGGTTTATTATCACTTCTACCCTTTGATCATAAAGAATTGCCCAAAGCACTTTCTGCAACAGCGATTTGGCGCGGCTCTTATCCCGAACTGGTCACGCGCCATTATCGCAATGCTGACGACTGGTATGCCTCCTATATTGAAACCTACCTCGCACGCGACGTGCGAGACATAGCACAAATTGGCAATCTGCGCGATTTTCGGAACCTGATTCAGTTACTCGCGGCAAATACGGCACAGATACTCAACATGTCTCGCCTCGCCAGTGACCTCGGCGTAACAATGCCCACAATCAAACGGTGGATTTCCATATTAGAAATGTCTTACGTCATCTTTCTCTTGCCCCCTTATTTTCGGAATTTCGGCAAGCGGGTTATCAAGCGCCCAAAAATATATTTTTACGACACGGGACTGGTATCGGCTCTCACGGGCATTCGAACTGAAGAAATGTATGACCGCGGACCGATGGCCGGTGCGCTTTTTGAAAATTATATCCTATCTCAAGTGCTCAAACACCACAAACACACCAATCGTCGTTCCGAACTTTATTTTTACCGAACCAGTCATGGCGTAGAGATCGATCTCGTTATCGATACGGGACAAACCCGGCATTTTGTCGAAATAAAAAAAACCGCCACATTCCGACCTCGTCTCATAAAAACACTCAACACACTTGCTTCTCAAGCCGACACAGCGACACTGGTCTATCAGGGAGAGTCCCTGCCTTACGGCAATATTCGCATTTGCAACTGGTCAAACTATCTCACCCACAAAAAGGAGTAACCCCATGCCAGAACAACCGAACATCCTCCTCTTCATCAGCGACCAACAGCGCACGGACACCTTGAAATGTTATGGCAACGACTGGATACAATCGCCGCACCAGGACGCCCTTGCGGAGCGCAGCTTCGTCTTTGAAAACACCTACGTCACCCAACCCGTATGCACCCCTGCCCGCGGATCCCTCATGACCGGCCTGTACCCGCACAACCACGAATGCATGGTCAACCGCGACATATTGAGCGACGAAATCGCATCCATCGCAGAAATGCTACCCGACACCTATCGAAAAGCCATGTTCGGCAAATGGCACCTCGGCGACGACTCCGTGCGACAGCACGGCTTTGACGAATGGATCAGCACCGAAGACGACCACCGCAACAAATACTCCCGCCCCGGCCTGCCCTTCAGCAGCTATTACTACTGGATGAAAGAACAGGGCATAGAACCCCAAAACAACAGCGCCACCGGAGAAATCATCTTCTCACCGCGCCAGCGATCCCAACTCCCCGCAGAATACCAGATGGCCACCTTCATCGCCAACCACTCCGAGCGATTCATCCGGGAAAACACACACCGCCCCTGGCTCCTCGTATTCAGCACATTTGAACCACACCCCCCAATGACCGGACCCTACGACGGCATGTACGACCCCGATACCCTGCCCGTTGGCCCCACCTTCATAAAAAAACCAGAAGGACACGCCCTGTTTAACCGCGCCCGTGCAGAACACTACCTCAGCAACAGGGTTGAAGGTCATGACATGCGACAAGAAGCATCCTGGCGAAAACTGCGGGCGCAATACTACGGCAACGTAAAAATCATCGACGACGCCATAGGCCGCATGGTACAGGCACTGGAAGAAACCGGACAAATGGAAAACACCGTCTTTGCCGTCACCAGCGACCACG
>JAJEAX010000229.1 GCA_022822565.1 Candidatus Latescibacterota bacterium
GTACGCAAAATGGCCGAAGTAGCGGGCGAATTTATGAAACCATCCGACGAGCCATTCTTTTTACAAATCAGCTTTCCCGACGCGCACCTGCCATTCCACCGCCAACAATTCGGCGTACCAGAGCACCCACAGGAAGGCAAAGACGTCGAAACGCTCCCATTTGTCGGCATTGACACCCCCCGCCTCAGAGAGGAAACCGCGGACTATTACAACTGCATGTCCAGATTGGACACCGGCATAGGACTGGTCCTGAAACAACTGAACGCTCTCGGAAAAGTCGAAAATACACTGGTCATTTTTACAACCGATCACGGCGCTCAGTTCTCCCGGGGAAAAACATCCATCTACGAGGGCGGATTGCGCATACCGCTAATCGTGCGATGCCCCGGCATCGGCCTTGAAGGTCGCACACGCGACGAATTGGTATCGCAAATCGACATCTTGCCAACTGTAACAGACATCCTGGGAATAGCGTGTCCCACAGGTGTGGCAGGCGCATCCTTTGCCCCCCTGTTAAAAGGACAAAAAACTGACTGGCGAACCCATCTATACGCCGAATGGGGAAGCGGTGGCGTCGTCACGTATTTCCCACAGCGCTCCGTGCGAAATGACCGATACAAACTCATCGCCAATCTCCTCCAGGACCGCCCAAGCCCGAGCGCACAGGGATATTCGGACAGGAACCAAAAATGGACATCCGGCGCGACAAAAGAGGAAATTGCCAGCGCAGATAAACGCATTCGGGCAGCATACCAACTCTATGAACAACCACCCGAATACGAACTCTACGACCTGCAAAACGACCCATGGGAATTTGAAAACCTATCCGACAACCCGGCATACCGCGACATATTGCAGGCATTAAAAAATCGCCTTGAGACCTGGCAAAAAGAAACCAGCGACGCCCTGAGACATCCCGAAAACCTGCATCGACTCACCCAAAAACACGACGAAATTATGGAAAAATACTACGCGGAAAGTATATGGGGGAGTTCTCGGGATTACGAATGGGATTACACCGAATACCTCTATCACCAATAAGGAGAAAACTATCCGCAGATAGACGCAGGCATGTCCCTGCGGGTGTAAGCAGGGATGGACGCAGATAAAAAATTCTATGAATATTAAGGAGAAAACATGGCAAAAACACACCTGACCATAGAAGGCGAAAAATTTCTAATAAACGGAAAACAGACGTATTCAGAAATCGACGGAACAAAACCCAGTGCCCATGGACTGCTCATGAACGCCCGATTCATCCAGGGTATTTTTGACGACGCGATGGAACCCGAACGCTTTGCGCGGTGGGGCCACAGCGAATGGGATGCCATGGCCAACACCGAACGCCTCATAGCGGCACTGCCCGAATGGTATCGCTATGGACTGCGCGCATTCACAACCGGGTTCCAGGGCGGAGGCCCGTGTTTCACAATTCAAAACCACACCATCCAGAACAATCCCTTTGGCGAAGACGGCCTGACATTAGACGCCGACTACGCCGAGCGGATGGACAAATTGATCCGGGGCGCAGATGCGGTTGGCATGATCGTCATCGTCAGCTTCTTTTACGGCTCGCAAACCCGCTGGTTAAAAGATGGAAAAGCCATCCGCAATGCCGTAACAACCGCCTCCCGTTTTTTGAAAGGGCGGCCCAATGTCATCATCGAAGTGGCAAACGAAATGAATATTGGGTCCTTTGCAAATCATCCCATTATCCGAGAACCCGAGGGAATGGCTATGCTACTGGACCTGGCGCGAAAAGAATCGGGCGGCTTGCCCTGTGGGTGCAGTGGCGGCGGTGGATATTATAATCGAGAAGTCGCAGAAGCCAGCGACGTCATTCTCATACACGGAAACGGCTGCACCCGGCAGCGATATCACAACATGATCCAGGAAGTGCAAATCTGGAACCTGAATCGCCCCATCGTGTGCAACGAAGATTCCCAGGCTATAGGGCAACTCCAGGTCGCCTATAAAACGCAGACCTCGTGGGGATATTACAACAACATGACCAAACAGGAACCACCCGCCGACTGGGGAATCACCACCGGAGAAGACACCTTTTTTGCACATCGGATGGCAGAAGGCATAGGAATCGACACAGACCCGATTGATGACCAGTACTACCTCCAGGGCCTGGAACCCGACTGGGAATATCGGGGACAGCGCTGGCTTCGACTCGCCAGCTTATATCCCGAAACAATCAGCTATGTCGATTTTTATCGGAACGGCAAATTCTACGACACCGCGTATGACGAACCCTTTTCCCTGCACTTTCAGACCAACTGGCGACAAGGCGGCATAGACGTCCGGGACGATGACCGGGAATGGAAAGCCGTTATCCACTGCGGCGATGGTCACGTAATCGAAAAAACGGTTCAGTGTTAATCCGTCAAAAACTCATCCAGCGCATTCACAGCCTCGTCAATATGTTCTTTCTCAATCACCAGCGGAGGCAAAAAACGCACCACATCTGGCCCTGCGACACATAATAGAATATCGTTATTTTCCCGAATCGCATTCATCGCATCCGCCGCTGGTATCTCTTTCAGCACCGCGCCCGCGATCAACCCGCTGCCGCGAATCTCCGTCACCTTATCGGCGTGTTTGTCTTTCAGTGCATTCAGCTTCCCAAACAAATACGCACTCTTATCTTTAATCCCCGCAATAAATGCGGGGTCAGACAGCGTTCTAAACACCTCAATCGCCACCGCACACGACACCGGATGCGCCCCAAAAGTCGCGGCGTGATCCCCCGGCTCCACTGCATCGGCCACATCCTGCGTCACAAGCGTCGCCCCAATCGGCAACCCACCCGCTAAGGGCTTGGCAAGCGTCATAATATCTGGCGCCACGCCGTACTGCTCATAGAAAAACAGCGAACCGGCCCGCCCCAAACCGCACTGAATCTCATCGAAAATCAACAACATCTTCATCTCATCGCACAGGGCGCGCACACCCTCCAAAAATGCTGGATCTGCCGAATGAATACCCCCTTCTGCCTGTAACGGCTCCAGCAACACAGCCACCGTCTGACCATCTGCCAGCTTTTCTACTGACTCCAAATCGTTCAAATCGGCAAACTCAATACCCGGCAGCATCGGCCCAAAACCCTGGTGATATCTGGGTTGACCCGTTGCAGAAATCCCCCCATAAGTTCGCCCATGAAAAGAATTATTCATCGCAATAATTTTATTCTTCGGCGCATCCTCAAAATTCTTATACCCCCACTTGCGCGCAAACTTCAGCGCGGCCTCAATGGACTCTGTCCCACTATTGCAGAAAAACACGCGATCGGCAAACGAATGCTCGCACAGCAACTGCGCCAGCTGAGGTGCCGGAATCGTGTGATACAAATTTGAAACATGGATCAACTTGCCCAACTGCGCGTTGGCAGCCTCTTGAATCATCGCATTGTTATATCCCAGCGCATTGACAGACAGGCCACTCACAAAATCGAGATAGTGCTTCCCGTCCGTATCCACAATATGGACCCCATCGCCCTTTTCCAGCACAAACTCGGGCCGCCCATAGGTCTGCAAGATGTACTTCTGTTCCAGGTCAATAATTTCTCGAGTCGTCATGCTAAATCCTTATGGTTAAAGGCTATTGAACTATCTGCGTACCTATACCCTCGCGGGTAAAAATCTCCAGCAAAAGCGCGTGCGGAACACTGCCATCAATAATATGCGTCTTGTGAACACCACCCTTCACAGAACGTTCACACGCGCGCAACTTGGGAATCATCCCCCCGCTGGCAATACCTCTCTCAATCAGCACCTCCACATCATTGACATGCAGCGTTGAAATCTGCGAATCCGGATCATCTGGAAACCTTCGGATACCATTCACATCCGTCAAAAACACCAGCTTCTCCGCTTGCAGTGCCCGCGCAATCTCCCCAGCCGCGGTATCGGCATTCACATTATAACTCTCGCCCTCTGGCCCCAATCCAATAGGCGAAATAACGGGAATCATCCCCTCTTCACAAGCCAGACGGATGGGTTCGGGATCAATTCGGGCGACATCGCCAACATAGCCAATATCGACCATCTTCGTCTCCCCATCTTCCTCCTCTACCGTCGCAAAATGCTTTGTCACATACATCACGCCAGCGTCTTTTGCCGACATACTGCGCGCGCGTCCATCGAGTATCTCCAGACCATCGACAATGCGCCGGTTCACCTCGCCAAACAACGTATCTTCCACCACCTGCATCGACGCCTTATCCGTCATCCGCAAACCATTGACCCATTCCGATTCAATACCCGACGCCTCCAGACGCCTGCTAATATCCTTCCCCCCGCCATGTACAACCACGGGACGCATACCCACGGTCTCCATAAACACCAGATCGGCCATTATAGTAGGGGAACCGCCCTCTTCGGGCTGTGTACTACCGCCGTATTTCACCACAATAATTTTGTCGCGAAACTCGCGAATATACGGAAACGCCTCAATTAAAATCGCAGCCTTTTCAATAATCTTGTAATCCAAAGTTTTCTCCATCACATTGTAGCAATCCCATAAAGCCGCGGCAGAGCCTGCATCAAATTCATATTCTCCACAGCCTGGGTCGCTGCGCCTTTTTGCAAATTGTCTTCCAGGGCATTGATATAAGCAAAGCCATCATCAACGCCCAACTTGATAATCAGTTTATGCGTATCCACCACATCGCGCGTACCCCACCAATGCGCGTCGGAATCTTCAACCACCTGCACCAGATCGTCAGAACCATACGCACCTGAGATCGCCTCGCGCAACCGCGCTGCAGCATCTTCATTTGCCAGCGCCTTCAACTCATCAACCAATTCAACTCGAATATTTGCATTAATACCCGCAAACACCGACCGCAGCACAACAGGCGTAAAATTCACTTTAAAACCCGAATACAAAGCCATTTCGGGCACGTGTTTGTGTCGCTTGCCATAGCTATATGCAATCTCATTTGACACATCCTCCACCTCGGCTCGCGCACCCGAATTGCCCGAAGTCGCCACAATCGTCGCTTCCCCCTGCACGAGTGACTTAAGGGGGTGCAAAGACAAAATAACACTCGTGGGATAACAGCCCGGATTGCCTACCAGACGCGCCATAGCAATCTCTTTGGCAAACAAAGCGGGCATGCCATAAACCGCTTCTTTGAGCAACTCAGGCGCCGTATGCACCAGACCATAACCCCTTTCAAACGCCTCTCTCGGCAACCGAAAAGCACCGCTCATATCGATCACCTTGGCACCTGCTGCCAGTGCCTCGGGCGCAAACTTCATCGACTCGGGATCCTTCGTCGCCAAAAACACCACATCGCAATCGGCCAAATTGCCTTCTCGACGTCTTGAATTTTGTCGAAACGCGATATCTACTTGATCGTGGTGTTTCAACACCTTTTGGAGTTCTTGCCCCACCATCCCGGTATCGCCGTAAATGCCTATTTTAATCACCGTCAGGTCCTTCCTGTATTCCCAATCTGCCCCTGAATATCGCGCTCGAGATTCATCCGCGCTTCGGGGGAACGACACAAAATAAAAATCGTATTCTCACCCGCCAGAGTACCCACGACTTCGGGCCACGACATCTGATCAATGGACTCACAAACCCCCTGCGCATGACCCGTTATCGTCTTCACAACCAGCATAAGATCAACCCCATCCACACCCACAACAAAATCCTGCAACTCGCGCCGAAGCAAATTTTCGCCCTGTAATACCAGCCGGTCTGCCCCGATAAACGCACCGGGAACCTGATAGCGAAATCCACCTTCGCCATCGGGCACTTTAACCACGCCCAACTCCTTAATATCTTTTGACAGAGTTGATTGCGTAGTCGAAATCCCAACATCCCTCAACGCGGTGCTGAGTTCCTCTTGCCGAGCAATGGGCTGATGTGCAATCAGCTCTAAAATTTTTTGCTGGCGTTCTTGTTTCGCGCTCATAGGATCATGAAAATACGTGAAAACTCGTCCAAGTCAAGAATAAAAATTCATTTTTTTGAATTTTTATTCCTTTTTAGCGTACTTATCCAACCACTCTGACATCTCCCACAGAACGTGCATAACCGACTCGCGCGCCCGATATCCGTGGCTCTCGTGCGGCAGCATCACCAATCGACAAACGGCACCGTGTCCCTTGAGCGCATTGTAAAAACGCTCGCTCTGCATGGGAAACGTACCCGAATTATTGTCCGCCTCACCGTGAATAAGTAGCAAAGGCGCACTAATTTTGGGCGCATGATTAAACGGAGACATCGCCGCATAAACATCTGCTGCCTGCCAGAACGTGCGCTCTTCTGCCTGAAAACCAAAAGGCGTCAACGTGCGGTTATACGCGCCACTGCGCGCAATACCACAGCAAAACAAATCGGTATGTGCCAGCAAATTCGCCGTCATAAACCCGCCGTAGGAATGTCCCCCCACCGCCACTTTTTCCGGATCCGCCACGCCCAAACGCACCAGCTCATCAACCGCGGCCCTTGCACTATCGGCGAGTTGCTCGATATAAGTATCATTTGCCTCGCGATCTCCCTCGCCCACAATCGGCATCGCCGGACCATCCAGCACAGCATAACCACGCGCCAAAAAAGGCATTGCACCGTGCGAACTGATACGCACAAAGCGAAAAGGAGAATCCTTCACCTGACCCGCGGCATCTGCACTCTTAAATTCGCGGGGATAAGCCCACATCAGCACGGGCAACGGACCATCGTCTCTTTTATATCCAGGCGGCAAATACAACGTCCCATTCAACTGCACCCCATCTTTGCGCTGGTACTGAATCAGCGACTTCTCCACCGCCTTCAACTGCGGCATCGGATGAACAAAATGCGTGAGCTGCCGCAGGTCATCGCGCTTCAAATCCCGCACATAATAATTGGTCGGCTCATCAACGCTCTCCCGGCTCATCAACACCGTATTGGCATCGATCATCGTCGTTGGCCGCTCGTAAAACGGCGCCTGAGAATGCATGAGACGTTCCGCCTTACCCGTCTCCAGATCATAGCGATCCAAAAACGGGCGATCGCCTTTGGGCGACGCACCATCACCTGCAAAAAACAGATGGCGTCGCGACGCATCGGTCAGCAACACAGACCGCCCATTGGGCAACCGCGTGAACATGGGCGCGCCCGGCGCGCCATAGCGATCTTCCCACGACCGATCAAACAACACCTGCGGTTCAAAATCCGAATCATCCGGGCGAATGCGCCACGTACGCACGCGCCGCGTCTTCCACCAGCGCTCTGAAACCAACGCGAGATCCCCCGTTCCCCAAGAACACCCACCATAGCGCATCGGCAGCGACATAAGCGCGCGCCCATCACCTTCATAAGGCGCATCGAGCGCATATACAACATCGCGCACCGCCACATCCACCTCGGGATCGCCGCCATCCTGTGCCTCAACCCACGTCACAGTCGCAGGCGCGTCTGCCCGCCACCCAAACGAACGCGCCCCTTCGGACACGGCATCATACGCAATCGGCACGGACTCGGCCAATGGCAAATCAACCAGCTCGCGCACCTCGCGCCCGTCCAGATCCCAGATCGCCACCTTTGTCGGAAAACGATACGAAGGCACCAGATACGAAAACGGTCGGTGAATGCTCAACACCAGCACATAGCGACCATCTGGCGATGGATCGGCGCGAAGGATCAACCCGGGAGAACCCAGATGCTTCACATCCCCATTCAGGCGCACAAGCGCAACCTGAGACGTGGCATAATATTCAAATAGCAACTCATCGTGTGCATTCTTCAACAAATCCTGATACGTGCGCGACGGCGCAGCCCGTTCGCCCGCATTTTCCTGAATCACCGGACCTCTGGGCACATGCGAAGCCTCGGGCGGATCGCCCCGGCCATCACACACCGCGCGCACCAACAACCCCGAACTATCCGGCAACCAGGCGATTGCCCCGCCAAACACCTTGTTCAACTTCACATCGCCAACCGGATGCGCCCTGCCCGTCTCCGCATTGCCGACCCACAGAGCAATTCCATCATCACCCGTTACCGAAAAAGCAAAATGCCGCCCATCGGGCGCCCAATAAGCCCGTCCAATTTTTGCATCTTCCGGCAACCCAGTCACTGGCATCTCGCGACCATCGGCAACCCACTTCAGCGTCAGCCCATTGTAAAACCCCACGCGACTTTGCCCATTGACATCCGGATCTAGGCGCAACCCCGCCAACCGCAACTCGGACCGCGACACCTCCTCAATAGACGGTGCGCCCGGACGGTGCATCAACAGCAGCACTGTCCTCGTCGGATCAATGCTAAACGAAGGCGTCAAAGGCGCGTCAACAATCGCGGCGAGTTCTTCCGGCGGCATCTCGTAAGGCATAATTTCCCCTCTCCCTAAAACCATCTCTTGTAATAAAACGGACTATTCTCATCCTCATTCAACTGCTTGACCACCTCGTAAAACCACAGATCCAGCGGCATCTCATGCGCGTCCAATCGCGGAAAGGGATTAAAATCATCGGTCGCCAGCGTC
>JAJEAX010000203.1 GCA_022822565.1 Candidatus Latescibacterota bacterium
TGTAAACGATCATTCCAATTAATAGGAGGCATACCATGGCTGTGACGACACTTGATTATGTGCCCTGTGCGCGTGTGGAAGATATTCCCGAGGGTGGGATTATGGCGGTGAATGTGGAGGGCCATGCGATTGCGCTGGCAAAGTCGGATGGCGAGATCCGGGCGGTGGATAATCGGTGCCCACATATGGGGTATCCGCTGAGTGAGGGGTCGATTCACAATGGGTTGATTATTTGCCACTGGCATCACGCGCGGTTTGATCTGGTGAGTGGGTGTACGTTTGATCCGTTTGCCGATGATGTTCGCAGTTATCCGGTGGATGTGCAGGATGGTGAGATTTATGTCAATGTGCATGCCACGCATCCCGATCCGGTGGGGCATTGGAAGCGGCGGTTGAGCGAGAGTTTGGAGCAGAATATCAATCTGGTGATTGCCAAGTCGGTGATCGCGCTTCGGGGTCAGCGGGTCGATGGGGATGAGATTGCAGAGATTGGCGCGCGGTATGGTGCGTTGCGGCGGCGCCAGGGATGGGGTCCGGGGTTGACAATTTTGACGTGTATGGCCAATGTGGTGCCAAAGTTGGTGTCCGAGGATCAGGTTCTGGCACTGTATCAGGGGCTGTTGCATGTGGCGCAGGAGACGAGCAATGCGTCGCCGAGGATTGTTTTTACGCCGCTGGAGACAGAGGAGCTGACGCTGGCGCGCATTAAGGAGTGGTTCCGCTATCTGATTGAGGTGCGGAATGCCGATGGCGCGGAACGCGCTTTGTTGACGGCGATCCAGATGGGGGCAACGCCTTCGGACATGTGCGATATGCTGGTGGCTGCAGCGACAGATCACTTTTATCGCGATGGCGGGCATGTGCTGGATTTTATCAATAAGGGTTTTGAGGTGCTCGAGCGCATTGGATGGGACAAGGCCGATGAGATTTTGCCTTCTCTGGTGGGTGTGCTTTCGGGTTCTCAGCGGAGTGAGGAGTTGAATCGGTGGCGCAGTCCCGTTGATCTGGTGGCGTTGTTGAACGGTGCGTTTGATGAGCTCGAGGATCTGGTTCGAGAGGGTAAGGGCAAGACGTGGGACGATGCGGATGCTTTGACGGAGGTTTTGTCAGGTGATGATCCGCATGCGATTGTGGATGGGTTGAAGGCGGCATTTGCCGGGGGGGCGGCGCTGACGCAGTTGACGCAGACGCTAACTTATGCAGCGGCTTTGCGGATTGCGCGGTTTCACGTTAAGAATGAGTTTGCCGATTGGATTGCTGTGCTGCATACGCATTCGGCGGCAAATGCGCTGCATCAATGTGCAAAGCGCGCGCCGTCATTGGATCTGGCACGGGGGATTTTTCACGGTGCAATGGCGCTGTATTTTGATCGGTGGTTTAATAAGCCGGCTGCCCGATTGCCGCAGGATCAGCGCGCGACCCAACAGTTGCCAGAAGATGCGGATGAGTTGTTGGATTCTTTTGTACAGTTGCTGGATACTCAGGCGCAGGTGGATGAGGCTGGGCGGATTGCGTATCGGTATTTGTCGCTGGGGCATCCGCGCGGTGCTTTGTGCGAGCGGTTGGGCCATGTGTTGCTGCGAGAAGATGCCGAGTTTCATTCGTTTCAGATGCTGGAGTCTGCGTTTAGCCAGGCAGAGGAGTTGGATGAGGAACGCGCACGGATTACGCTGGTGGGCGCGGCGCGCTATCTGGCAGCGCATGCACCAACGGCGCGCGCGTTGGGACAGACGGCGAATTTGGCGCTTCGACTGCACCGGGGAGAGGATCTTTCGGCTGAGGATCCGGATGAGGAGGTGTGATCCGCAGGCATGTCCCTGCGGGTGTAAGCAGGGATGAACGCAGATGACACAGATAATCGTAGGGGCGAGGCAAGCCTCGCCCGTCATCGCGGCATGTTTAAAGCTGCTATCCAATGGCGGGATAGATGATTCCAGATCACACAGACAGGTATTCGAAAAGCCTGTACCAGCGATGGTACAGGCTTTTGTATTTATATCGTTGATTCCCATTTTCCCTTTACGCGATAGGCTTCATCATCGCCGGGCCACGGAGGCATGGTGATGGCGACGGCGCAGAGTGGTTCGCTGTTGTGGGCGCGAAATTGGAAGTGCGTGCCCTGTGGTATGGTGAGGGTTACACCGGGGATGAGGGGGGCGATTTCTTCGCGGTTGCCCTGTTTGCGCCACATTTCGCCCTGTCCGCTGATGATGTACCAGATTTCTTCGACGGTGCGGTGGGCGATGGCGATGGATGTTTTTCCCGGGGGGAGTTCAAAGTGAGCCATGCCACCGCTTTTGAGTTCGAGGAGTATGCGAACGTCTGATCCGTCGGGTGCGGTGACATCGGGTTCTCGGGGCAGGTGTTTCGTGCTGAATTCGGTCATGGTGTTCTCCGATTTACATTTCTTTTTCAATGGTTTCCCGAAGCAGGACTCTTCCGCGGTACAGCCAGGTTTTTACTGTGCCTATGGGTACTTGCATTGCTTTTTCGATTTCGGCATACGAGTAATCCTCAATATAACGCAGGCGCATGGCTTCGCGATATTGTTGTGGCAGTGTTTGTATGCTTTTGCGTACGAGGTGTTGGCTTTCTCGTGCGTGCAGGACAGTTTCCGGGTCTTGTGTGCAGGACGGGGCGATTTTTTGCATGCCTTCTGGCGTGTGAAAATAGGTTGCCCATTTGCGCCGCACGGATTGCGATTCGCAGTGCGAGAGGCATACGTTCATTGCGATGCGGGTCAGCCAGGTTGAAAATGCCGCGTCACCGCGAAAGCGGTTGAGTCCCTGGTATGCTTTTATAAATGCGATTTGTACCAGGTCATCGATGTCGTCCTTGTTTTTTGTGTGGCTGGCTACAATTGCATAAATTCGGGCTACGTTTGCTTTGTACAGTTTGCCAAATGCGATCCCATCACCCATCCGCGCTTTTAGTACCATTGTCTGTTCTTCGTTCGGTGCCATGATACTCCTCTTGTGTCGTGAGGTCATGTTGTTTTTGTTGATCATCTACTGTGTTCTGCACCGATGGGTGGTTGTGGTGGTCCGCGAAGGGCAACAAAAAACCCGACATCGAATCTATCTCGATGTCGGGCACGTAGGGTGTAGGCACCAAAAACCCCACTCAGGGGTTGGCAAAATTTTAGCCTCCAGGGCATAATCGCCGCCTCCTGGAGGGATAATGGCAGTGTGAATGGACCATCTATTTTTACCTAAAGATATGTAATTTCAGGTATTTATCTCCTACAAGCAGAGGGCTTTTGTTTTTGGGACTGGACAATATAGCCCGTTCTGTTTTTTTCTGCAAGAAAAAATCTGTACCCTACAAAAAAATTGTTTTTTTGAAAATGAGGCGGGACAGCGGTCAGCGGACGATCACAATGTCATCGTAGGAGACGTCCCCCTGCTTAATTCCTGCAGGGGCAGGCTCTTTGCCGTCCCAGCCTGTATATTAGACCGGGTAGGCGAAAATTGTACGTCAGGGGGTACGGCAAAAAATGCGTAATCAAAACTGGACGACAAAATCAATATACGGAACGCCGGGAAAAATTGCTCCCTCTCCTATCACATTGATCAGCCCCAGATCTACGCTTAATCGTTTGCCAAAGAATCGTATTCCGTAAGAGATCAAGGGTTCGTCTATGCCGGGAAAGATCCAGTTTTCCGTGACAAATGCCGTCCGTCGCGTCAGGCGCTTTTCTCCCCCGATCATTACCATGGGACGATCTGCCAGATTTCCATCTACAAAACCATAACCAAGTCCCGCAGTCAGGCTGGCATCGGGTTGCCCAAATGTTGTTACACCATATAATATGCCCGCGACTTCAGGGTCATCTTCTTGAAAGCCCTCATCCTCATATCTCGGAATACGCACGAGAAGTGTGCCCAGGGCCAAAGAGAAAGTATTTTCCTGTATTAAGCCGAATTTTGGTGCGACAAAAAATAATTGATCATTCATATCCACGCCGGGAAAGATGGAGAGTCCACCTCCCAGAGTAAAGCGATCTGTGATCCCATAAGCAAAGCCCGGAAAAAAGAGATAATAATCCGCAAAATAACCTTTGCCCTGTTTCAGCATACGCGCCGTAGGTGCAAAAAATAGGCGTGTTATATTGGGATTTGGAAACCAGAATTCTCCCTTTCGTATTAAGTCGGCAGACACTGTTTCAATGTGTTTGATTTTTGAAATGGGAATGTGGATAGTGCCCAGGTTCGTCTTAAATGCGATCTTTTCAGTACCAATCTCCACAATGCGTCCGATATTTGTCGATCCATCGGTTGTTTCAAGTACCTGAATTTGAGTGGAATCGGGAATCGCCAACTGGGAGGTTAGGGAGGATGGTGCGTTCTTCGCGTGTTCTTCTGCAAAGATACTGTTTAGAGAGATTGCAGTGTAGATCAAGAGTAACCATTGCGTTCGTATCATGACGGAATCCTCTAATTCCCTTTTCATACCTCAGAGACCGCAAGCACCGTGGTATAATACGCAAGCATGGCGTTGTCGGCGTCCGATTCAGTAATTTCATAAGGGATAGATTCAAATGATTTATGCTCTTGTGCATCGAGTTCTTCTGAAAGGTAAAATTCATGAAGAATATCGTTTCTGCCAAAAGAAAAATTTCTGTCACCCTTATCGGCTATACGCACATCCGCTAAGAATACGACAGCGGAAAATATGACTTTAACCTTTTTAGCATGGTGGTTCTGCAGTGATCCTCCGACAGTAACAATATTGTCTATTTTGCTTATAGATAGACCACTTTCATCAATCGTTACTGTTGATGTATTTAGTATCATAGTTTCATCCTCCTGTGTGGTTTAGCCATTATATCTTTCCTTATTCGTCGAGACAAGCGTAAACTTCACCACAAATACGGGAAAATTCGGTTTAGACCCTCTAATTTTGACGGTCAGATTTTGACGGTCAGATTTTAACCCTCAGAATATTTGTGCTACAATGGTGTTCAAGTTGTATTCCGGCAGGTCGAATACCACATAAGATGGGAGGTCCAATTGTTGCCAGAGATCGAAGCCATTTGTCCGGGTTTTTTGTGCGGTGAATAAAGAGATGACGGTGCCGTGGGTGGCGATGGCGATGGTTTTGTGCGGGTGTGTTTGTACTGCTTTTTCAACGGCTCGGGTGAATCGCAGGCGGGCCTGATCTGCGGTTTCATTGCCAAAGATCAGGTCGTTGGGGCGTGCAAAGAAGGTTTTTACTGTGGTGTGCCATGTTTCCTGGGGGATAAAGGGGACGCCTTTGCGGTCGTGTTCGTAAAGGTTGGGTGCTGACGAGTAGGGGATTTGAAGGGTGCCGGCGACGAGTTGACCCGTTTCGTGGGCTTTGGGTTCTGCGCTTGTGATGATGAGGTCTGGTTTATAGGGGCGCAATGCCTCGGCGAGCGAGGTGCAGCTTGCGCGTCCGCTGTCCGATAGGTGCCAGTCCGGGGCGGATTTTGTTTTGTCAATTTGAGGCAGGGCGTGTTTGATTAAGATGAGGTGGTTCATAACAAACCTGAATACCGCCCTAATAAGACGGTGTGTCCTCTGGGTCCTTCCACAGTCGCACGGTGAAGCGGTGGTCCTCTTCGATCAGGTCTGGCTCGGTGCCGTTGTGGTCGCGCATGGATCCGATGATTCGGTTGCGTACGCCCATGCCGAGATGTTCCACATAACCATAATCGCGCAACACGTCCTTCACGAGTTCGTTTCTGGATACGCGCAGAACGCCCTCGCGCATTTTTTCTACTGTGACGCTATTGGGTAGCCGCCCTGGCGAGATGACTTCGAGGCGATCACGATACATAGAAACTTCGACGTCTGTACCAACGAGCGTGTAGTCCCTGTGAACAACGGCGTTGACTATTGATTCCCGAACAGCCTCCAGGGGTAGTGCCTTTTTTCGGATACGACGTCCGCCTTCGAGCCAGGCGATGGTGTGCAGGTTGCGGTTGGCGAAGTCCACGGCCCGGTCAATGACGCCTTTCTCCTCGGCGCGCCCGCGTTCTGACATGATCGAAACGAGAGGACCTCGTATTACTTCTTCGTCAACGGTATCGTATTCCTTCCCATTGCGAGGAAAGGCGGTCGCCGTGATGCCGGCCTGCGGCACGCGGTAATTCGGGTTTTCGCCGAATAGCAACAACCCGGCGACGGTGGCGGCAGTGATTCCCCCTGCTTCGACGAGAAGGCCCGTGTTCAAGAGAAGCCGACGCCACGATTCGCGATCGTTGACAGACGGCGCATCGCGTTTTAACAGAACGCGGAAGTAGTTGTTGAGCCGGTCTATATCGAGGCTATCCAATCCCATATCGAGCACGGGCTTGATCTCGTAATTCTCGCCGTTTCTGATTATCTCTATCAGATCGGTTCGGTTCACGTTTTTTCTCCATGAGGTGAGGAACTTCTTTTTCTCAACCATTCTTGCGGGTCTTAGCCGTCCATAGTGGCCATGAACCGGATCGGTTGTCTAACAAATATAAAGAGAGATAACCAAATAAAACAAGCCAAATACGGAGAAATCTGGTTTCGGACTGCGACATCTACGTCGCGGTGTCTTGCGTATTGGGGCGGTGTTCGCTATACTTTAGCTTTATGGATATTGATATTCGCTCTCTTAAATCGCCTGAGGTGTCTCGGCTTCAGTATTTGCCGTTTAGTCGGAAAGAAACACAGCGGCGGCGGTTTATGCTACAGGAATCCGGCAGGCTCATTTTTTTCGTGGCATGGCGGGGTAATTGGCCTGTGGCTCAGGTGTTGCTCAATTGGGAAGGCGGCGATGCTTCTGGCGTACCGCCTCAGGTGCGACCATGGCCCGAAGCGTCGTCGCTTTTTGTGCATCCAGATTATCGGCGGATGGGCATTGCGTCGCGGTTGTTAGATGTGTGTGAGCGGATTACTTTTCAGCGGGGCTATGAGAATATTGGTCTGTGCGTTTACGTGAAGAATCAACCGGCGCTGAATTTGTACGCGCACCGCGGGTACAAAGATGCGGGATGGGAACCGTATTTGGCTCGGGGTGTTTATACTGATGCCAATGGCGGGCAGAGTAACTGGCGAGAGACGCGCGTTTATTTGCTTAAATCACTCAGGGAAAAAAATGAATCCAGATCCTTTTGTTCAGTTTGATATGTGGTTTGATGAGGCGAGGGCTTCGGAGCCGACGCTGCCCGAGGCCGTGGCGCT
>JAJEAX010000070.1 GCA_022822565.1 Candidatus Latescibacterota bacterium
AAAAGGAGACGGAACGCTGCAATTTCCAAAAGGCGACTATCTCATCACGCGTACTATCAACATAGAATTAGCCGACAGTGGGCGAGTAAGCATAGATGGATCAGGAGGCGCGGCAAAAATCCTCATGGATGGTGCAGGGCCCGCATTTCAAATCACAGGCACACATGAGCGCTCAGCCGATCCCAAAACCTTTGAACCTCGCATCTGGACCCACGAAAGAATGCCCACAATCTCAAATTTGGAGGTCGAAGGCAACCATCCCGAAGCTGATGGATTCTTGCTGACAGGCACCATGCAGGCGACCTTTGAAGGTGTACTCTTGCGAAAGCTAAACCACGCCATCCGCATACATGACCGCGCCCGAAACGTCCTTATTTCCCACTGTCATATACACGATAACAACGGCACAGGCATCTTCCTCGATCATGTAGATCTCCACCAGATCATCGTAACTGGTTCCCACATAAGCTATTGCAAACGCGGAGGCATCAAAATCATCGGATCGCAAATCCGCAACTTGCAAATCACCGGCAACGACATCGAATACAACTACGACGAAGAAGCGGATCGATCTGCAGATATCTGGATCGACACCAGCGACGGATCCGCCACCGTCCGCGAAGGCACCATATCGGGCAACACCATCCAGGCAAAGTCATCGCCTGGAGGCGCGAATATCTTGATGATCGGCCACTCTCCTCAAACGAATAACAAGGTAGGCCTGTTCACCATCGCGGGCAATTTGATCGGCTCGCAGGAAAACAACATCCACCTCATTGCAGCCAGAGGTGTCGCCATCTCGGGAAACGCGATCTACAACGGATTCAACCGAAACCTCCTGGTAGAACACGCGCAAAATATCGTAGTCGGCAGCAACAGCTTTGACCACAATCCCGATTACGGTCCCTCGCGCCGCACT
The DNA here is from genome assembly GCA_022822565.1 of Candidatus Latescibacterota bacterium. Taxonomy (GTDB): domain Bacteria; phylum Latescibacterota; class UBA2968; order UBA2968; family UBA2968; genus VXRD01. The sequence goes on from JAJEAX010000070.1 coordinate 920, forward strand.
GGCATTCAATTTATAAACAGCACAGATAGTATCTTGAGCGGATCAACGCTTCACGAATTCCAAAGCGGACGAGATGAAAACGCGGATGATCGCCAAGGCCTGTTGGAAATCATCCGCTGCGCCCGACTCACCGTAAACGGTTGCCAGATATTGGACGGCTATCCAGGGGCAATATACGTAACCGACTCCGACGACATCAGCGTCACCGGATGTACCCTGCTGGAGAAACGAAAACAGAAAGAAACCGTTTCAACGATTCGCTGGAACGGCATAGGCACCGGCAATTTGTTGAGCAACAACCGAATCGGAAATGGCACAGAAGATGCATTATCCATAGACGAAACCGCTGGCGTTCAAGTCAGCCATAATCGGATGGACGAATAGACGGGCGGTGTAAAACTGGTCGTTTCCCAGACCAGTTCATAGACGAACCCCGCCCTACCCCCAAAACCTCTGGATTGCGGCTAAGCATGCCCCTGCATGCTTTAAGCAGGGGACCCTGCCGCAATGACAGCTTTCATGTACATTACTTGATTCGTTGATTCGCTAAGGAGGTAAACTTGTCTTTAAAACCCGACCACTCAAAAGTACCTGGCGTCGTGATTGATCACATACCCGCCAGCACAAAACAATACGTAGGTAGCCCGAGCATCGTCATTATGCCCAACGGCGACTACATAACATCACATGATTTTTTTGGACCGGGCACAAATTACGATCGCATGGCTGTATTTCGTTCGCGCGACAAAGGGGAAACCTGGACTCAAATATCCGAAATGATCGGTCAGTGGTGGTCCAATCTGTTTTTACACAAAGGCGACCTCTATCTACTGGGCACAAGCCGCGAATATGGCTATGCCGTAATTCGGCGATCGACAGACGGAGGTGAAACATGGACAGTGCCAAAAGACAAACACACCGGACAAATCTCTACTGAGGATCGCTATCACTGCGCCCCAATGCCCGTCGTCGCCCACAATGGATATCTCTGGCGCGCTTATGAATTGGCCCATGGTCCGCGGGAGGAGTGGAAAGCGCAGGTTCTTTCCGTACCCGAAGATGCAGACTTGCTCCAGGCTAAAAATTGGCGATTTAGCGAAGCGTATCAACACCTCTGGTCAAGTTCGCAGTGGATTGAAGGCAACATCGTGATCACACCTGATAATAAACTGGTCAACATCTTGCGCTCAAACATGAGAAATGTATCTCCCGACGAGATACAGGCGGAAAGCGATAAAGCGGCTATTTTGCACATCTCAGAAGATGGCAAAACACTGACGCACGACCGGGATAAAGACCTGATCGATTTTCCGGGTGGCGGTGTCAAATTCACAATTCGATTTGACAATCAAACACAGCGCTATTGGTCTCTGGGATGCAAACAAACCGATCCGCCAGCAAAACGAAACACACTGGTCTTGACATCATCTGCCAATCTACAAACCTGGCGAATCGAATCCGTGATCCTGCACCATCCCGATCCAGAAAAACACGCATTTCAATACGTTGACTGGCAATTTGAAGGAACCGATATCATCGTGGCATCGCGCACAGCATACCGCGATGGTCTGGGAGGCGCGCACAACGGGCATGATGCAAATTATTTGACATTCCACCGAATTGAAAATTTCAGAGAGCGAACAACAGACGACCCGCCCTTAAACGAGGAAGAGTAGCACTCGAGGAGAATATAATGCAAGCAACTCACAACCTGCAGCCAGACAGGATATTTTACAATGGCAACCTGATCACCATGGCCGACTGCAGCGGGACTGCGGTTGCCGTACTAAATGGAGCTATATGCGCTGTGGGATCTGATCAGGAGATTATGGACCTTGCTGGACCCGACACCGAGCGCACCGATCTGGCAGGAAAAACCATGCTACCCGGGTTTTACGATACACACGGACACTTCCCAAGCACAGGACTCGTAGCTGTTTCTTCGGTAAATTGCAATTCTCCGCCGATGGGACCCATGGAAAAAATCGATGATATTGTGCAGTTATTGGCAGAACGCGCCAAAGACGTACCAGAAGGCCAGTGGGTATTGGGCAGAGGCTACGACGATACCCTGATGAAAGAAAAACGACATCCGACACGAGCAGACCTGGATCGAGCTTCGCAGAACCACCCGATTTGCATTGTCCACACCTCGGGCCATTTTGCATCGGCAAATACACGCGCATTGGAACGCGCTGGAGTCCATTCCGATACCCCCAATCCAACGGGCGGCGTGATTCGCAAGGACCTCATCACGGGTGAGCCAGATGGCGTTTTGGAAGAGACCGCAATGCGTCCGGTGAGAAATCTGATCCCCCCATTGAACGAAGCCCAGTGGTTTGAGGGATTGGAGATCGCGGTAGATGAATATGTCCGTGAAGGCGTAACCTCAATCGTAATCGCTGGCTGCAACCGCCGCGACATTGCGCGACTGCAAACAGCCATTGACAGCGGCAAACTACCCTCACGCGTAGTTTGCATGACCGGAAAAAGCAAGCCGGGACAACCGTCAATTCTGGAGACCAGTGGATTGAAAACGGGTTTTGGAACGGACCGTTTGCGATTGGGCGCAGTAAAAATGTTTCAGGATGGATCAATCCAGGGCTATACGGGTTATCTGAGCAAACCCTATCACGAGCCATTTATGGGCGATACCCAGTATCGCGGCTATCCGATGCGAAGCCGAGAAGCATTGGTCGAGATGGTGGATGAAGCCCATCGGGCGGGCAAGCAAATTGCGATACACGGCAATGGAGACGCGGCGATTGACGACATTTTATCGGCTTATGAACAGGCACAACAAAAAACGCCCCGCACAGATACGCGGCATCGCATAGAGCACTGTCAAACAGTCAGAGAAGATCAACTCGATAAAATGCAGACACTGGGCGTGACCCCCTCTTTTTTTGTACAGCACACCTATTACTGGGGCGACCGCCACGAAGCGATTTTTTTGGGACCAGAGCGGGCGCATCGAATCAGCCCATTAAAATCGGCGTCCGATCGTGGGATTCGCTTTACCATCCACAACGACTCGCCAGTAACGCCGACCAAATCGCTCTTTTCCGTCTGGTCGGCAGTGAACCGTCTCTCGCGCAGTGGGCAGTGCATGGGCGAAGCACAGCGCATCGGATTGGAACTGGCATTGCGGGCAATCACAATTGACGCCGCCTGGCAAAATTTTGAAGAAGATGCGAAAGGGTCAATCGAGATAGGCAAGCTGGCGGACTTTGTGGTTTTAGAATCAGATCCATTCGTAGGAGACATATTCGCTATAAAGGATATTGATGTAATGGAGACAATTGTGGGAGGCAAAACAGTTTATCGCAAAGCGTGATAACAACCCCAAAATATAATCATTTACAAAGGAAAGAACGGCAACGTTTCAACAACAATTTGCCGTTCTTTTTTTTCGTAATTACAGGACAAATGCATTTCGCTTGCATTCACAAATTAAATCCGTTAATATGTCAAAGTAAACTATTGTATTTTTTACATAAATTTTATCATATAAGGAGGTCCAATGAAAAATGTATTCTCGATTTTATGCATTCTCATGCTGTTGCCAAATACACAGGCAACAGCACAAGACAGTGCTTTTGGCGCTGGCGGCTTTTTCAATTTCTACATTCCCATCTTCAACTTTAAAGATATGTACGATAGCGGTAGAAAATTTGGAGGCACAGCGCATTATATTTATCACAAGCGCAAGATGGTCGAAGTAGAATTTCACCATGCCCGCTTTAACAATGGCAGCCTTGAAACACGCACCTTCAGTTTCAGCGACGGTAAAGAGTACACCAGCCCACAAGCCGAAGCCAACATGACCATTAACAGCATCAATGCCAACTGGCTATTTGCATTGCGAGAACAGGGGTTTGGCCAGGGCACAACGCTCTATCTCACATTTGGCGCGGGCCTTCACGATTATTCCAGCAAAGTCAGCGGTCTGATCTTTGCGGGTCAAACACCTTCGGGTGCCGGTGCGCCCCCCGACCCAACCATCCTCCTGGAACCCATCAACGACACGCGTACGGCCTTTAGTGCCAGCTTTGGCGGCGGGGTTCAAATCGGTATGGGAGACAAAGCCGCGTTAGATGTGCGCGTCCGCTATAATATTGTGATGGGAGAGTTGCGCCCTTTCCTTGTTTGGGGCATAGAAAAAACATATCCCTTCAACCTCATTGATATCGGTGCAGGTATCAAATTCAACTTAAATTAAGGAGAGCCGCGAATGAAACGAATCGTTATGCTTTTCATACTTCTGTGTTTTGCCTCTCACCTTCAGGCAGGCACCACGGGTAAAATCGCCGGTATCATCAAAGACGATCAGGGCAATCCGCTTCCCGGTGCTAATGTAATCGTAGAAGGCACGCGACTCGGTGCGGTGGCAGATGCCGATGGTAGCTATTTTATCATCAATATCCTGCCGGGAAGATACACACTCACAGCCTCGCTTATCGGATATACCAATCAGACCCAGAGCGATGTATCGGTCAAAACGGATTTCACCACGCCTCTCAACTTTGAACTCAAAGAAACCACAGTCGAATTGGCCGAGCTCACAGTCGTGGCCGAACGCCCGCCCGTAGAAAAAGACAAAACCACAAGCAAATACATCATGGGCGGCGATGCGATTGATCGTCTATCTACAGTGGCAAACACCTCTGAACTCATGAGCCTTCAGGCTGGTGTCTCTCTCGACAACAACGAACCCGCCATTCGCGGTAGCTATCAGGGCAACCGCGGCACCACGGAAACACTCGTCTATGTGGATGGCGTTGTAATGGATGCGGGTACTGCCCGGGGCGATGTCCAGTTTGTCGGGGTCAACAGCGATGCCGTGCAAGAAATTACCGTCATCACCGGTGGGATGGAAGCCGAATACGGCAATGCCACATCCGGCGCCATTCACATCATCACCCGCGAAGGCGGCAAAAGTTTTCACGGCAAGGGCCGCCTCACCTATATTCCACCGGGAAAAAAACACTGGGGCGGCAATGTCTATGACAGCCCCATCCACAAAGGCAGAATGAAATGGGGCGACGCCGCATGGGAAAATGAAACATACACAGATCCCGGCCCAGACCGCCAGATGGGAACCGGCGACGACATCACTCGCCTGGCCCATGAGCGCACGGACTACACCGGCATTCATGGCTATGAAGTCGATGGCTCAGTCTCGGGTCCACTGCTGGGCAATGCCTCCTTTTTTGTCACAGCACAGCACGAAGGGCAAGCCTCACATTTTCCAGGCCCCACCAAACGCGGCATCTTTCATCAGGCCGTCTCAACATCTCCACAAACCGCCCGCTGGATCGAATCGCCCTACAATATCAAAGGCACCTACAAGCTGGGATGGGACGTACAATCCAACATAAAGGTTAAAGTCGGTGGGATTTACGCCCGCCACGAAGCCTATCAGGTCGGCGAGGGCGAAAGCTGGGTGCAGGGGGTCAAACGCACCGTTGGTCGAGAACTTCAGGGCATTGATATCTTTCTTCCAGCAAACGAAGCCGGTGCAGGCATCGCCAACGTCAAACACGACCTGGCATACGTCTCCCTCACACACACCCTGAGCAACAAAACCTTTTACGAAGCCCGGCTATCCTATTACCGCGACGCCACGGACACGACCAATGTGCCGGGTGTCACCAGCCAATTTGGCGGTGGCATTACAGAACCGCTCAGAAAAGATCAGGATGGGGTATTCACCATTGGCCCAAGGCGGGTCTCCATCTGGATCAACGACCATCGCGCCCGCCTCAACTTCAAACTCGATTATTCCAGTCAGATCAACAAGAACCACTTTATCAAAACCGGCATTGATCTGACGCGACACACCTACTGGTGGAACCAGATCAACTGGCCGCAGGCGGGCAAATCGCGCTATCAACTCGCGGGTGTGCCCTACGAAATGGGCGACCCCATTCACCCCATCCAATCTGCCTTTTACCTCCAGGACAAAATGGAATTTGAAGGCATCATCGTCAACCTGGGCATCCGCTATGACAGACACGACCACAATGGCGATTTTTACTCGCCAATTGCCAACAATGCTTGGAGCGGAGCACCTATGACCAACTCGTGGTCCCGGCAGCGCAAATTTATGCCGCGCACCTCTGTATCGACCAAATCTGCCTGGAGTCCTCGCCTGGGCGTTTCACACCCTATTACAGCCAGTGCCATCATTCGATTTTCCTACGGTATCTTTCACCAGATGCCCGGATTCTGGCACCTCTATTCCTATGAATGGCGCGGCGTTGCCCCTCCCGAAGACTTCAACAACAATGGACAGATCGACGATACCGAATGGCTGAACAAAAACAACCAGCCAGCTACCACGGGCAATCCCCACCTAGACTACAAACGCTCCACCAATTTTGAGGTGGGCACAGACTGGAACTTCTACCAGGACTATGTCCTGAGCTTCACGACTTATCAGCAAAGCGTAGATGGTCAGGTTCGATTTGGCAATGCCCTGTGGCGAGATCCCAGTCGCAAAAGTCAAAGGGGGCGCAACACACCGCTGGGCTATGTTTTTACGGACAATCGCGGGTTTGAACTGAGTCTGCGAAAGGACTTCAGCCAGAACTTCTCCTTTCAGGTCGCGTACAATCACCAGTGGCAGTCGGGAGGCAATGCGGGGATCAACCGGATCATCTACTTCCCCAACTCACAATTTGTCGCATCCGATCTCTATTTCACCCAGCACACCAAAGACACCAACGGCGACGGCGTAGTCGATGCCAGTGACGATGGCTCAGAAGCAAAAGTGCCGCTCACATCGCAACAAATTCAGGAAATCGGCGCCGAAGCAGACCGCTATATCCAGACCAT
>JAJEAX010000181.1 GCA_022822565.1 Candidatus Latescibacterota bacterium
TCCGGCAACACAAAATTTTCAACCGGCAGCCTCAGCATGGCATGGGCACGCTGCATAAACTCCGCCCAAATCGGCAACGCCACAGCCGCACCCGACATTCGGCTCCCCATCGACACCTTGGAATCAAACCCCACCCAAACCCCACACACAATCTGCGGCGTAAACCCGATAAACCACGCATCGGCATACTCCTGCGTCGTACCCGTCTTCCCCGCGGCCGGACGACGAAATCCATAAGCCGTACGCGCACTTCGCCCCGTACCCGTCAAAACCGCGTAATTTTCACCCGCCCGCATATCCAGAATCGACTGCATCAGATTCACAGTCACAGCCGCAGTCTCCTCACTCAACACAACCCGTTCGCGCCCCTGCACATTCTCCTCGAGCACATTCCCATTCTTATCCTCAATCTTCAAAATCGACATCGGCGTCACGCGAATACCCTTATTCGCCAGCGTCCCATAAGCCGACACCAATTCCAACAACTTGACCTCACTCGTCCCCATCCCCAAAGACAAAACCGGTTGAATCTGCGAATCAATGCCCATCTTCATCGCGTAATCCACTGCCGTCTTCGGACCCACCGCTTGCAACACCTGAGTCGTCACCACATTGCGAGAACCGGCAAGCCCCTCGCGCATCGTCATCCACCCCAAAAATTTTCGGTCGTAATTCTCCGGCTGCCAATACGTCCCATCGTACATCTTAATCGACACAGCCGTATCGGGCAACCGCCAGGTCGCCGTATGGCCCTTATCAACCGCAGCCGTATAAATAAAAGGCTTAAAAGCAGACCCAGGCTGACGCATAGCCTGCGTTGCACGGTTGAACTTACTCTCTTCAAAATCGCGCCCACCCACCAGTGCCAAAACATGTCCCGTATGCGGATCCAGCGCCACCAGTGCCCCCTGCAACACCAGATTGGCCAGCGTATCCTGATGCGTCTTAATCTTCGCAAAAAATGCCGCCCCCGGGGGATCGCGCTTCCATTTGGCAGCCACGCGCTCTTTTAGCTCCATCAATTTTTGCGACACCACATCCTCTGCAATCTCCTGCAACCGACTATCCAGCGTCGTCGTAACAGTCGCGCCATCGTAAAGCACACTCAGACCATAAGTATGCTCCAAATACTTGCGGATATCCTCTGTAAAATAAGGTGCTTCTCCCGTCTCCTCTCGAACCGCCTTCAAAACAATTGGACGCTGGGCAGTCGAATCGTATTCTGCCGCCGTAATCTTGCCCGACCCCCGCAAATTGTACAACACCACATTATTGCGCCTATCCAGCGACCGCTCGGGATGGTAAATCGGCGAATAGGGCGTCGGACCCTTCAAAAGCCCGACCAACAACGCCCCCTCATCCAGCGTCAAACTTTCGACATTCTTCCCAAAAAAACGACGCGCAGCAGTCTGAATACCATAAGCACTATTGCCGAAATACATCTGATTAAAATACATCGTAATAATCTCGCGCTTGGTATAGGTGCGCTCCAAAAGCACGGCAGTCAACTGCTCCTGAATTTTGCGTGTCCACGTTGGATCCAGCGTCAGAAAAATATTGCGCGCCAGTTGTTGCGTCAGCGTACTCGCACCGTGTCCCTTTAAGGTACCCGACGTATAAACATTGCGGAACACCACGCGAATAATATCGGGAACACTCACACCCCAGTGCCCCCAAAAACGCTGATCTTCTGTGACAATCAAGGCATCTATCACCGTATCTGGCAATTGCTCAAACGCGATGGGATCGCGCCTCTGCACCCAGAACTTCTTCAACTCCACGCCATCTCGGGAAAAAATATTAGTCGTCTGTGCGGGATCCACATCCTCTAACTTATCAAAAGACGGCAAGCCATCTTTGTACCCATAAATCACCGCAACAGCAATGGTCAAATACCCCACCGCGCAAATCGCACAATAGATCGCCATACGGGAAAGATAGGGCCTTATCCCATAGATATACGGCTTTATCTGATCGATATATGGTTTTATCTTATCCATCCTGATCTAATCCGGGTAAAGCCACGGCACGCGGCTGATGAGATAATCGCGCTGTTCCTGCATCATCACCTCAATCACAGTAGGACCTTCCAAACCCAGCGTATCCGCAAAAACCGCTTCAAAACGGTCTGGATCATCCACGCGAATACCCCTTGCACCCAGAGACCGCGCGAGATCTGCAAGACGAGGCGTCTTCATATCCGTATCGATCACCCGACCATCAAAAGCCCTGGCCTGAGCGCCGCGAATCGCCGAAAGACTGCCATCATTGGAAACAACCGAAACCGTCCCAACACCGTGTTCGGCCGCAGTAGCGAGTTCGCTCGCCGTCATCTGAAACCCGCCATCGCCACAAAACGCGACAACCTGCTGATCTGGACACGCGAGCTTTGCGCCAATAGCAGCGGGAACCGCAAAACCCAGCGTAACCGAATGACTGGGATAGAGAAACGTACGCGGAATAGCAATCGGATACTCGTCAAACGCGCGATACCCAATAGACGTAACATCCACCACAATAATCGCATCCTCTGGAAGCGACTTACGCGTAACGCCCATAATCGGCACCGGCGCGCGATTGGACGCGGCCTCGGCCCGCGTGCGATCAATAAAATCGCCCCAATCAGCCGCATAACCACCTGCTACCTCGGCGAGTTGGGAAATCGACAGCGCCAGATCGCCCGCGGCACCCGCCTCAATCGGATACTCGCGCCCAAGCTCTCGAGGATCGGGATCGAGTTGAACCTTGAGATCCGGCAGAGGAAGCGACCAACTCCGCGTATCGATCTGCGTAAAGCGACAGCCAATACCGAGCAACAAATCCGCACGACCGAGAACAGTCTTACCTGCCTGGGCAGAACAATGCCCCACAGTCAGAGGATGACCATCTGGCATAACCCCCTTTCCCAAACGGGAATAAACAACCGGAATATTGAGACCCTCTGCAAGAGAACGGAGCGCATCGGTAGCATTGGCGTGAATAACCGCACTGCCCGCCAGAATAGCCGGACGTTTCGCCGTGCGAAGCACCCGAGCCACGCGGTCAATATCCGCGCCATCGGGACAAAGGCGATCCCCTTCAACCACAGGTGGAATATCCGCCATACCCTCCTCTGCAGCCACATCAGTCGGCAATTCAATAACCGCAGGACCGGGACGCGGCGCGCGCAATGCTTTGAACGCACCAACGACCGCATCGGGAATTTCATCAATAGATTTGGGACGCGCAAAAAAGTGCGTAATCGACTTAAAAAAAGTCTCCTGATCCAAACCGTGAAAACACTTGGCGCGATCCCGTCCGTCAAAAGCCACCTCTGTCCCCCCGGTAATCAACAGCACGGGAACGCAATCCGTATGGGCATCCACCAGACCCGTAGAAGCATTTGTCGAACCGGGACCAGGAACAGTAAGCGCGACACCAACGCGCCCAGACGCACGCGCATACCCATTCGCAATCAGAGTCGCACCCTGTTCGTGACGGATGAGCAAATGGCGAATCCCGCCAGCGCGCAGCACCGCATCGTACAGATGAATATTCTGATTCCCAGGCATACCCGTAAGCGTATCAACACCCTGCGCTTTCAAACTTTGAATAAGAACATCAGCACCTGTCATAAAAAATTCCTTTCACCTCACAAAAAGATCGAAATATTCTGCAGCAGTCTTATCCCAGGTAAACTCAGAACGCACATAATCGCGGGCTTCGCGTTCTATTTCCTCGCGCTCTGTTACAGACAATTGAAAAAATGCGTGAATCTGATCGACAAACGCCTGGTAATCATTAGGCGGGATCAAATAACCGCCCTTGCTCACACTCTCCGTAAGCGCATCCACTGCAAAAGCAACAACAGGCGTGCCATCGTGCATACATTCGAGATGGGTAATGCCAAACCCCTCCACATCGTTGGGATAGGGCACATTGGGCATAATAAAAAGATCGGCTTCTCCTCTGATAAACCCCAACTCTTCATCGCTCAGATAAAGTAACAACACCCGGTCTTGAAGACCATTTTCTTCCCAAATCTCGCGAATGCGCTCGGCATCTGGTCCCGAACCGCTAACGATCAGTTTGATATCTCGATCGAGCAACGGCACGCCGCATTCCAAAAATTTGGCCACGCCTTTTCGGGGCACTTGTCTGCCGAAATTCAGAACAACTTTGTCCCGTCCAAATTGAACACCGTGTTCGGCTTCAAATCGCGCCTTGAGAGCCTCGCGCTGCGCCCTATGAATACTGGGCGGATCGATACCGAGATAAATAATATCAATTTTTTCAACGGGCACACCCGCCTGAATACTAACTGCCCTGGTAATTTGACTGATAACAGCCACCCTGTCACAAAACGAAACACCAAAGCGCATCATACGGCTAAATATCGGATTGGAAAACGTCATCTCCAAACCGTAAATAGTCACCACAAAACGCATGCGCGTGAACAACCTCAGAAATGGCGCAATAGAACAAATCACGCCATCGCTAAAATAAATCGCATCAACCCGCCTGAAAATAACACAAAAAAAAGATACCAGAAACGCATAAGGCACGAACCAGATCAGATGCAAAAGCGAATCTCTGCCCAGTGCCACCAGCTTGACCGAACACATCTCAATCAAACGATGATAGAGATTATAACAATGCGTCTGAATACCGCCCACGCTGGGCGGATAGCGACGCGCGAGAAAAAGGATGCGAAAATTGTTTTTAGAAGACATAACTATGCAATATCCGCCTGCTCACTTCGCTGGACGAGTTCTCGTTCGGCTCGCCCTCGGTCCGCTGCGTTTTCAAGCGGAATAACAGTCGCACCGGGACGGGGTTTGGGATACAAAATGCGACTGGCACCAGCCTGATTCATAGCCTCGACAACGGGTTTTGTATCGCATGCAAGCGCGATAATCGTACCGCCACCCCCCGCGCCAGCGAGCTTTGCGCCCAGTGCGCCGCCCTCCAATGCAGCCTGAATCAGCCGCTCATTTTCCGGACCCGACCCGCCCAGATCGCGCTGAATCTCGTGGTTCTCTATCATCAGCGCGCCCAGATGCGCCCAATCTTTGGCGAGAATCGCGCGTTTGCCCATACGCGCCAGATGGGCAATCCGCAAATAGCAACGCCTGACCTCTCTATCGCCCTCTAACCAGCGTTCTCGAATCGGCAGATGAACTGTACCAGACGAACGCTGGACACCCGTGTGCCCCAGCACAAAGGGATAATCCCCAACGTACTCGTGGAGCGGCTCAACAGTCGCATAAGGTTCATCGCCAAAAGCGCGATAAAACTGCTTGCCATTAAAATCCATATAATTCAAACCGCCAAACATGCACATATACGCATCTTGATACCCGCATAACGCCATATAGTTCAATTCAATATGCCGCGCCATCTCAGCGCAAAAAAACGGATGCTCATCGCGTCCCAGAAATGCAAAAATCGCGTTGAGAATAGATACACTCATAGCCGACGAACTGGAAAGCCCGGCCGAAAAAGGCACATTGCACGCCCAGCGCAGAGAAAATTTCGCACCACCGAGATCCAGAAAATGGACAATAGCCCTGGCCACATCAAAATAGTCGCCATTCGGATACAGATCTTCGGGGCGATGCACTTCAAAACGCTGCCCGGCAACCTCAAAACTGAGCACATCGGACGGCTCAATCAAAACCGCGGCACGTTCCTGCGTTGAACACGAAATAACGCTACCGCCGTACATATCGGTGGGATTGCCAATAATGCCACAGCGCCCTGGGGCAGTGGAAAAAAACGCATGGGTCATTAGAATTGTCTCAAGCGCTTTTGCAGGTATTGGCGAAGAAGGTATCCATAGCGCTGATCAAAGAGGGTAAAATCGATGAAAGATTTAAAATACGATTCAAAATCGCCGATATCATAGCGCAATTCTTCGGGATACAACTTGATACAGCGGACAGGGTGCCCCATTTTAATAAGCGTCGAAATCGCATCTGTCAGCTCGAGTTTGCCTCTGTAACTGGGAGATGTGCGTTTGAGAGCGGTAAAAATTTCGGGATTAAAAACATAACGCGCGGCCACACCGAGATTGCTCGGTGCGTTTTCCGGTGCGGGCTTCTCCACAATATGTGCGATTGCAAAATCGTCTTCAGGCTCGCCATTCACAGGCTCGACAATACCGTACTGATTTTCTTCGCCCTGGGGCACTTCCACAACCGCAATAGTACAACTAGACCCATTTTCGCGGTGCGATTTGATCATCCGCCGCACGAGACCCGCATGATTGCCCGACTTTATAATCGTATCGCCAAACGCAACCACAAAAGGCTCGCCTGCAACAAAATCCTCAGTCCTGCTAATGGCATCCCCTATACCCCCGGGCGTAATATGACCGGTGGGAATAATTTGTCGCGTATAAAAAAATTTAACCCCTTCTTTTTCATAATCGAGTTCATCGAGTGTGTGATCGCTCTCCGAGAGATAATTCTGCAATTCCGGATCCCGATCAAAATGATCTTCTATCGTGCGCTTGTCTTTTCCCGTCACAAAGAGTATCTTCTTTAACCCTTGCTCAACCACCTCTTCAACCACATACTGAACCACGGGTTTTCGCCCCACGGGCAACATCTCTTTGGGCTGAGACTTGGTCGCTGG
>JAJEAX010000125.1 GCA_022822565.1 Candidatus Latescibacterota bacterium
GTGTTGATGGGGATCAGGCGCCGAATTGTGGCGACGCGCAAATCGGTGATGGATTCTTCTCGATAGAGGTTTTGTTGATCAACCTGGATCTGATCGAGTGGCAACTGGTCGGCCATGAGAGTCTCCAAAAAAAAGGTTACAGGTGCGCCCTGCGAGGGCAATTAAATGTTGGCGTAAATATAGGACAAGTTGTGTAAATACGCACTTTTATTTTACTCTGTTAATTCCATTGAGCGCGGCAACGCGATAGGCTTCGGCCATTGTGGGATAGTTGAAGGTGGTGTTGATGAAGTACATGAGTGTATTAGCTTTACCTTCTTGCGCCATAATGGCTTGTCCGATGTGGATGATTTCAGATGCCTGAGAGCCAAAACAGTGGATGCCCAAAATTTCAAAGGTTTCGCGATGAAAGATAATTTTGAGCATGCCGGTTAGCCTTCCCGTGACCTGTGCCCGCGCGATATGGCGAAAGTAGGCGTGGCCCACTTCGTAGGGAACTTTTTGGGCTGTCAGCTCTTTTTCGGTAAATCCGATGGAGCTAATTTCGGGAATGGTGTAAATCCCCGTGGGTATGTCTTCCACGAGGTGCTGTTCGCATTCGCCAAAGACGAGATGGGTGGCGGCAAACCGTCCCTGATCGTAAGCCGCACTTGCCAGACTGGGAAACCCAACGACATCGCCAACAGCATAAATGTGGGGTTGGGCGAGTGTCTGATACGCTTCGTTGATTAGAATGGAGCCGCGTTCGTCTGTTTCGATTCCGATATTTTCCAGTCCCATGTTGTCTGAGTTTCCGGTGCGGCCTTCCGCCCAGAGAAGAATATCGCTGACAATTTGTTTGTTGGATTTCAGGAATACGCGCGCTTCTCGGTCGTTGGCTTCAACGCGGTCGTATTCTTCGTTGTGGCGGATACGCACCCCGTTTTGGCTGAGATGATAACTGAGGGCGTCGATGATTTCGTCGTCGAGATAGGAGAGCAATTGGCTTCGGCTGTTGATGAGATTGACTTTTATGCGCAGGCCGCGGAATATGGATGCGTATTCGCAGCCGATTACTCCCGCGCCATAAATGGTAATAATGCGCGGCGTTTCTTTGAGGTTCAGGATGGAGTCGCTGTCGCGAATCCGGGGATGAGAAAAGTCGATATCGGGTGGATGATAGGGGCGGGACCCCGTGGCGATAATAAATCCCTGGGCGGTATAGCGCTCAGCCCCTCCGTTGAGCAAGGCGACTTCGACGGTGTGTTCATCGACAAAAGATGCGCGGCCCAGGATAATATCGACATCATTGCGTTCGTAATAGCCCGTGCGAAGGTCAACCTGATCTCCGATGAGGTCGGCGGCCCGGTTGAGCAGTTCGGGAAAATTCGTTGTGCTATGTGCATTGGTATCGATGAGTTGCTGAACATAGTGGCGCAGTGCTTTGCTCGGTATTGTGCCTCTGTGCGTGCTGTTGCCGCCCACATTTTTGAAATTGTCTATGACGGCAACGCGCTTGCCTTCCTTGGCGGATTTCATCGCTGCGCCTTCTCCGCCGGGGCCAGTACCTATCACGATGATGTCGTAGTCGCGGGTCATTTTGGATCCAGATATCCCAATTGTACGAGAAAGTCGTCCATTTGCGCGACGGTTCGTTCGTAGTCTAATCCATCGCCGCGGCCGTGGTTAAAAAAGCCGTGTCCTTTGCCTTCATACGCGCAGAGTTCACAGGTATTGCCCGCTTCGCGCATGGCTTTTGTGAAGCGTTGGGCCTGTTCATAAGGGACGGTTGTGTCATCCGTGCCGTGAAAAATTATAGTGGGCGGCAGGTTGGCACAGATGTGTTGAAAAGGCGAGATTTCCAGTGGGTCTTTTGGAAAACGTTCGGCGAGGCGTTTTAGTCCAGCGACATCGACGACGGGGTTAAAGAGTACCATTGCGTTGGGTTGGGAAGATACCGCCGTATCTTCATCGGGCGCATCCTGACCGGGGACGGTACCTGTACAGGCACCGACGTGGCCGCCAGCCGATCCACCTCCCGCAGCGATGCGGTTGGGATCGATGTTGAGTTCGTTGGCATGTGCCCGCAGCCAACGAACCGCTGATTTGCCATCTTCTACACATTCATAAGGCGAGGTGTTGTGTTTGCTTTTGATGCGGTATTCAGCCGATGCCGCGAGCATTCCGCGTTTTGCGAGATACTGACAATGGGGGAAAAATTGTTGCGGGTTGCCTCCCGTCCAGCCACCGCCAAAGAAGAAGACAACGGCGGCTGTCTGTTCGTCGGTGTCGGGTTCAAAGATGTGAATGGCGAGTTCGCCCTGGGGCGTGGTTTTGTATATGCGTTGCATGGTGGGTGTCCCTTCTATCGCGTAAATTGTCGATATTTAATCCGATGGGGTTGGTCTGCGTCGGTGCCGAGGCGGCGTCTGCGGTCTGCTTCGTACTGCGAATAATTGCCGTCAAAGTAGATGACTTCACTATTTCCTTCAAAGGCGAGGATATGCGTGGCAATGCGGTCGAGGAACCAGCGGTCGTGTGAGATGATTACGGCGCATCCGCCAAAGTTTTCAAGGGCGTCTTCCAGGGCGCGCATTGTGTTTACGTCGAGGTCATTTGTCGGTTCGTCCAGCAATATGACATTGGCGCCTTCTTTGAGGATACGCGCAAGGTGAACGCGGTTGCGTTCGCCGCCAGAGAGTTGACCAACGGGTTTTTGCTGGTCGGCTCCAGTAAAGTTGAAGCGTGCGAGATAGGCACGCGAATTGATTTCTCGGTTGCCCAGAGTGATAAGATCTTCGCCATCTGAGATGGCCTGCCACACATTGTGATTGGGATTGAGAACTTCGCGGGTTTGTTCGACATAGGCGAGGCTGACCGTGTCGCCTATGCGGAATGTTCCCGCGTCGGGCTGTTCTCCGCCGGTGATGAGGCGAAAGAGGGTGGTTTTTCCCGCGCCATTGGGTCCGATAACGCCGACAATGCCGCCGGGTGGCAGGGAAAAGGAGAGGTTTTCAAAGAGGAGTGTATCGCCATATCCTTTGGAAACTTCCTGGGCTTCGATGACAATATCGCCGAGGCGCGGACCGGGCGGAATATAAATTTCGAGGTCGCGTTCTTTCTCCACGCTCTGATCGAGCAACTGATTATATGCGGTAATCCTCGCTCTGGATTTGGCGTGTCGCCCGCGTGGGTTCATGTTGATCCATTCGCGCTCTCGCACAAGGGTTTTCAGACGCTGGCTTTCCCGGTTTGCTTCACTCGCCAGCCGTTTTTCTTTTTGGTCGAGCCACGACGAGTAGTTGCCTTTGTAGGGTATGCCTTTGCCGCGGTCGAGTTCGAGTATCCATCCGGCGACATTGTCGAGGAAATAGCGGTCGTGTGTGACGGCAATGACGGTGCCTGCATAACGCTGCAAATGCTGTTCGAGCCAGCCGACGGTTTCGGCGTCGAGGTGATTGGTCGGCTCGTCGAGCAAGAGAATATCGGGTTTGGAAAGGAGCAGTCTGCAAAGTGCCAC
The DNA here is from genome assembly GCA_022822565.1 of Candidatus Latescibacterota bacterium. Classification (GTDB taxonomy): domain Bacteria; phylum Latescibacterota; class UBA2968; order UBA2968; family UBA2968; genus VXRD01. The sequence goes on from JAJEAX010000125.1 coordinate 3,500, forward strand.
GCGGCGGCATTCGCCACCCGAAAGGTGATCGACACGCGCATCTCCCGGTGGACAACGCAGAGCATCCATAGCCTGTTCGATGCGCGCATCGAGATCCCATATGTTTTCTGCGTCGATTTTTTCCTGAAGTTCGCCCTGCTGTTCAATGAGCCGATTCATTTCCTCGTCGGTCATGGGGTCGGCAAATTTGGCGCTGAGCGCATTGTATTCGTTCATGAGGTCAACGTGTTCCTGTACGCCCTGTTCGACAATTTCGCGCACGGTTTTGCCCGGTTCAAGGCGGGGTTCTTGTTCCAGATACCCAATGGTGTGGCCAGGCGCGAGGTGGGTTTCGCCATTGAATTTTTCATCTACACCAGCAAGGATGCGCAACAGCGTGCTTTTTCCCGCGCCATTCAGGCCGAGTACGCCGATTTTTGCGCCGTAGAAATAGGAAAGAGAGATGTTTTCGATGAGTGGCTTTTTGTCGATGTATTTGCTCACGCGCACCATCGAATAGATGATTTTGTTTGGTTCATTGGCCATGCTGTTTTTCCTGGTTGTTTGATTCCTGACCGCCGAGTAATTTTTCGGCTTCCTCGAGTTGTTGCTTATCGTTAATTGGCAGCCAAAAATCAGCTTCGATCACTTTGATTTTTCGACCTGCTGCAATCAGTTTCATCCATACATCGGGCGTTTCGTATTCGCCGCGTGCAGATGGCGCGATTTCCGCGTCAAAGAAATCTCGGTCCATGACCATCGCGCCGTTCCAAACCAAATCTGAAATAAACTTTTTGGGCTTTTCGATAGAGTGCAGGAGGTAGCTGCAGTCATCTGTAACCAGGACCCCAAAATTTTGAGGATTCGCCACACGCGAACCAATTAGAGATAGGTCCCGCTGTTGGACGAGTTTTTGAAGGCTGCGCGGCCCAAAAATATCATCGCCAACCATTCCCAGCCACCGCCCGGTGATTGCAGGTGCAGCGACCCGAAAAGCGTGGGCGATACCCAACGGCTCTTCCTGGACGAGAAATACAATGCGCCGTCCCCCATACGTGCCATCTGAAAAATGCTGGCGGATTGCCTCTTCGTGCGGTCCTCCTACAATGAATACAAGTTCGCGTATCTCGCACGGCAATCGATCCAGCGCGTGCTCCACTACGGGCTTTCCCGCTACCGGCAATAAGTGCTTCGGTCCCTCATAGTCCATCGCCATCCGCGTGCCCTTGCCGGCTAACAGCACAACTGCTTGCATAAAGTTCTCCCGACTACTGATGCTCTCAATGACTATCCCGATAGTGTTGCTTGAGAATATCGCTGCCAAAGTCATTGGTCAGGTCGCGCCAGACTGCGTGGATGTGATTGGCCTCGTCCTGGGTGCAGTCGTATTCGGCGAGGAAGGTGGAGCCGAGCACGCGATAGTAGTGGCCTTCGCCGCGATTAATACCGCCAGCCCAGGCGAATGCGGCTGTGTCGAGCGAGGTGAGGTTTGCGCGCTGGTCCTCTGCAATATTGTCGGGTAGGCGGGTAATATATACATCGATGAGTGCGATGACGACCTCGCGTTGTGATGCGGTCATGTCCTTGAGTTGCAGACCCTCGATGTGGACTTCATCATTTACCTGGGGAACATTGCGGGTGAGGATGTCGGCTGGGGCTTCGGCACTGATGATTGCCACTCTTTTTTGGTCGCCGTCCAGAGAGGCGAGTAAGTCGCGGGCAAGGTCTTCTTCTTCTTTGAGGGCGCGCAATCCCTCGTGTTCGCCGTGCCGAACCTGTGCGGGATTGGAGCCGAAGAAGACGGGCGTGGGCGCGACGAGTGTGCCGTTGACAATGGTGTAATTGACCGAGACGTGATGGCCTTCAAAACGCCAACTCCATGTGGTGTCACTGCCGGGCGTGCCAAAGATGACGAGGTTGTAAAGATCGGGATCGCGCGGAAACCGCCGTCTGGGACCTTCTACTTCGGCGAGGATGGGTTCCAGATTGATGATTGTTCTGGCTTTGGTGCGCGCCTGTTCGCTCAGTCCGGTATCGAGCAGGGCAAATGCTTTGTCGCGCTGGTGGGCTTCCATGTCTTTGAGCGCGAGGCCCAATCGGTCGCGCGGGATGTAGTGCCAGTCCTGTCTTGCATTTTCATCGCCAAAGCCCAGTTGCGCGGTCGCCGCCTGATCGGGACGGAGCGATGCCAAAAATGCCGTGGCAGCATCGGCCATGCGCTTGGCTGTGTCAATCTGAGTATAAAGTTCTTCGAGGTTCATGTTTTCAACTCCTTGTAAGTGTGAATGATTCAGTTGTTTTCACTGAGAATCTGATCGTTGTTTTCTACCCCCCAACGTAGCGCCGCCATCGATGGTCAGTGCTTGTCCGGTGATATTTTTCCCTTTGTCGCTCGCCAAAAAGACGACCATGTGGCCCACATCCTCGGGGGTTTGTTCGGTTCCCAGAGGCACGCTGTTGCGGATTACATCTTCAAAAATTTCTCTTGCGGTATATTCCTTGTATGCCGGGTTGTTGTTTTTAATTTGAGATGCGATCATTTCCCATGCGCGCGTCCAGAGGTAGCCGGGACATATTGCGTTGACTCTGATCCCGCGTCCCGCGAGTTGGCTGGCTAAAGTTCTGGTTAGATGAATCACGCCAGCTTTGGCCGCGCCATAAGCCGGCATGGAAACGCTGGGCATTAACGCGGCGATCGATGCGATGTTGATGATGCTGGATCCGCGGCTGAGATGTGGAATGGCTGCTCTGGATGAGACAAAGGCGGTTCGGAGGTTGGTGTGTAGATGCGCGTCCCAGTCGTCAACGGATAATTCCGTCAGTGGGATTTCCAGTGATGCTTTGGCTGCGTTTGTATCTGGTCCTCCAATGCCCGCATTGTTGACGAGGATATCGAGTGAGCCGAGTTCAGCAACAACCCGATCCGCTGCCGAGCGCATGGCGGTTTCATCAGATGCATCGGCTGATAGCCCTATTGCGGGCGTTTTGAGCGTTTTTGCTGTTGATTTTGCACCATCGCCATCCAGGTCGGCAATGGCGATTTTCGCCCCCGCATCCGATAGGTGTTGTGCTATGGCTGCTCCAATGCCTCGCGCAGCACCAGTTATGAGTGCAACCCGATTTTGTAATTCCGCGCTCACGTTTTTCCTCTTTCCTCTCGCTTTTTATCTGCGTTCATCCCTGCGTTCATCTGTGGATGCTTTTGATTTTTTCTTTTCCAATTCCAATCCGAGTGTCTTCCCTTTTTCCACCGCAGGAATGCCCGCGCTCATCCATACAGGTGCGGGGGCGTCTTTGAGATAGTGGTCAAAGAATTGTTGCAGGCGAATGCTCCAATCTTTGCGGTTGTGGTGTTTGCGAATGCCGTGTGCTTCTCCGTTGTAATTGACGAGCCAGGCGGGTTTGCCCAGGCGGCGCAGAGCAACAAAGAGTTCGATGCCCTGGTACCAGGGTACTGCGCCGTCGTCGTCGTTGTGCAAGATGAGCAATGGCGTTTGAATTTTGTCTGCCCAGAAGATGGGTGAGTTTTCGATAAATCGCGTGGGGGCTTCCCAGAGCGAACCACCGATGCGACTCTGGCTTTTTTCGTATTGCATCATGCGGCTCAGTCCCGAAGCCCAGCGAATGCCGCCGTACGCACTGATCATATTTGAGACGGGGGCGCCAGCTTCGGCTGCCCGAAATATATTGGTTCGGGTGATCATATAGGCGATTTGATAGCCGCCCCAACTGTGGCCCTGTACGCCAATTCGGTCGGGAGCGACAAATCCCCGATTTATGAGGTGCGTCACGCCAGAGACTACGGCGTTGACGGCACTTTCTCCGGGGAAGCCGACTTTGTAGGGGATATCCGGGATAAAGATGAGATACCCACGGCTGACGTAAAATGGGAAATTTATTGAGCCGCCCGAGGCTCCTGGTGCTCGATGGGCGTGTAGCCGATGGGACATTTTTTCATAGAAATAGACCAGCATGGGATATTTCTGGGTGGGATCGAAATTTTCGGGTTTGTAGAGAATGCCCTGCAGGGGGTTGCCGTCGAGCGAGGCCCATTCGACGAGTTCGGCGGTGCCCCA
>JAJEAX010000189.1 GCA_022822565.1 Candidatus Latescibacterota bacterium
CCAACCGTGCCCAACATCAGGGCAGCTCCCAAGCCAATCTGCACCTCTACCGAAAGCGGAAACATGCCCACAGCCAACCCCGTGCCAATCAGTGCGAAAACCAGGCCACTCACCAATTCAACCGTCTTATTGATCACCAGAGAGGGTACGCCCCGCGCCACAGAAACCCGATCGCGCAACATATACGCTTTGGCCACCTCACCGCCCACATGGGAAGCCGGTGTGACATTACCAATAGCTTCTCCCGACAACTTTGTACAAAAAAGTGACCAAAAATGCGGACGATCGCCATCAAAACACATCGCCCATGCCCACGTATTGCTCACATGCCAGCCCAATGCAATGAGCAGAACAGGCACATAGCCCCATCCCATCTGCCGCACTTGCGTCCAGGCGGAGATAATTCCAACCTCGTAAATCAACACCGCCAGCAGCGTTAATCCGATTCCCCAGAACATCACTCTGCGCGCAGTTTTCATTCACCATCTATCCCAAAAGAAACGGCGACCAAAATGCGCCGCCGTTCGTCAAAAGATGTCCTATAAAACACCGTCAATTAACCCGCATAATCACGTGATAGCCCAGAGGAGTTTTGACAACCCCACTGACTTCATTGGGTTTGAGCTTCATCACTGCGGCTTCAAAATCCGGGTGCAAATCGCCCTTAGAGAAAAATCCCGTACTTCCGCCATTTTCTTTTGAAGGATCAATAGAATAACTCCTCGCCAAAGTGGCAAAATCCTCTCCGGCTTTGAGCTTGTTCAAAATTTCCTGAGCTTCGGGTTCCGTCTTCACCAGAATATGCCGCACCCGCATCTTCCCCGCCTGAATCGACTCAATAATATCCAGATTGCCCTGTGCATCGCGCAGCGTACTGGCATCCTTGCTCTCTGCCATTGCCGTTTGATATGCTCTTCGCGCCTTGTCAAAATCTCCCCGGGCCGAATAAATAAATCCCAAATTGTTGTGAACTTCGGCATCTTTGGGATCAATCGCCAATGCCTTCTCGTAAATCACACCTGCAGAATCGACTTTCTCTTCGCCCAAATATAGCAAAGCCAACCGCTTATAGGGCGCAATCCACCTGGGCGCGCGCGAGATACAGGTCAACAACTCGGCCTTGCCCTGTGCAATATCGCCCCTGGCCACATAGACTTCTGCCAGCCGAAATCGCACCAAATTGCCATCGGGCGCGCGTTCCAAAATACCCAGCATCTCGCCAATACTGGCATCAAAATTACCCCTGGCCGCGTACAACTGTGCAAGTGCATCGCGCACCTCGAGATCTTCCGGAGCGAGATCGCGCACCTTTTCCCAGGCCGTCTGTGCGATATCTAAAGAATCCACTTCTGCACTCATAAAACCGAGTGCGCGATACACAGATGGATCTTCTGGCGCAGCAGCGACAGCCTGTCGATATGCCTCAAAAGCCTTCTGAGTCATCCTCAGCGCGTGAAAAACCCCACCCCGATTGACCATCAACATCACATTGTCCGGATTGGCAGCAAGACCGCGATCCATAACGGCAATTGCACTGAGTGTATCGCCAACCGCAATATGAATCAGCGCCAGAGATTGATACGCCTCGATAAAATCGGGACGGCGTTTGAGCGCGGCTTCAAAATTGGCAATAGCTTCTCCGGGCTTGCCCAGATCACTATTGAGAGATGCGCGTTCTGCCAGAAGCAAAGCGGGTTCATCGCTTTGCCCAATCCCCTGATCAAGCACAGAAAGAGCCTGAGAAAATTTGCCCTGCCGGGCAAACACCAGCGCCAGATCGCGATATCCGCGAACAGAACCCGGTTTTATCTCCACCACCTTCTGAAAAGAGGCCACCGCAGCGTCCAATTGCCCGGCCTCTGCGTAAAGCGTCCCCAAAAAACCGTGCGCTCCCACACTATCGGCATGTGCATCGACAAAAGCGCGTGCCACCGCGAGCGCCTCGTCAATTTTGCCCTCGCTATAATGCGCCTCAATCTCTTTCAAAAAATCCCGCGCATCCACAACTGGAGCCTGAAAAAATATCATACCCCATACAAAATACAGCATCCACCGTTTCAAAACGCAACCTCCATGCTTGACAACATCAACGCAACACAATATACTCACATTTCATGAACTCTTTAAAACAAAACGCCGTACCACTCATAGCCTTTCTAATCGCAGGAAGCACAGCGATACTCGCTTACGACCACTTGCACTACGTGATTCCATTCGTGGTCTTTAAGTATCCCATCGCCATTGTCGTGCTCTACGCTTTTTTTCAGCTCATCGCTTATGCAGAGCGTCGCCGCAGTGCCCAACTCGACGAAGTGGGCCTGCTTCGGCCCCTGCGCGATGGCGCATTCCTCATAAGCCTGCACGCACACCTGCGCGACCTCGGCATAGACCTGAACCTTTTATCGCCGGCATCCAGCATGCACCTCGCCCTGTTATCATGGGCGATCGCCCTCATCGGATATTATGCCATTGAGCAACCCGGAGGCCTACCTGGTCGTTTAATCAATACCCTGTCCTCTTCAACCACGCGCATCACAGTCTGCCGCGGACTCATCATCTCGGGACTGATAGGCGTAATCGGCACATTCGCGGCAATCGCACAACCCCTCTGGCTCGGCCTCCCCCTGCTTCTGGTATTCATTCGCGCCTATCTGCGGTCCGGAGACGGATCGTGAACGTACAAAATGAACGCCTCAACACCCGCGCAGCCCTGCTCAACCTCCTGACAGCAATCCTCTGGGGTGGAAATTCCGTATCCATCAAAATGGGGCTATCTGGTATTCCGCCGCTTTGCCTGGCCGGTATGCGCTTTTTTCTCGGCGGACTCGTCGTCTATATCTGGACACTTCCGCTGAAACTCGACCTGAAACTCAAATCCAACGAGCGACGAGGCATTATCGGCCTCATTTTTCTTTTTCTCGCACAAATCTACCTGCTCAATGCGGGAACCGATTACACCCTCGCCAGCCGCTCGACCATCTTTATCTCGGCCTATCCCTTCTTCACCGCCTCATTTGCACACCTCTTTATACCGGGCGACAAAATCAGCACGCGCAAAATGACCGGCATGGTACTGTCTTTTCTCGGCGTCGTGCTCATCTTTGCCGAAAGCCTATCACTTGGCGAACTTCAATATCTTTTGGGCGACATCCTCGTGCTCGCAAGTGCCGCTCTGCTCGGTGCCCGCCAGGTTTATCTCAAGCGTCTCGTCCAGAACATACACCCCGGAAAAGTCTTGATCTGGCAATCCGCGCCCAGCGTACCCATCTTTTTTCTACTCAGCGCACTATTTGAAACACAGACCATTCAATTCGATATCCTCGTCCTGAGTGCCGTTCTCTATCAGGGTCTCGTCGTCGCGGGCTTCTGCTTTATCCTCCTCACCAGCCTGCTGAAACGCTATTCGGCCAGCCGCCTCTCTGTATTTGGATTCATCACCCCAATTGTCGGCGTCGTCATCAGCAACCTTCTCCTCGGCGACCCCATCTCCCCCATTCTCCTTCTCAGCCTCGCACTCGTGGGCATCGGCATCACCATTGTCAATACATCACAGTGAAACGAACAGCCTATCAATCTATGCGGTCTCATCATACGCCGCAAGAAAAAATTGGTTTCAGAACCCAATGTACGCGCTTTACTCGAGCCGAATATCCGGCAACTCAAAATCATCGCCCGTATCTTCAATCCACTGTGCGAGGCGCTCGTGGCACCGCTCCTTCTCCTTCTGAAATGCCCTGTTATAGACGTAATTCGCCTGCTCATACGGATCATCCGCCGTATTGAAAAGCAACCAATCATTACCCGGCGTACAGGCGTATTTCCACCCATCTCGCATCACCACAGCCCGCCACGCCTTGTTCACAGTGTGCGAATGCATCTTTCGGGGAATCTGCTGCAAATACGCCGAATCGGGTTCTGCATTTCTACTGGGTCTCCCCTTGAACTCAGCGGCATTGCTGGAAATACAGTGCCCCGAATAATCGTGTCCGACCATGCCTTCGGGAACGGGAATACCGCAAAGGCCAAGAGTTGTAGGCGCAATATCCACGTGATTGATCACCGCATCGGTAGATCCCGTGTTCATATTAGCACCCCCCCCCACCTTACCGATAATAAACGGAATGCGGATCGACTCTTCCCACGGAGATGACTTGCCCGTCTGCGCGTGGCTCCACAGCATATCGCCGTGATCGGAAAAGAAAATCACATAAGTCTCCCGATCAACACCCATATCTTTGAGCGCCATGCGAATTCGCCCCACATTGTAATCCAGATTCTCCACCATTGCGTAATATCCCGCATGATCCAGGGCTGCTCGCTCGCGGATCCGGGGAACATTCGGCACATTGTGCCGAAGCTGAATATCCGACGGATGAATCCGGGGTGCCCCGTGATCTGGATTGGTAGGCGGCACAAAGGGATTGTGGGGCGGTTGCACCGAAAGCACGGCAAAAAACGGCTGATAGTCTTCTTCCTCGCCCACATGATCCACAAGATGGTCTAAAAACAAGGTCGTCAGGCTATCGGTTTCGTACCCGTCCAAACGCCGGGGCGTTTCACTCTCCGAACCATAAACATAGCACTCGTTCTGATTATTATTATTCTCATACCCCATCCAGTACTGAAAATTCCCCCTGCGCTCGGCAGGAACACAGTTCTCCCGCGCATTGGACCCATCCACATGCCACTTGCCCACATAAGCCGTGTGATACCCCGCATCATTAAAAGGCATGGCAACAGTCGGAATCGCCGGATCCAGTGGAGACGGCGTCTGCGTCACGCCGTTTTGATGCGGATAAGTACCCGTCAACAGCGCACCGCGAAAAGGCGAGCACCACGGCGCACCGGAAACCGCGCAGTCAAAACGCATCCCCTCGCGCGCGAGATTGTCAATATTCGGCGTAAACACATTGGGATCGCCCCGATAGCTCAATGCGTGCGCGCGGTGTTGATCTCCAAAAATCCAGATGACATTCGGCCTGCGTACAGGGCGAAACGAAAATTGCTCATTCATAGTCAAACCTCTCTAATGCTCATGCCCGTGATCGTGCAAGGGCGTATGATCGTGATAAATACCGTGCTTGTGCATCTGCTGATGTAAGCGATTGTGCGCGGCCTCCAGCGTAGCGCGCATCTGTTTCAGACGCCTTGCCTCGGGTCGCGGTGCGAGCGTATCCAGATACGCAATTGCCCCCTCAATTTGTTCCAAAACCGTCGTAGCATCCGCCTGTGAAAAAATCGGTTTCTCCGCCACAACCACCTGTACAGCACTCGTATGTGCGGCAATCTCCCCGTGCTGCCCCTTATAACTTCCGCGCACCCGAAGTGCAATCCACGTCGAATCCTCCACCCGTACCTCTGCACTCCCCGACGCCGACAGGCTCTTATCCACATTCACCTGCTCATGCGTCAGCCCGCCCACGACGATCTCAATCTGATCAATCGGCAAACGCACCGACGCCACCTCCCACGTCACATTGACCGTCCCGCCAGAAGCGGGCAACTGCACCTGTGAACCAGGTGCCTTACCCTCCACCTGAATCTCCGCCAGAGGCCCCACCGTCACAAACGTATGACCCGCTTTTGTCGCCGCCATCCAGTTTTCATAGCTAAACTCGCAATCTCCCAAGTGCGTATAAGTACGCACCCCGCCGAGTTGCGACGCAGCCGCCATCTTATCCGAACCGCCCACAACCGGTATGTGATATCCCAAATTCAAATAGCGATACCAATCGGCAATTCCATAGGGATTGATCTGTGCATTGTGCGGATTAAACGTCATCATCTCCATCGCGTGAATCAGACCCAGCACAATATCTGCCGCGCGTTCACACTGCGGATTTGGACCGTGCGGCATCACCACCAGCCCCCCCTGATCAATGCACTGCTGCGCCCACTCGGCCATCGTGACTTCTTGCGCATCGCCCAGCGCGGATTCCGACGGTCCGCCCGAACACAGCGGGTGAATCATAAGTCCAGAATAACCCAGCAGCGAAATATGTCCCAGAACCTGCATGCGATTCTCAGTGCCAACGCGCACGAGAAACTCCCCATCCCCACCAAAATCCCGCGCGCCAAAAGTCGTCTTGCCATCAAAATCCGATACATTGCTGAACATTTCACCCCACTGACTCGCCAGCAAATTCACCACATTCACACCCTCGCCCTCGCCTTCCAGAAGTGCCGTTTGCGGACTCAAAAAATGCACGTGCGTATCGGCTGTCACCCAACCCTTTTCCCGCCACTTGAGCACGCGATCAATCTCAAACGTAACAACATCGGTATCGGGACCAACCGTGAACTTCTCGCGAATCGGCGCAATCTCATATCCCTTCTGGATATCGACATACACATCGCCCAAAGGCAAATCTGCCACGCATTCCCCCGGAATATAACAATACTGATTTAACCCATTGACATATTCGCCGTAATTATCCTCAAACCAGTGAGGATTCACCTTGCGATGATATCCCTTAGGCGGCAAATACTCCCCGGCCTCGCCGTGCATGTGCAACCGCACAGCAACCGGCGTCTCTGTCCCCTTCTCCACCACGCGAATTGCGACCGGGCGATGTGCGGGCTGCACCTCGACAATCTGCTTTGCATCTGCCAGCTCGTAAGCCTCCCCATCCCCCTCCACATAAAGCTTCCCCTGCGGGTGTGCGATATACTCGACAACGACCTCAGAAGAAGACCGCTCGGGCTGCACATCCACCTCAGCGCTCAACCAGCGTTCTGCATCGTAATCCAGCACCGCCCGCGCCGACATCACCACACCCAGATCAATATCTATATCTTCAAGCTCGCCATTCCCGTTCAACTGCGCGCCCTCGGGCAATTTCAGCTTCAATTTTTGGCGCACACCTGGCCGCAACGGATGATCTGCGACCTGTGTATGCGTGATTCCCAGCACCAGCGACCTCTCGTTTTTGGGGACCAATGTCAGATGCCCAATGGGTTTCTCCGGATTGGGATTGGGCAACGCATAAACCCACAACTTTATGCGCCCGCCATCTCGCCCCGAACTGTGCCGCGTCTCGGCGCGACCATAAGCCGAAGCAGGACGACGCCCCAGACCGTGTTCATCCGTTGCCCCCATCACAACCCCTGGTTTCGCCGCAGGCATCGCTGCAAACGCACTTGCCCCCCACCCACTACGGGACTGTTGAATCGCAAACCGGCGCAAAATGCGCGTCGCCTCCACCTCGCCATCTGCATATTCCAGCACGTAATCCGACACATGATCGCCGAGTTCATTGCCATCCATGGCAAAATCGGCCAGCCCCTCCTGATAATTACTCACGCGATTCTCGACCCCGTGCAAAAACACCACATAGCTCGCCTTCACATCGCCCATATCAACGCGCACGGCACCGCTATCGAGCAATATCCCATTTGGTTCATCTGGCGCACCCAGATCAAATGGCATACCCAAAATCGATTGCCTACCATACATCGCGCCCAAATCCTCGCCACCAAACCCATCCAATTGCACGCGATCCACATTGTAATCTTCCGCCAGCGAAACAGGCGTAAAATGTTCAGATGGGGGAATATTCATAATGCACCTCGTTTATAAAAAGTACCGCTCATTTTTCACCATCACCTCAAACTCCTCTCTCGCCTTCTGCACCTCTTCCACCGTAGAAACCTCGGCAACTGGTACATCCCACCAACTCTCATAGCCCGGCACGCGCACCTCGCGATCTACTTCTACCGCAATCACCGTCGTGCGATCCACAGATCGCGCCTCTTCAATCGCCCTCATCAGCCCTTCTCTGCCTTCGGGCCGCAACACATAAGCACCCAAACTCTCGGCATTTGTCGCCAAATCGGTCGGCACATTCTCGCCATCCAATTGCCCGGTCTGCTCATCGCGCATCCTGTACTCTGTCCCAAACTCCTGCGCGCCCACAGCCTCCGACAACCCCCCGATACTCGCGAAACCGTGATTATCCAGCAGCACAATATTCAGCTTAATCCCCTCCTGCACCGCCGTCGCAATCTCCTGCGCCATCATCAAATACGACCCATCCCCAACCATCACATACACCTCCCGGGATGGATCCGCCATCTTAATGCCCAAACCCCCGGCAATCTCGTATCCCATGCACGAATATCCATACTCGAGGTGATACCCCTTGGGGTTGCGCGTCCGCCACAACTTGTGAAGATCGCCCGGCATACTGCCCGCCGCACAAATCATGACATCCTCGGGTGCCGAACCTTCATTCACCGCGCCAATCACTTCACCCTGGCTCAAAACGGGCCTATGCCCCAAATTGTAAATGCGATCCACCTCGACCTCCCACGCCTCCCGAAATGCGGCAACCCGCTGTGTCAAATCCCCCGATACGCGATACCCTTGCACCGCTTCTGCAAGCTCCTCCAACACCACCCGCGCATCGCCCACCAATGGTAATGCACCGTGCTTAGCCGCATCAAATTCCGCCACATTAATCGCGATAAATTTCACATCTGGATTTTGAAACGCCGTCTTTGAAGCCGTCGTAAAATCGCTCAACCGCGTACCAACAGCGATCACCAGATCCGCTTCTCGCGCGACAATATTCGCCCCCGGTGTACCCGTCACGCCCACTGCACCCAGATTATTGGCGTGGTCGTAATTAAGCGACCCCTTGCCCGCCTGTGTCTCCCCCACGGGAATACCCGCTTGCTCCACAAATGCCGCCAGCGCATCTGTCGCCTCGCTGTACAACACCCCCCCGCCCGCAATCACCATGGGTTGCACACTCTCCCGAATCCACGCCGCTGCTTTTGACACCAGATCGCGATCCGGCCGATTGCGCGGCACCACCCACACCCGTTTATCAAACAACGCTTCGGGATAATCAAACGCCTCTGTCTGCGTATCCTGTGGACAACACAGCGTCACAGCACCCGTCTCAACAGGCGACGTCAAAACCCGCATCGCCTCGGGCAGTGCCAAAATCGCCTGATCTGCCCGATTCAACCGATCCCAGTACCGCGACACCGGCTTAAAACAATCGTTCACAGAAATATCCTGTGACGCATTGGACTCCAACTGCTGCAACACGGGTGCCACATTTCGCCGCGCAAAAATATCACCCGGCAGCAGCAACACCGGCAAACGATTAATCGTCGCCGTCGCCGCGCCCGTCACCATATTCGTCGCCCCCGGTCCAATCGACGTCGTACACGCCAGCGTGCCCAACCGATTCTTCATCTTGGCATAAGCCGCAGCCGTATGCACCATCGCCTGTTCATTGCGCGTCTGGTAATACCGAAACTCATCGCGATACTCATGCAGCGCCTGACCAATCCCCGCCACATTCCCATGCCCAAAAATACCCGACATCCCCGCAAAAAAGGGCTGTTCAACCCCATCGCGCGAAACGTACTGCGCCTTTAAAAACTGAACAATCGCCTGTGCCATTGTCAATCGTCGCGTCTTTCCCATGTTATCCCTCGTCTATTCGCACATCTGGTCGATCATGCACACCAGGAGGCTCCAAAATCCGCTTCTGCTGCTCAGTCAACCCCTCATAAACCGAACGATCGTACCCCTTTGGCGCGGAAATCAAATGCCCCGGACCGTATTTGTAAAGCAACACTCTGCGCTCGTGGTCTGCCCGCCACGGCAATGTGCCGTGTACCAGAGCCTCCGTAAAAAAGATCGCATCGCCCGCCTTTGCCTCTGGCTGCACAACATAGTGCGGAACCCGGTCAAACCGCTGCACATCGCGCGGCAAATCCATCCTGAAATTGCTCTTGTGGCTGCCCCGCACACAGGCAAATCCCCCATCTCCCGCATCGGCGTCCGACAACACATACGTCAACACCGACAACCCACACTGCATCACGCCATCTCGATATCTGTAATAATGGTGGAACAAATCCGGCTTGCCGCCGTGCAAACTGCCTCGCCTCCCATTCTTCATCATAAAAATGGCATAATCGTGATCCAGGCGGAACTTCGGCCCCAGCAAGTCAACGAGATAAGGCAACACGTTGGGATGATCGATTAAATCTCGACACGCCACATCCCAATCCACAATACTCGGTGCGCGGCGCACACCCTCAGCATTGCCAAATTCATCATCTGCCTCCACATCCCCGTAATCCCTGGGAAATTCTCGATCTGCCACCGCATTGAGCACATCCAATTCCTCCTGACTCAACACATCCTTAATCACCAGATACCCGTCGAGATCAAACATAAACTTTTCTTCTGGGGTCATCTCGCATCCTCCTATCGATAGGGCAATGGCCTGGGATCGAGCCATTCTACAATTCGATCTTTAATCGCCCATGCAAAAAAGAAATTTCCGCGCGGCGTGTGATGCCCGATATAATACGGTTCCAAAAACGCCTGCACATCCCCCCGATATGTCGCGTACTCCTCCCGAAAAGCATCGCGCAAATCAATCACCGGCACATCCCTTGTCGCCAACCAATCCAAAAACGTCTGGTCGAAAAGCGGCTCACCTTCTAATGCCCGAGCTATATTACTCGAACCAAATGACAAAATAACCAGCAGCTTTTTCCCATTCGCCCTTGTAAAAGCCTCTGCCTTTTCGATCACAAACCGCGTCGCAAACAAAGCCGCCTCGGTATGCAAGCTATAAACCTCAGCATCCGATCCCGCATTCTCGAGTTCTCCGCCCATATCTCGCGCCATAGCCGACGCATCTTCCGCACTGCCTCTGCGCGCCATAACCGCATGCAAAATCGGATCATCGCCAAAAGCCTCCCACACCCAATCCGCATCGCACAGCCGATAGAGTTCCTCGGGCGTCTTGCACAAATTCTCGCACTCTTCCACGATTCCACTTTCCAGATTCACGCGCAAATGCGGCAACGTAAACCGCCCCTGCCGTCCCATGCGAATGGATCGCCACGCATCCAAATTGCGGAAATGATCGTCATCCCACACATTCAAAATCACGTACTCGGCGGGATATTCCCGCTCCACAATCAACATTCGCCGATACGCCTGATACACACTGTGCCCACCAATGCCGTAATTGCGAACAGGCTCCAGCAAATGCGCTGCCAAATACTCCTGCCACGTCTCCCCATTGCTCACCTGATCGCAATGCGTAAAGCTATTCCCATACGTATGAATGCGACACGGGCGATCCGCATAATTGACCACCTGTCGCGCACCGTCTTTCTCATAAGCGTAAAACCCGCGCGAATCATCCACACCACCCCCGCGAAACCCATCGCAAACCACCCATCCGATCTCCGGATCAAACGCCGACTGCGCATTGTTACACATAATCCTCGCCAACTCCGCCGGCACATCTGCCCTCACAGGCGTCACAAAATGATCCACCATCTCGCGCG
>JAJEAX010000338.1 GCA_022822565.1 Candidatus Latescibacterota bacterium
TGCAGAACGGTTTGAAGTTCGATAGTTTGTGGAGACATAGACCTGTGCCTTGTTAAGATGAGTGGTTTGTTTTCGCATATTCAAACCTAACTCTTTTTCTCAATTTGCACAGGTCTTTCTCTTTTTGTCGTGTACTATGAAATCCTTTATAAGAGCCTGAGCATAGTCTCTCGTACTTACTCTTTTAATTGAGATTCTTATGGGAAGGACCTTTTTGGCGGGACTCGATAGATTTTCGGCGTGAATTTGAAATTCGATTGCCCCACAAATCTGATTGGTATCACCGTCAATAGAGATTTGTCCCCTAAAATATTCGTCACCGATTCCGTGACGCCACTGTTTACACTCCAAGCTGAACGACTCTACGGACATCGTTGGTTTCTCTGGCGTATAATAAAAGGTATTCGGGTCTTTTTGAAAATGTCGGTTAGCTAATTGATCAGGTCTTCCTTATTGACAACTACTTCATACCTTTTTGACGTAACTGCATTCCTTGCCCGTTCCAGCAACGTATCATAATTAGTTGTGAATACATCCGACCAGGGTAGGGTAAGCAATTTTTTATGTAGCAATGATGGCTCATAATCATCATCTGGAATGGCATTACGCAATATCTGATCCAGCGCGGGTCTCCCAAACGCGGCCTGCACCTCATCTGCCAGTTTAAGCACATTGAGATATTTGCTTTGATTATCAGGTTTTTTGCCGTGGATTTTCTCGTAAAATATATCCCCGAGTTGGGACCAGTCAGGAAAATCAGAACCTGAAGCACTGTTTGGCGTGGCATTTTTGCTGAATCCAGCCCCGACCATAACAGCGGCATGACCCGACAAAAGACGCTCTGCAATCTCGTTTAAATACGGACGGAGGTTATCGGGAACAGAAGGTGATGTCGTTTCGCTCATATCGTTGCTTCCACAAATTTTCCCGCTTCGTATAGGCAAAATTTGCCTGACAAAAGCTTAGGGAACAAAGTGTCACGGAGTTCTGATAGATTCATTGTGAATAGCGATTTTCGGGTTTTGTTCATTCTAAAATGTAATTAAAAAATAAGGCCGAGCACAACATACTTGTACTCGGCCGCATCCATGGGGTCTCGGAATTTGTCGGTAGCATGCATGCCAAAATTGGTCTTCAAACTCAGAATTAACAGTCGTTTGAATACGCATCGCACAACTCCTCTTTCTCACAGATCGAGTAAAATGGCGCAACATCTCTTACTCATCAACCAGACCCGAATAGGCGTGTGCATCCATCAAGGCCTCTGTTTCTGAAGGATCTGAAAGGCGCACTTGAATCATCCATCCCTCTCCATAAGGCTCGTCATTGACCAGAGCAGCATCATCTGTCAACTGGATATTGACATCAACCACCTCACCCGAAACTGGTGCAATGAGATCGGACACAGTCTTAACCGCTTCAATTATGCCATAGGATTCCCCCTGAGTAACAAAATCGCCAGGCTCTGGCAATTCTAAAAATACAATATCGCCCAACTCGCCCTGCGCGTAATCCGTAATCCCGCATGTGCCCGTATCACCCTCAATCCGAACCCAGTCGTGATCGCTATTAAAAAGTAAATCTTCTGGAATATCCGACATTTTCTGCTCCTTTATACCTTTGCCTGTGGGTAAGAATGGGCTTCACCCACCATAGCCCAACTTGTTCACAAATTCTGTTGTTGCCCGTCCCGTTCTAAAATCCTCGTGTTGCAAAGCGTGGAGGTGAAAGGGAATAGTCGTTGGCACGCCTTCGATCACAAACTCTTCGAGCGCGCGTATCACCCGCGCAATTGCCTCATCGCGCGTGTCCCCATATCCGATGAGCTTGGCCAAAAGGGAATCGTACTGCGGGGGAACCGTATATCCCGTATATACGTGTGAATCAATGCGAATACCCGGGCCTCCCGGCATATGAAAAGAAGTAATTGTGCCGGGCGAGGGCCTGAAATTATGCTCGGGATCTTCGGCATTGATTCGACACTCAATAGCATGCCCTTTAAAATCAAATAGATCTTGAGACCGAGGAAGGGCCTCACCGGCTGCAATACGGATCTGCCATTTGACCAGATCGAGACTTGCCACCGTCTCTGTAACCGGATGCTCGACCTGGATCCGCGTATTCATTTCTAAAAAATAAAAGTCTCCAGAAGCGTCGAGCAAAAACTCAACCGTGCCAGCACTGGCATATCCAACCGCGAGAGCACCTTTGATAGCCGCCTCTCCCATACGCTGGCGCATAGCGTCATCAACTATGGGTGAAGGCGACTCTTCAATAAGCTTTTGGTGCCGTCGCTGAACCGAACACTCTCGTTCCCCCAAATGCACAATACGCCCCGCCAAATCTCCCAACACTTGAATCTCCACATGCCGGGGCTGCACAATCTCTTTTTCCAAATAGAGCGCGCCAGATGTGAACGCCGCCCGTGCCTCGGCCTGTGCCATTTGCCACGCGCGTTCTAACTCGTTCTCTGAAAATACAGTACGCATCCCCCGTCCGCCTCCGCCTGCCACGGCTTTGAGGCGCACGGGATACCCAATGTCACGCGCAACTTCACGGGCTTCCTCATAGCTATCCAAAACCCCCGTACCCGGCGCAACGGGCACACCGGCTCCTTGCATGGTCTCTCGTGCGATGGCCTTATCGCCCATCTTGCGTATCGATCCTGCAGATGGACCAATAAAAACAATGCCGCAGGTGCCACAAATTTCGGCAAACTCGGCATTCTCGGCCAGAGGGCCATAGCCCGGATGAATCGCATCGGCATTGGTCACTTCGGCAGCACTTAAGATCCGCGGAATATTTCGATAGCTTTGCTCGCCGGGGGGCGGACCAATACAAACATCTTCATCGGCCATACCGACATGTAGCGAATTGCTATCCGCTTCAGAATAAACCGCAACGGTTTTCAGGCCCAACTCTTTACAGGCTCGGATAATACGCAGAGCAATCTCGCCGCGGTCGGCAATGAGAACTTTCTCAAACAAAGGTATAATCTCAAAAAAGGAAAGGTCAATAGGGCCTGCTCATTCGCCGGGGGAGGGCAAGCGACAATCAGTGAACGGGCATCCCCGAAAGGGCACGGCTACTTTTGTGGATCAATTAAAAACAAGGGCGTGTTGTATTCGACGGGCGCGGCATTTTCAACCAGTACGCGCACTACCCGACCATTCACATCACACTCGATTTCATTCATAATTTTCATGGCTTCAATAATACACAGGGTCTGTCCCCTCGCCACCTCATCGCCTTCTGCTGCATAAGGCGGCGCTTCGGGGTTTGGCGATTGGTAGAACATACCCACCATAGGCGAGCGCAAAGTGTGATAGCGCCCATCGTCTTCACTTATAGCATCTTCAGTCTTCGGCACATCAACAGGTGCAGATGCTGACGCTGGCGGTGCGGCCAGCGTTTGCACAATGGGGGCTTGTTGGCTGGCGCGCACGATGCGAATGCGTCCGCGCCCAAAGAGCTTGCGCTCAATTTCAACTTCCGCCACATCATCGGCACCAATCAGATCGATGAGTTCTTTTGCACTCGCTATTATCTGCTTGGAAATTTTCACAGTAATCTCCTAAACCCGTTCGACATAAGATTGGGTGCGCGTATCGATTTTCAACACATCGCCAATCTCGACAAATAGCGGAACCTGCACTGTCGCCCCGGTTTCCACGCGCGCGGGCTTTGTGCCACCAGTGGCCGTATCCCCTCGCAAGCCGGGATCGGTTTGATCGACTTTCAATTCCACAAAAATGGGCAGTTCCACACCCAGGGCATTTCCCTCGGCAATCAGTACATCGACAATCTCATTTTCCTGCAAAAGCTGTTGCGCATCACCCACAATCTCCGTGGGCACTTCGTATTGGTTGTACGTGCGGGTATCCATAAAAATGTAAAATGTATCTTGTTTATATAAGTATTGGCTCTTTCGTTTTTCCAGGCGGACATCATCTACTTTGTCGCCCGACCGGAACGTGCGGTCAATCACAGCACCCGACCTCACACTCTTGAGTTTGGTGCGCACGACCGCAGCACCTTTGCCGGGCTTAAAATGCTCAAACTCGGTCATAAAAAAAAGCTGCCCATCCAGGCGAATAACCATACCATTGCGAAAGTCTGAAGTAGAAACCATAAAATTATCCTTGTCTATATATAAGCCACCTAGTGAGAAGTTCCTCTTTTGTCCAGGCATAATTTAAAAGATACATCGCCACTACGACATCGACAGATTCAACCATTCGGATTGATTCATGCTCTCAGTTCCTCTTATTCCGATAAATTCCGCAACTCATATAGACGGGCAATAATATGCTCATTGTCTGGCTCGCGTGCAATCACCTGTTCCAAAACTGCGATGGCCTCCGGAATAAGGCCCTGACTCGCGTATAACTCGGCCAGTGTGGTCGTTGCTATAACAGGAGTCTCTTCCCCAGATTTTGGCTCGCGTTTAAGAGACATAACCAGCACATCCAAATCGTCCTCATCATCTTCTTCTAAAAGTGCCTGAGCAAATGCCTCGCTTCCAGATACGACTTCAGAACCACCAGGCTCAGGACCGTCGTCCTGCTCCTCTTCTACCTCCTCACCCTTGAGTTTGCGAATCTGATCTATGAGTTCAGGACTAAATGGATCGCGAACATGAGCCTGTTCAAAATATTTGAGCGCGAGGTCGTCACGCCCCAATTGCAAAGCGATTTTGCCCATATACCAGCGTGCGACAAGATGACCGTCATCTAATTGCAATACCCTTTGAAACGCCAGACGCGCTTCTTCATAATCTTCGGCCGCATAGTAGCATTTACCCATTACCACATGGCCCGCTGTATATGACGGCCGATAGCGCAATCCGCGGCGGCAAACCTCAATTGCGCGTGCGACCTCTCCACGCTGCAACAACCCATCTGCCAGACGTGCAAATAAAATGGACGTCGGATTTTGATCACAGATTTTTTGGAGTTTTTCCAATACCGACATGGGAGTAAATCGCCGCCAAAAAAGAGCGGGCATAATAGGAAAAAGGGCCGGGATTGTCAACGATAAACAGAATTTAAACCAGATCTTATTCCATTTCTATTGCGCCGTATCCCCGCACAATTACAGAAAAATAGATTGACGCACAACAAAACCGTGCTCAAATGTAAAAAATCTGAGCAAAAAATCCAATGCAAAATCAG
Organism: Candidatus Latescibacterota bacterium; assembly: GCA_022822565.1. GTDB lineage: Bacteria > Latescibacterota > UBA2968 > UBA2968 > UBA2968 > VXRD01. The sequence goes on from JAJEAX010000338.1 coordinate 5,175, forward strand.
ATAGCAATTTTGACGATTCCCGATGTGATTTACCTTGTCTCATAAGCGTGAAATGGATATATTTCCATTTTGCTATAAGAAGCGATTTTATTCATAACATTGATGTTTAACAAGCTGTTATGCTTGCAAGGAGCGTTTTAATGAAGCTATGGGACCTGTTTGTTTCATTCACCAAAGTCGGCATCTTTGCCTATGGCGGCGGTCCTTCTATGATCCCACTCATTCAAGAAGAAGTCGTCGATCGCAATGATTGGATGACCATAGAAGAATTTACAGACGCCCTTGCGATGGGCTATGCACTTCCCGGTCCCATTGCCACCAAAATGGCTGCGTATATAGGATACCAGGTCGCCGACACACCTGGCCTTGTGGTCGCGCTCTTTGGCACGGTATTCCCCTCATTGCTCATGATGATGGTCCTCGGTTTGTTTTTTATGAACTATAAGGATACCCCGCTCGTACAGGCCATGCTCAAAGCCGTGCGTCCGGCAGTAGTTGGGCTTTTAATCGTCGTGGTCTGGGAAATGTGTCCCAAATCCGTTACTTCCTGGCACACGGCCCTCATTGCGGTCGCTGCTTTTGCAGCTATCAACTTTCTCAATCTTCATCCCGCTCTGGCCATTGTTGTAACCGCAGCTCTCGGCCTTGCATTTTATCGATAACCCAAAAAGTATAGACATTCAGGACATACTATGTACACCTTTTATGCTCAAAAAGCTCTCTTCAGTACCGGCTTGTCAACCGCTGAAATGCACGCTGTTCTTCAAACGCCTGACCGCGATATTCTACCGCTTTTGCACGCCGCATACCAGGTACGCCATCATTATTTTGGGCGCAAAGTACACATCCATGTGCTGATGAATGCCAAAAGTGGCTTGTGTCCCGAAGACTGTGCCTATTGCTCGCAATCGGCCGTCTCAAACGCACCAATTGATAAATATCCCCTGCGGCCAGCCCGCGAAATGATAGAAGCAGCTCGCAAAGCCAAAGAAAACGGCGCTTATCGCTACTGCATTGTCACGAGTGGCCGCGCGCCCACCGATAATGAAGTCGGTGCCATTACAGGTGTAGTCCGCCAGATCAAACGGGAAGTAGATATCGACATCTGTTGTTGTTTGGGCTTATTGACGGGAAAAAAAGCACAACGCTTAAAAGACGCGGGCGTCGATCGCGTCAATCACAACCTCAACACCAGCAAAGCACACACGCCGCATATTGTATCTACACATACCTACGAAGACCGCCTGAAAACCCTGTACAACATCCAAAAAGCGGGCCTGGATACGTGCAGCGGCGGCATTATTGGTATGGGAGAAACCCACAACGACATAATTGATATGGCAGTGTCTTTGCGCGACCTCGGCGTCAACTCCATTCCCGTCAATTTCTTACACCCCATCGCGGGCACGCCCCTGTCGAATCAAAGTTCCTTAACCCCTCACGATTGTCTGCGCGCATTGTGTCTGTTCCGATTTGTCAACCCATCAACCGAAATTCGCGTAGCGGGTGGTCGAGAAAAAAATCTCCGATCCCTCCAACCCCTATCGCTTTATCCAGCTAACTCGCTCTTTATGGAAGGGTATTTGACCACAGGCGGCCTGGATGTAGAAGATACACACCAGATGATTGCCGATCTGGGATTTGAAGTCGAAACAATACAAAGCGAATCGCAAAACGATCATCTTCTGGCAATTGGCACACCTGTATAGCAATAAAAACAAATATGTCGATCTACGAAAAAAAATACGATGTCATCGTTGTTGGCGGTGGACATGCGGGAACAGAAGCCGCTCTGGCGTCTGCGCGTATGGGATGTGAAACGCTACTGCTGACCATGAACCTCGACACCATCGCACAGATGTCGTGCAACCCGGCCATTGGCGGCATTGCAAAAGGTCATATGGTGCGCGAAATTGATGCTCTGGGCGGTGAAATGGCGCGCAATATTGATGCCACAGGTCTGCAATTTCGCATGCTCAATCGGCGCAGAGGACCCGCCGTACAGGCCCCCCGGGCGCAGGCTGATAAAAAAGCATATCAGTTTCGCATGAAAGAAGTAATCGAACGCCAGCCGCACCTTGACGTCAAACAGGGCTTGCTCGAAGATCTCGTGGTCAAAAACAGACGTATTGAGGGCGTGGTTACCAAAGCCGAAACGGTTTTTGCCGCCAGAACCGTAATCCTGACCACAGGCACCTTCCTCAAGGGCCTCATTCATGTGGGCGATTTTTCCTACAGTGCGGGGCGTGCAGGTGAGCAAGCTGCCGACAAAGCATCTGATGGCCTCTCACAACTCGGCTTTGAACTCGGGCGGCTCAAAACCGGCACCCCTCCGCGCGTCAATGCGCGCAGCATCGACTTTAGCACCTGCGAAGAGCAACCCGGCGATGCCGATCCCCGCCCCTTTTCCTACCATACCGCCTGCATTGAGCAAGAGCAACTCAGTTGTCATCTCACAACGACCGTGCAAAAAACGCACGACATTATTCGCAACAATCTGGATCGCTCTGCCATGTACAGCGGTCGCATCCAGGGTGTGGGACCCCGGTATTGCCCCTCGGTAGAGGATAAAATTGTGCGCTTTCCCGACAAGGAAGGGCATCAAATTTTTCTCGAGCCCGAGGGATATCACACCCTTGAAGTCTATCTCAACGGCCTGTCGATGAGCCTGCCCGAAGATGTACAGATCGAGGTTGTACGCAGCATTCCCGGTCTCGAACGGGCAGAAATCATGCGCCCGGCTTATGCCGTCGAATACGACTATGTGCCCCCGACGCAAATCCATCCTACCCTGGAAACCAAACCCATCGCCGGTCTATTTTTTGCGGGGCAAATTAACGGCACCACCGGATACGAGGAAGCTGCTGGACAGGGAATTATGGCGGGCATAAACGCCGCCTTAACAGCCCGGGGTGACGATCCCATAATCCTGGACCGCTCACAGGCTTATATCGGCGTGCTGATTGACGACCTCGTGACCAAAGGCACAGAAGAACCCTATCGCATGTTTACCTCGCTGGCCGAATATCGCCTGCTCTTGCGTCAGGACAACGCGGATTTGCGCCTGTGCGAACTCGGACGAAAAATTGGCCTGCTTTCCGACGAAGCGTATAACCGCTTTTGCAAACGCAAACAACAAATCGACGAAGAAGTCGAACGGCTGCGCTCAACGCGCCTTACCCCAACCGACGATATTCAAACAACACTTAAAGCATCGCATTCTTCTCCATTGAAACGCGCGGTGACGCTCGCTGAACTTTTGCGGCGCCCAGAATTGTCTTACGACACTGTCACACAATTGTCACCTGCCCCTGAAACCCTGCCCGAGGATGTGTGTGAATCGGTGGAAATTGAACTCAAATACGAAGGATATCTCGACCGACAAGAAGAACAGGTGCAACGCTTTCGCAATTTGGAAAAAAAATATATTCCCGAAAACTTTGACTATGCTGCCATCGCAGCTTTGCGAAATGAAGCTATTGAAAAATTCACCCGCATCAGACCTCGATCACTGGGGCAGGCATCTCGCATTCCCGGCATTTCGCCTGCGGATATTGCTCTACTTATGATTATGCTAAAAAAACGCGGTGCATCTGTATGACACTCCACTCCGCACAAATCCGCGCCATTGTATCGCTTCTATCGGACGCCTCCCCCGACATCGCGGAGCGCATGCGCCAAAAACTGTATGATCTGGGCGAGAAGGCCACACGCGAAATCCACAGTGCCTGCGCCGAAGACTCACGCGCACATCGAGAAGTCAGCCGCGTACTCAGGCGATTTAGAGAACCGTCTCTCGATATGCGGTTTCGCAATCTCACACGCGACCAACACGGCGATATTGCCCTCGAAGAAGGCGTCTTTGCGCTGGCGCGATTCGGATATCCCGACCTCGATGAAAGTGCTTACAAAACGCGCCTGGGATACATGGCCTTTGAACTCGCGCCCAGAATTGCCCCCGACGATCATCCCATTCGCATCATTCGCACACTCAACCATTATCTCTTTGACGAGCAGGGATTTCACGCATCTACCCGCCATGATCCCGACGATACGTATTTCAACCGCGTGCTCGATCGCAAGCGCGGTTGGCCGATAACGCTCTCAGCGGTCTATCTCATTCTCGCACAACGCCTGGAATTGCCTATCTCAGGCGTCGCTTTACCCAAGCACTACATCGTCAAATACATCCAGGACGATCAACATATTTATATTGACCCGCACAATCGGGGACAGATCCTTACGGCAAATGAATGCGCCGACCTCATTGGTGAAGAAATTCCAAAAGATCTCTTTTCTGAAGCCAGCAACAGCTTCACGCTCTTTCGCATGATGAACAACCTCAGATATACATATCTAAACCTGGACGACCCAAATCGCGCAAAAAAACTCGAAGGTCTCATACATATCCTTCAGCCTGATATGTGAGCGGAGGTTCAATGTCAAAAAGCATCAAAATCATCGCGCAAAACCGAAAAGCACGGCGCGATTACCACATCCTCAGCACTTATGAAGCCGGCCTGCAATTGCGGGGTACAGAAGTCAAAGCCCTGCGCGAAGGCCGGGCCAATCTGAAAGATGGCTACGCGCGTATTGAGGGCGGGGAAGCTTATTTGCACAACACGCATATCAGCGAATATGCACAGGGCAACCAATTTAACCACGACACCGAGCGCAAACGCAAATTGCTGCTCCACCGCCATGAAATCAATCGCCTGAGAGGATATATCAACGAAAGAGGCCACACATTAATCCCCCTCAAACTCTATTTTAAACGCGGCAAAGCCAAAGTCGAACTCGGCGTGGCACGCGGCAAAAAACAATTTGACAAGCGGCGCGATATTGCCCGCCGAGATGCCCAACGCGAAGTCGAACAAGCACTAAAGACACGCATCCGAAGTGGGAGGTAAATCATCACACCTGTACACACAACAGTCATTGACCTTCCCCCCAATGACCTCGGCTACAACTACGACCCCCATGTCGAAGCGGGGCTTCACGGAAAAATCACACTCTCTCCAAAAGTCCTCGAACACTGTCGATACTGTCAATGCGGCGGCAAGTCGCCTTTTATGACCCTGGATCCAAAGAGCGGCGAACCCACCTGGTGCCCGTGTTATCCCTTTCGAAAAAAAATAATCCACATTGACAAATACATCCGAAAATCGGGCATACCTGCACCTTTTCGCTTTAAGTTTTTAGAGGACTTTAAGGTGCGGCATGACAATGGGCAGACCATCCAGGGAGCGACACTCCTCAAGTCCTATTTTAGCACCTTAGTCGATAATATTTACGGCAATAAAGCATCGATCAAAGGCTTCTATTTGTGGGGTGATCCAGGGCGAGGAAAAACTTACTTTGCTTATATTTTGCTCAACGAACTCATTTTTCGGTTTGTAAAACCCGGCAAATTTATCTCCCTCTCAAAGAGCTTTCACGAACTCAGACACACATTTGACGAAAGCAGTGATACCCATGGGCAGGCAATGCCCATGATTGATGTACTGAGCAATGTTCCCTATCTCGTCATTGACGACTTTGGCGTGCAGCGCAATACCGAATGGGAAATGGAAATTCTCTACAACCTCATTGACGCCCGCTATGCCAATCAACGCCTCACCTTTGTGACCACAAATCAGAAAGTTGATGAGTTGAAAGATCTCGCGCAGGGACGCATCTATTCTCGCTTTCTCGAAATGTGTCATATCATCCACGTCACCGGGCAAGACTTCCGCGAATTGGGCAATCCCGAAGAGAAATGGATCGATCCACGGTAAGAACAAGGAGCACTTATGAGCCAGCGCATAGATGGACGACGCCCTGATCAATTGCGTCCCGCGAGTATTGAACGCGGATTTATGAAACACGCCGAGGGGTCGGCACTGATCAAAATGGGTGACACACACGTTATATGCACAGCCAGTGTTGAAGATCGCGTACCCCATTTTCTCGTGGGCAAAAACACGGGCTGGATCACGGCGGAATACGCCATGTTGCCCCGTTCGACCCATACGCGCAGCGAGCG
>JAJEAX010000297.1 GCA_022822565.1 Candidatus Latescibacterota bacterium
ACGGAGGCGCCGACAATGAAAAAATATCACGATGTAAGAGACCTTCATTTTAATGGTGATGAAATGTTTGTAACCATTGATGGGGAAACGAAAAAGTTTGTGCTCAGTGAGATTTCACCAGCATTGCAGGAGGCATCTGTCGAAGCGAGAAATATGTATGAGATTTCTCCTTCGGGTTATGGTATTCACTGGCCGTTAATTGACGAGGATTTGTCAATCGATGGCTTGCTGGGCATTGTTCATACACCACAGACAATATTGACAGTGTCTAATTGTTAATCTATCACAATTCTAAGAAAGGATATGTCATGGCAGATGTTTTGATTATAGGCGATGGCCCCGCTGGGTTGAGTGCCGCGTTGTTTTTGGCGAAGAATGGTCAGAATGTGACGGTGTTTGGGCAAGATGGGACGCCGATGCACAAGGCGATGCTCTACAATTATCTGGGTATTCCCGAGATGACGGGGAGTGAGTTTCAGCGGGTAGGGCGAGCACAGGTCCAGAATTTGGGCGGTACAATTGAGGATGTAGAAGTGACCGATGCCGAAAAGACGGATGGTGGGTTTGCCGTTACAACGGGGGATGGAGACCGAAGAGAAGGTAAGTATCTCATTTTAGCCACCGGCACAAATACCAAATTGGCCGAGGATCTGAGTTTGGCTAAGGAGAACAAGGGTATTGTTGCCGATGGCGATGGTCGCACTTCGGTCGAGGGGCTTTTTGCAGTGGGTTGGAATACGCGTCTCATCCGCACGCAGGCAATTATTTCCGCAGGGCAAGGCGCCGCAACTGCGCTGGAAATCCTATCACTCGAAGCCGGTGAAGATTTCCATGACTTTGATGTGGTTGAATAAGTAGTCCCTTCAACCGTACCCATTAACAGAGCCGTCATCGCGGTATGTTTTTAAGCCGCGATCCAGAGGTTTTTGTCTGTCATGACGGCGCGGTGTTTATCTGCTATCCAAGATGTTGTTGAATAATGTGAAATAAATTTCTCCGGGAGGTTCCATGCATGCCCTGTTCAGACAGCCGGGTATCTGGAACCTCTTTTTTTAAGATCGAACTCCTGTTTTTACCCATTTCTCCGTTTATAGAGGAGATCGTCATGCGTGTTTTTCTATTTGTGCATTTCGCGGTGTGCCTATTCCTCAGTCCTGTATTTGCGGAAATAGATGTTGCTGTCGTATCTGAAAGCATCGTGCAGGTGCGTGTGTACAAGAATCATAAGATTTTGGCTGAGGGTAGCGGTTTTGTTGTCAATGAGGAGGGGTATGTGCTGACGAATGCCCATCTCCTAACAGATGCGGAGGGATTGACAGTCTTATCCCGAAAGACCGGTGCCGAAATCGTGTCACAGCAGATCTTTACCAATCGGGAATTGAATCTCGCTCTGTTGCGCGTGCAAGGTCTGGATTTACCGCCTCTCAACTTGTCCGAACAAGGGGCCGTTGTAGGCCGGGTCGTAGAAACCCTGAAGCTGACTCCTCAGGACAGCATCCAGATTGCTCGCGGGACTATTGGCGCATACCAGGATGTGCCGGGTAAAAAAGTGAGCGATCCCGTGGTACATCTGCTACAGCACAATGCCATGGTGACTTCCAGAGCATTTGGTATGCCCCTGTTTAATGAGTGCGGGGATGTTGTCGCTATTAACCTGCCAGACCTGGAGAGCGGATCCTGGCCGTTTCGAAAGGTTGAACCCAGAGAAGCAATTTTTGCCTTACGCAGCGGCGATATCATTACCGTGCTTAAAGACCGGAAGATTGCACATACAGTAGTTGAAGAAGAATGCTTGAGTGCTGTTGAACGCGCTCAACGAGATAGAAAAATCGCAGAAGATAGTATCAAAGCAGTAGCACAAGCGGCAAGAGATAGTGTTAGCGCAGAAAGAGTTGCTCGGTTGGCGGCTGAAAAAGCTGTCAGGGAAAAGCAGCAGGAGGCCGAAAATGCAAAAGCTGCTCGGCTGGCTGCCGAACGGGCGAAGGCACAGGCGGATTCAGCGAGTAAGGCGGCGGCAGATAGTGTCAAAGTAGCACAAGACAGTATCGACACGGCGCGGCTGGCATTAGAACGAGAACAGGCAAGGACCGATTCGTTAAAGAAGGTGGCAGAGGAGCGTATTGCCGCTCAAAACGCAGCAGATAGTCTCGCTGCAGTACATCAGCAGGATCGCGAAAAGACATCTCAAAGATTGCAATGGGCTATCGTCTCCGGGAGTGCGGTGGTCATTCTGGTACTCCTCGGCTGGTTCATGTTTGCACGCAGGAAGAGGGCGCAATTGCAAGCGACTGCTTCTCGTTTGGGTGAGGCAGAACAAGAGGCCGAAGCCGCGAGACAAGCCGCAGCACAAGCACCACAGTCCGCGCCTTTCAGATGTCTATTAGAAGGTCAAGACAACACGGGTCAACCCTTTGCGCTGAATATATCAGCATTAGCCCTTGGTGCGCCTTCAGGTGCCACGCTTGGAAGAAGCCCTGCTAACGCAGAATTTATTATTGACCACGAATCCGTATCCCGCGAACACATCAAGCTTTTGTATGCCGACGGAAATCTCTATGTAGAGGACCTCGGTAGCACGAATGGTACCAAAATCAATGGACGTTTGCTCAATCCGCGCGAACCCGTGGTGTTGCAGAACAATGATAAATTCGAGTTGGGGCCTGTTGTTTTTCAGGTGCGTTTGATGCAGGAGTGAAAATTGCAACCGATATGCAACTATTGGCGTGTTGTCGGTTTTATTCTCGCGTTTCTGTTTTTTTTGCGTGATGCTGTCGCTGCGCCAGATTTTGACGCGCTTGAGAAGAGTATTGTGCGTATTGTAACGCAGACAAATCAGGGGATTGGGACGGGTACTGGATTTGTGATCAATGATCGGGGTTATATCGCTACGAACGTACACGTTATTGCCGGTGGTAATTTGATCAAAGCAATACCGACAAATTCCAATACCATGTACGATGTTGATGTGATTGCTATGTCCTATGAACTCGATCTGGCAATCGTACGTGCGCCAGGGATCAATCTTCCACCGATTACGCTTTCGCTCGCGCCGTCGAGAAAGGGGCAGAAGGTGTGGGCTATTGGTTATCCGGGGGGAGCCGATAGGAACAGACCTGCCCATGATCCAACTGTACAGGATGGTGTTATTGGTAGAATTTTTTCGGGTGCATGGAAGACCCAAGAATTCAGGATTATTCAACACAACGCGCCTACGAATCCCGGTAACAGCGGCGGACCTTTGCTGGACGACTGCGGAAGGGTGATCGGTGTTAATACGCAAGCGTCTCTTGTGGTCATTGCCAGCCCATCCGATGGGGTAACACGGGTGCCGCACGCGGCGGGTATTTACTGGTCTTCTCATATTGAGGAATTGGCAAAGCTGTTACGTGAAAATGCAATTTCTTTTCAGTCAGAGGACGATGCGTGTTTGCCGGCTGATTCTACTGGGCGTTCTGCGGAAGTGGAAAGAGCACGCCGGGAGGCAGAACGAGCCAAGAGCCAAGCAGACGATGCGAGCCAGAAATTTCTTATTTGGGTGATATTGTTGGGTGCTGTGGCTGTGGTCGCTCTGATACTTGCTTTGAAGAAACCCCGGCAGCAGATCATTCACGCTGCAGACCATATCAGCCGACGCTTCAAAACAAAAGCACCTGCCGAGGCTGTTCAAAAACGAGTATCCGAAAAACTGCCAGAACACGGTCTGATGCTGACCGGTTTTGACGGTAATGGCAATCCCCTTCGCATTGCTTTACCACCAAACAGATTCTCGGGGCAGTATTTGGGGGTTTCATTGGGCAGGCATCCCGAGTTGGTGGATGAAATTATCCATGACCAAAATGTATCGAGGCGACATGTGCGAATTGTGGCGCAAGCGGGTCAATTTTATATTGAAGATTTGAACTCGCGCAATGGAACTTTTTTGAATCACCACAAATTGTCTCCGTTTAAGCCAACGCTTTTAGACTGTGGGGCTGTAGTGAGATTGGGCGGTTTGGAGTTCATGGTTTCAAAACTGGAATAGGGATACCTTGCAAATGAAAAAACGCAGCCGAGAAATTAATATTTTTAGCATGTCTGCGCTCGATCTATTCGCTTCGGCAATGGGAGCTTTCATTTTGATTACCATTGTACTGTTTCCGTTTTTTCCGAACATGGGCGATTCATCGGAAAGCATAACCGAAGAAAGAGCCAGGTTGGAACAAGAAAGGGCTAAACTACAACAGGAGAGAGCGAAACTGGAACAAGAGAAATCCCAGGTCCCACCCAAAAGTAGTCCGCTTGAAGAGCGGGTTAAAGCACTGGAACAGGAGATTGATGACACATCTGTTTTATTGGGTATTAAGACCACAGCAAAGAAGTTTGTCATTGTAGTGGATATGTCTGGCAGTATTTATCAACCTGGTGGACAAGACTATCGCCAGTTCATCACATTGTCAGTACGGGATATGCTTTCTTCTTTTCAATCTGAAATAGAATTGGTTCTGGTTGGTTTTCACGCCCCAAATCGCAGGACGCAATTGCACTATTGGCCTGAAAACAGGCGTTATTTTCAAGTGATGAGGAGTACACGAGAGCAAGTTTTAGCCGCAATAGATAGGTGGATGAATCGCGTGGATGGCGGCACACCTACGCGCGAAGCCCTGCTGGCGGCCCTTGCCCTCAGTCCCGAAGAGATCATCCTGTTGAGCGATGGCGCGCCCAACGAAGACTGGCGCAGTGTTGTCAATGCCGTGACTCGTGGCAATACAAAGAGAACTCCCATACATGCAGTAGCCGTTGGCAACTATGTAGCCCAAAGAGACTTTGTCGAGTTTCTGATCGCGTTGACAAAGCGCAACGGCGGTGTTCTCGTAGGTGCCAAACCCGGTTGAGAGGATTGCGAAATGTCTAACTTTTCTACCTATCGAATTGGTCGCGGTTCGGATGTGGATATTCGCATTGACGATAGAACGGTCTCCCGCGTTCACGCCGAGTTGGTTGTGACTGCGAAGGGGACATACTATCTGACCGATTGCGGTAGTAGTGGCGGGAGTTATGTTGCGCGAAATGGCGAGTGGGAGGCTATTACGCAGGATTTTATCTCTCCAATGGACGCAATTCTACTCGGTCGGTATCAGACGACCGCACAGCAACTTATGACGATGGTTAATCAAGGAGAACGGGATATTGTAAGACGCAAGGATGATTTGCCTGAGGGACCGGTGCGTCGCAATGTAGATACGGGTGAAATTATAGGAGACGAGGACTGACATGGCTACGGGTCAAGCAGCAGAGACGAATCAACGCCTCATCGCATCTGGCTTCAGTTTGGTAATAGGTATTGTCCTTATTGGGCTACTGAGTATTGTCTTTGATAATCCCGATTCACAAGTGGGTGCTTTCTTGCTTGACCGCCACACGGAAAATTTCCTCTACCCGTTTACGATCCAGAATGTCATGTGGCTGCTGTTTTGTCTGGGCTGTGGCGAGTTGTGGGGGCGATTTAATCAGTCCAATTTAGAATTGGCACAAATCTCAAAGCGATATCTTCCAGAAGACGATTCGATTATGTTGCGGGCGCAGGACCTGGGGTCTCTCTATAACAGGATGCGCCCAGAGGATGGAGAACGGATATTCTTTTTACAGCGCTTAATCACGCGCTGTATTTTGCAATTTCAGGGGAGTAGATCTGTCAATCAGACCAATTCTCTGTTAAATTCTTCTCTGGAATTATTTCAGCACGAGCTTGAACTCAAATATACCATGTTGCGGTATCTCGTCTGGCTGATTCCCACAATGGGGTTTATTGGCACGGTTGTGGGGATCGCCTTTGCGCTGGATTATGCGGCGAGTGTTGAAAATCCCCAGGATTCGACACTGCTGGCGGAGATCACTGGACGATTGGGCGTTGCGTTTTATACGACTTTACTCGCTCTGATTCAATCGGCACTGTTGGTTTTTGCACTGCATATCGCACAGGGAAGAGAGGAGATGGCCTTGAATCAATCAGGCCAGTACTGTTTGGATAATTTAATTAACCGACTTTATGAAAAATAGGAGGGTAGTGTTATGCCTGTTTATCGCGGCCCCGATGGTAAGATTATTGAAGAGAAAACGAATAAAGGGGAAGATGTGACCCAGCAGACTGATAGGGCACAAAGGCCGATGCCACCGGCACCACCGGACGGCGATCAAGCCGCCGGTACGGGACGTTTGGATGCACCTACTCAGAAGATGGATGCGAGTAGTTCTTCGTCTCCTGCAATCTCTGAAGAAAAGACCCGGGTTGTAGGAGGCCGTCGCAGGCAGGAAGATCAGCAGCGTCTGGAAGAACGCGTTGAGAAAGCCGATGGTATGGATGATCCGGTTGTGGGATGGTTGGTTATTGTCGAAGGACCTGGAAAAGGGCGGGCCATGCAATTGGGTTATGGTGCTAATTCGATTGGGCGTGGAGAGACGGACCGCATCAATCTCAATTTCGGTGATGATCAAATTTCGCGTGGCGGACATGCTACCGTGACCTACGACCCGCGTGGCAGAAAGTTTTACGTGCAGCATGGCGGCGGCACCAACCTGACCTACCTCAATGACCAACCCGTGCTCATTCCGATTGAACTGCCCGCGCTGAGTCATATTAGCATCGGCAATACGGTTCTGCGATTTGTGCCCCTGTGCGGCGATACATTTGACTGGCAGGATATAGAAGAGAGTCAAGAATAGCGATTGTCATTGCGGCTCCTGGTCCCCGTATAGAATTACTACGGGACTTGGTTGAGCCGCCACGCGCATGCTTAAGGCAGGGCATAGACATTACAACGTCAATAATCCAGTGGTTTTGATTGTCATTGCGGCATGATTTTAGCCGCAATCCAGTGGTTTTGGTTATCATTTTTTTGACGGACCACTCAGGAATTACATCATCAAAGGAAATGCTATGAACGACGGACAACAACCCCTCAACGCTCTGCCCCAAGGACAGCGGCTCCAGGAATACGAACTGGTACGTGTGCTCGGCTTTGGGGGATTTGGCATGACCTATCTCGGCTTTGACCACAACCTGGACAAAGCCGTTGCGGTCAAGGAATATCTCCCATCCGATATTGCCACTCGTACAGGCGATAATAGCGTTGCTCCGCAAGCCAGCCAGTTTCGCGATGATTTTGAGTGGGGATTGGATCGTTTCTTGGATGAAGCGCGTACTTTAGCCCGGTTTGATCATCGTCACATTATTAAAGTGCATCGTTTCTTTGAGGCGCATGGCACGGCGTATATTGTGATGGAATATGCTGAAGGTGAGACCTTGTCTGCGTATCTGGAACGCAAATGGACATTGAAGGAAGCTGAACTCAAAGCCATTCTGTATCCGCTTCTCGACGGTTTGGAGGTGGTGCATGGGGCTGATTTCCTGCATCGGGATATCAAGCCTGGCAACATCATTATTCGAGATGAGGACAATTCACCTGTGTTGTTGGACTTTGGTTCGGCGCGTCAGGCGATGGGTGCAAGGAGCCGTTCAGTTACGTCAATTATCACGCCGGGTTATGCGCCTATAGAGCAGTATTCGAGTCGGGGTGATCAGGGGCAATGGACAGACATTTATGCGTTAGGTGGTGTGTGTTACCGGGCATTGACCGGTCAAGTTCCTGACGATGCTACGGATCGTATGCGTGATGATCCGCTCATTCCAGTGTCTGAGCGATGTGCGGGTCAAGTGAGTGCAGAATTTTTATCGGCGATAGACTGGGCACTGGCGGTGGATGAAGGTGATCGCCCGCAGAGCATCGTTGAATGGCGTGCAAGGTTGGAGGGTGATTTTACAGAATCGCAAGAAGGCGAGATCGCTGATGCTGAGATTGTTAGGCAGGAAGAAGCACAGGAGCGTGAGACAGTTGATAAGACAGCAGTTAGGCAGCACAACTTACCACCATTAAAAAGAAAAAAGACAAAGGGTAAGTTGCTTGCCGCAGTTCTATGTGCAGTTGCTCTCTTAATCGTGAGTATTGTGTACAAAATAAACGAAGGTGGCTGGCTGTCATTGCACACTGTAGTGTTGAAAAATTCTCCGGAGATGGCAGAGGTATTACTAAGCTTGGGAACTGATCCCAACGGGGTGGACAGTTATGGCTATACGCCGTTGCAGATTGCAGTGAAAAAAAATGCTTATGAGATGGTAGAGGTTTTGCTCAAACATGGAGCTAATCCCAACGTGAAGGGTAAATATGGCGATATGTCGCTGCTGCACCGTGCGGTTCGTGAAAATTCTCCTGAAATGGTAGAATTATTGGTCAAATACGGAGCTGATCTCAACTTGAAGGATAGGATTGGCGATAGGCCGTTGCACCGTGCAGCTCAAAAAAATGCTTATGAGATAGCCGAGGTATTGCTAAACCAGGGTGCCGATGTCAACGCAAAAAACAACTCTATCACTTTTAATACGCCTTTGCACATTGCGGTGATGTTCAATGCTTATAAGACTGCCGAGGTATTACTCAAATATGGAGCAGATGCCAATCGTCAAGATGCCGCGTCTATAACACCTCTGGACCAGGCGATGTCGAAGAATGATAATGAAATGGTGGAGATTTTGCGTCGTTACGGCGGGCGTAGATGAACGCTTTTGGTAGGAATCGCGGTTTAGCGGTGCAAACAAAAAGGAGAAATATTATGGCTGGACAAGGTTCAGGCGGCAATGTTCTTGCTGCTTTGTGTAGTTTTTTTATACCGGGTTTGGGGCAGTTGCTTCAGGGGCGTTTGCTCATTGCCCTTTTCCAATTTGTTCTGGCGGCTATCTTATGGTTTATTTGGATGGGCTGGATAATCCATCTGTGGTCGGTTCTGAACGCCGCCCGGTGGAGGCCATGAGCGCAGACACTTTAATACCAACAATCGTGCCCAGATAGAGTACACGATAAGAGGTAGTATATGGATCTGTTAGACGGACGATTTGCCGCGCAGCAAATTCCCGGTGGGCGGGAATATCAGGAGGACGATTACGGCCTGATTGAGCCAGGTGATCCCGATGTGGATGGGAGTGAGGTGTTGTTGATAGCCGATGGGATGGGTGGACACGTCAGCGGTGATACGGCGAGCAGGACGGTGGTCAAGACCTTTGTGGAGACCTATCACAGCACGGATGGGCCGATTCCTGATCGTTTGCGTACCTGTCTGAATGCGGCTAATGGCTCTCTCGCCGAAGCTATAAAAGAAAACCCGGAACTGGAGGGTATGGGATCCACTGTGGTTGCAGCAGTTGTTTCACAACACGGACTCGACTGGATCAGTGTGGGCGATTCTCCCTTGTGGTTGTTCCGCGATGGCAAGTTGCGTCGTCTCAATGCCGATCATTCTATGGCACCAGTGCTTGCGAATTTGGTGGCGGTTGGGCGCATGACTGAGGAAGAAGCGGCGACGGATCCCAAACGCCATGCTCTGCGCTCAGCGGTTATGGGCGATGAAATTCACCTGATTGATGTCTCCTCGCAACCTGTTGCTGTTAGGAAAAGTGATCGCCTGTTATTAGCGAGTGATGGTTTAATGACGCTTGAGGATGAGGAGATTGCAGGTGTTTTACAGAACATGAAGGATGCACCCCTGTCAGAAGTCGCTGAAGCACTCATCCAGGCGGTGGAAGAGGTCGGGTATCCAAATCAAGATAATACGACCGTGTTGCTCTACACTCCAGAGGCGGATTGTGAGATGGAAACTATTCTGGATGAGACCACACAGAAGCAATCTGATCAGTCCGAGCAGTCCCAGCGGCCAGGACGAAAGAAGGGCTTGTTTTGGATATTGTTATGCGGAGTTTTGATTGCACTTGGAGTGCTCGCGTATTGGTTCATGTCGCGCCCCCTGATAAAGAGGCAATGGTTGGAACCACACCGGTACAGCAAGCAGAGCCACCTGAACAGGATGTTTCTCTACCGGCTACTGGCACGGAAACGAGAACTTCTGATTTGCCAGAGGTGCAGCCCGAGAGCAAATCTCCACATACAGAACGACCCGCAAAGGATGCGCCAGCACAACTCGACACAGGCAAAGTGAACGGGGATTCATGAAAGAAAAAAACTGAAGGTATCTCAGCGAAGCCATCAACACCACCCGACACTACAACCCAATCGAAAGGAATGAGGTGAACGACGCACACCACCGATTGGCACTGCCACAAGGCACCCGCATACAAGATTTTGAATTTCACCGCGTCTTAGGGCAAGGCGGTTTTGGCATCACCTATCTCGGCTGGAATATGGCACTGGATATTCCCGTGGCGATTAAAGAGTATTTGCCCTCTGACCTTGCGACCCGTGAATACGACCTGTCGGTGGTGCCGCAGTCATCTCAAGCCGCGTCGGATTTTGAGTGGGGACTGGATCGCTTTATAGATGAAGCGAGAATATTGGCGCGTTTCCACCACCCTAATATTGTTCGTGTGCATCATTTCTTTCAAGCGCACAGCACGGCGTATATCGTGATGGAATATGCCGAAGGTGAGACCTTGTCAGCATTTCTAGAACGCAAGGGGATGCTAACAGAAGCTGAACTCAAAGCGATACTGTATCCGCTCCTTGATGGTTTGGAGGTGGTGCATGGAGCAGATTTTCTGCATCGGGATATAAAGCCTGGCAATATCATCATTCGAGATGAGGACAATTCGCCCGTGTTGTTGGACTTTGGTTCAGCACGTCAGGCGATGGGAGCAAGGAGCCGTTCGGTTACATCGATTATCACGCCGGGATACGCGCCTATAGAGCAGTATTCGAGTCGGGGAGATCAAGGTCCTTGGACGGATATCTGTGCGTTGGGTGGTGTGTGCTATCGTGCATTGACTGGTGAAGTTCCGGATGATGCGACAGATCGTGTTCGGAATGATCCGCTTATTCCATTGGTTGAGCGATGCGCGGGTCAAGCGAGTGCTGAGTTTTTATTGGCAATAGATTGGGCGTTGGCGGTGGATGAAGGTGATCGCCCTCCGAGCATTGCGGCTTGGCGTGATAAATTGGAAGGAGAGCAGGTCGTTGGTTTCCCATCACTTGAGGAAAGTTCAATCTCAGTTGTTCCTATTGAAGAGGCGATTATGCCATCTGGAGTGTCTCAAGGTGTTATGCCCGAATTGGAGCAACAGGGCAAAAGACGTGGCAAGGTGCTATGGGGTGCTTTGGGTTTGTGTCTGTTACTTGTAGGTTTGGGGGGGTATTTGTGGGGGGAAAAGAAAAAACTTTCGGCCAAAATTGAGCAGTATGAGGAGAAGTTTGAGGTTGCATTGGGAAGTAAGGATTTCCATCTGGCGGATATTTATCTGGATTCCATACGAGCGGTTGATTCCGATGCGCCTATGTTGTTACTAAAGTTTGGACAATCGCGTTCTATGCGACAGCTTTGGTATAAGTATCCGTGCAATGTTGGGGTATAGATGTCGCGTTTTTGTTCGGAACCAAACTCGCAGCATAAATCTGGTGTCGCATCTGCCATCGCAGATAGGTCGCAACCAGTCCGAGGGTCCATCGCTTGGGATCATACCAATGGATGTTCATCTCTTTCAATGCCCGCTTCAAGTCGGGACGTGTCTGGTGATGGACCTGGAGAACGTGTGGCAGTGGGATTTATATAGAATAGTGCCGAATGTGATATCCTTGATGAGGATTCGAGACTTTCCCTTTTTCCTTTGCCGCGTGCAAGGAGGCCCTTATGCGCCTCTTTAATCGCATTCTCGGACGCGGGCCAGATTCCAAGCCGAAAAAGGCATATATATCATGTAAATGATATTCTTTCCCTATTGCCATCTTTCGGTTTAAAATATCCCGAATTTCATAAGCATGTAGCATCTAAGCCCCCAAAACGGAAAATAACGCAACATCTAAACATCTGCGCATCATGTACTTAAGAGCATAAGCTGAGATTTTATACAGACTTACGCTCTTTTTTTAATTGCACTTTCATTTAGATGTAGTATATTGAAATATCGAAAAAAAACGTGGCCTACAAGTGCAGCAACACTTACAGGCCAAAAACCAGTAACCCCGTAGCAGGGAGATTAACATGGCTTGCCATAATAATAACCCCACCAAAGGAACAGGTCAACCTATTTCTGAGGGTAAAGGCCCCGGGGTGAATTGGTATTGTGCTTATCTTAGTTGAAATAATAGAGGCTCCAATGTAAATTGGATACAGCAGATTCAACCGTGAAAACGCTGTGTCCTCAACCAAAGGAGCCCGTGATGAAAAAAGTATCCACAAAGCGCCCAAAGTCAAGACAATCCACAAAGACGATGCAACGTCGAGTGGACTTGACCTGTTTGGGTGGGTTGGGCACAGGAATATAGATGGTGAAATTTTCAAGAAGTTGATTGAAAAATATCTTTAGTTTTAAATATCAGCCTCTATGGTCAATATGGTGAACACTTTTTGCGATTTCAGCCTAATTCAAGAAACGTTTTCAATCTAAACCATTAAAAATCAATAAGTTATGTAAATTGAGCGCGGATTTTTTAAATCTATAAAAAACAACGGTTTACAAAAACTGTTCACAGTATTGATGGTGATAGTTGGAAAGAAAAGGCCACTTTTTACGACAGAAATGCATTTGGAGATAGAGAACGTTCTGATATTGATAAGATTTTTGAGCAGAATCAACGAAATAAATCGGCATAAGGTATATAATCCCCACAAAAAGATACCGCCACTCACAGAAGCGCGAGTGGCGGCTTGTGAAACGCGACTGGTAAAATAGCGTGATTGTTAGTCCTGAGAGGTTGGAGTCAGGATGAACGGATTTCCGATTGTCATTTTACCGAAACGCTTGAGGAGTTGGGCTTCATTATGTTTATCGAGTTTCTCCTCGCGGATCACACGCTGGACAGCCGGTTGTCCCATGCCGGGGATGCGAATAGCGAAGAACGGCCACAACACTTCGGATTCTTAGCACTTGTCTATATGAGGAAAGTCAATGAGAGGACGAACATCCTTCTGACCTCGGAAGTCATCGGTGTACTCGAAATGCCACTTTCCGACATAGAGAGATAGATACCCTACATCCAGCTTGCGGTATTGCAAAAGAAAGTTGGCTTCCTCGTGTTGTCGAAATAGAGATCATGTTGCGTCCATTTGCCGTGCTGCGTTGGGAGAGGGTTCGAGCTCAGCATACGGCTCTATCTCACGCTCAATTTTGAGACGTACTGTGTGCTCGGCGACATCGAGATCGTAGCGGGTTTGAAGATTAATCCAGAACTCAGGCGTCATGCCAAAGTAGTGACCAAATTGATCTCTCGTTGATCTAATTTTTCACGTTTGATGGCCATGCTTTTACCTCCTCAATGGTAGTCAACGATCTCGACCTCCCACGATGCTCCATCTCGCCAGACGAAGCTGTGTAAATAAAAAAATGCCGCCACTTACAGAAGCGCGAGACGTGGTACTTTGCCACTTTGATGAGGACGATACACCCAAAATAATCAGGCTGCAGACGCTAAATTGGGCGTGATTCAATTCCTGAACATAAAACTTATTGGCGTCAACGTCAATAATTTAGCTTGTCAATTTGTTTGATGATCGTATTTTTTCAAACATACGGGTATCGCCTTGCTTTCAAGGAGACACAGCTATGCGTTTTTTTAATACCGCTGGCCCTGTTAAGCCAGAAAGGCACTACTGCATCCCGCCCCTAACGCGCTTGAACTTGAATGAGGTGCTCGCGCTCGTGCGGGACGAAAAATACTTCGTCCTGCACGCGCCCCGGCAGACGGGCAAGACCTCTGCCATGCTGGCACTGCGCGACCTGCTCAACGCCGAAGGCGACTATCGCTGTGTGTACGTCAACGTCGAAGGCGGGCAGGCCATGCGCGAAGACGTGGAACTGGTGACGCGCACCATTCTGGCGGGATTGGCGTCCCGGGCGCGCTTGACGCTCGGTGACGAATTTTTGGGCAAGATGTGGCCCGGTCTCCTTGCCGAGGTTGGACCGGGTGTTGCTCTACAGGAGGCATTGACCCGTTGGGCTGAGGCAGATCCCAAGCCCCTGGTGCTGCTCATTGACGAGATCGATGCCCTGATTGGCGACGCGCTCCTATCTGTGTTGCGTCAATTGCGAGCGGGCTACGATCTGCGCCCGGAGGGATTTCCGCAAAGCGTGGTGCTGTGCGGTGTGCGCGATGTGCGCGACTATCGCATTCATTCCAGTTCGGCCAATGCCATCATTGCCGGTGGCAGTGCTTTTAACATCAAAGCGCGGTCATTGCGCCTGGGGGACTTTTCGCAGGACGAAGTGTTCACCCTGCTCGGTCAGCACACCGAAGAGACGGGACAGGTGTTCACTCCCGACGCGCGAGAACTGATCTGGACACAGACTCAGGGACAACCCTGGCTGGTCAACGCACTGGCGTACGAAACCTGTTTCTATGGCGAAGCCGCAGAGGATCGGGGTATCTCGATCACTGCCGACGCCATCCGCAATGCACAAGAGCAACTCATCCTGCGTCGAGAGACGCACCTCGACCAGTTGACAGACAAACTCAAGGAGAAGCGCGTGCAGCGCGTGATTGAACCGCTCTTGAGCGGTGGCGACGAGCGCGACTTCTCAACCCGCGACCTTGAATACGTCCACGACCTGGGTTTGATCGCCCCAAATGACCCACTCCGCATTGCCAATCCAATCTACGCGGAAATCGTCCCGCGTGAATTGACCTACGCAGCCCAGGTGGGACTTGATGAGGATACGGCTTGGTACGTCAATGCCGATGGCAGCTTGAATGTGGTCAAACTGATGACCGAGTTCCAGACTTTCTTCCGCGAGTACTCAGAGCACTGGGTAGCGCGGTTCCAATATCAGGAGGCTGGCCCCCAACTTCTGTTGCAAGCATTTCTCCAGCGCATCGTGAACAGCGGTGGCCGCATTGAGCGGGAGTATGGGTTGGGATGTGGGCGCACCGACCTGCTGATCGTGTGGCCGCAGAGTGATCGGACGCGCAAAATTGTAATCGAGTGCAAAATTCTTCACAAGAGCCTGGAAAAGACCATCGCCGATGGTCTGGCGCAGACCGGAGAGTATATGGATCGATGCGATGCAGAGGCGGGTCATCTGGTGATTTTTGACCGACGAGAAGGCAGGCGTTGGGCAGACAAAATTTTCCACTGTCGCCGGGCGTCTCAAAGTGGTGTCGAGATTGATATCTGGGGCATGTAATGGCTTCGTAACCATTGATTTATTAAGAGGAACTCCAGGTGAAAATTGATGCCGCAGAAATTCGATACGTCGAGTTGCCGCTGATTTCGCCGTGGCGCACGGCTTATGGTGAGGATGCGACGATTCATTCGGTGATGGTTAAACTTTCGGGTGAAGGAATCTCTGCCTGGGGTGAGGCTACGCCGTTTTACGCGCCGACCTATTCGCCCGAGTCGGCCCGATCTGTGTATGAGACGGCGCGGGAGTTTTTCTTACCGCGTCTGGTGGGAGAGCAGATAGAGACGGCAGCGGAACTGTTGGCGCGGATTGCGGTGTTTAAGGGCAATCCTTTTGCCAAAGCGGCTGTGGAGACCGCGTGGTGGGCATTGGATAGCAAGTTGAAAGGCATACCGCTCTGGCAGTTGCTGGGCGCGACTGATCCTGTGGTGGCATGCGGTGCTGATTTTGGCGTGCAGGATACGATTGATGAATTGCTATCGCAGATTCAGGAGGCGGTAGATGTGGGGTATCCGCGTATCAAATTGAAGGTACGACACGGATGGGATATTGAGATGCTCAAAGCCGTGCGCTCGGCTTTTCCCGATCCCGTGATTCATGTGGATTGTAACTCGGGATATGATTTGAATGCGGATTTTGACACGCTCAAGGCATTTGATCAGTTCAATTTGGCGATGATCGAGCAGCCATTGGATCATCAGGATCTGATTGAGCACGCGGAGTTGCAAAGCCAAATTGAAACGCCTGTGTGTTTGGATGAGTCGGTCAAACGACCCCGCGATTTTGAACTCGCTCTGAAAATTGGCGCGTGCCGCGTGATCAATGTAAAACCCGGTCGCGTGGGAGGCTTGTTAAATGCCGTGGAGATTCACGATATGGCGCGTGATGCGGGCGTGGATGCGTGGGTGGGCGGGATGTTAGAGAGTGGTGTTGGTGCCGGGATTTGTGCGGCGCTGGGTACATTGCCTGGATTTAACTATCCGGCAGATGTGTTTCCGTCGCGCAAATTTTACGTTGAAGATATTACAGGTCGGTGGATTGAGCAGGATGAGAATTGCAATGTGGTACTGGATGAAACACCAGGCGTTGGGTTTGATCCGATTCCTGAACGTTTAGAGAAGGTGACGGTTATGAAGTCGGTTGTATAAGGGAAAATAAAAGCAAAAAAAATAATAGTCCTACCTGATCCGGTAGGACTATTTTATTTTGAATAATGATAGCGGCAAGAAATAATAATCAAAATGTTATTTGAGACTTCATAGACCAGGCGGTGTTCTGCGTTAATACGTCTCGACCAATATCCCGACAATTCACCTTTTAAAGGTTCTGGCTTTCCTATCCCTCGAAATGGATTTCTCTGGGTATCTCTAATCAGATCATTAACTCGTCTGAGCAATTTCTGATTGTGTTGCTGAAACCAGAGATAGTCCCGCCAGGCCGTTTCCGTGAATCCCAATTTCACGGTTCAACTAACTCCTGTTCCACAATTTTTCCTTCTCCTGCTTCAGCAATTGACTGACGCAAATGATCTGCATTGGCAGGGTTTGAAAGCAGGTACAGAGTTTCCTGCCAAGAATTAAATTCTTCCAGAGATAGGAGGACAGCTTTCTGACTACCTTCCCCACAAATAATCATCGGTTCAGCATCGGCTGTAACGCGCTCTATGACGCGACCCAGGTCATTTTTTGCTTCATTTACAGTGATAGCATTCATAGATAACCGCCTTGAGTTGAAAAATTCAGCAATTCTTCTAAACAAAATATACTGTAATTGCAACATTGGGTCAATCTATCCTGGCCCCTAATTCATTGTCTCTTGAGTGGGTATAAATTTTCCCTCTATCGGTTCTACGGTGACAGATACGGTGAGCGCGTGTTGACCACCGCCTATGACTACGCCTTTGAGAGGGGTGACGTCGGCAAAGTCGCGGCCCCATGCTAAGGTGATGTGCTGGTCAGGGGGGATGAGGTTGTTGGTTGGGTCAAAGTCGATCCAGCCGTGATTGGGCAGGTACACAGAGAACCATGCGTGGGAGGCGTCCGCGCCAATCAGGTGCTCTTTGCCGGAAGAGGACAGGGTCTCGAGGTAGCCGCTGATATATCGCGCGGCCAGACCCATCGCGCGGAGACAACCGATGGTCAGGTGGGCAAAGTCTTGACACACGCCTTTGCGGTGTTTGAACACATCGGATAATGGCGTGCTTATGGTAGTGAATCCAGGTACGTATTCAAAGTCGTTGTAGATGCGTTGGGTGAGGTCGCCAACTGCTTCTATGAGGGGACGGTCTTTTGAAAATGACGGTTCTGCATATTTTGTCAACTCGGGGGCGGTAGAGACTTTGGGAGAATCGAGTACAAATTGACGCACTGAAAGAAGGGCGGGATCGGTTGTGGTTTTGAGGATGTGACACACGGTTTCCCAGGGCATATCGCTGGTCAACTGGGTTTGCGATGCGATATGCACATCGCTTGTGGCTGTGACTGAGAGGATATTGTGGGGTTGTTCGATGGAGAAATAGGCGGTGCGGTTGCCAAAAAAATCTTTTCGTTCGCGAAAAGATACTGGCTGTGGATCAATGGCGATGTGGCTATTCAAGCATGTCTGATAGAAAAAACTACGCGGGCTCAATTGGGCTTGATTATGGCACAGGCTCACGGTCTCTGTATATTCGTAGTGGGTCTGGTGTGTGATGCGATAATTCATACGCCAAAGTTTCGGTGTGTGGGTGCCAGTTGTCTTGTATTGCGCGCATGGTGATCGTCAATTACCCAGGTGTCCTTGCTGTGTACAAACGCATGCGTAGGGCCGACAAACTCGGACGACCTGCGCGTGAGGCCTCCGGGCATTACTTCATAAGTATTTTGGTGGGAGACGGCAAAGGCGGTGAGGGTGGTGTGGCGAGATTCGAGATGGCCGTTGATCAGGGAAGGCGCTGTTGCAAAGCTGACGCGTTCCATGCCTGCGTAACGGGTGGGATTTGCTCTGATGCGATCGCGCCAGACTTCACGCTCGGCGCGGCTGAGCAAGGCACCGAAAACGCGGGGAGTAACGGATTGCTGATCAATTGGACAGAGAACCAGCCTGTCGAGATGGTCGAGTACGTAGTTCATTTCCCGCGCTTGCCCGCACCACCAGGTGGCTACCGAGGGCAGTATGAGGTCTTCGCCCAGTAAGTGTCGCGCAATGCCGGGTAAAAAAGGCATTAAGCCCGGATTTTCGAGCACGCTACTGCCCAGGGGATTGGCAATGGCAACGTGCCCATTTCGCGCGGCATTGAGCAGCCCGGCAACGCCGAGTTGTGATTCTTCGTTGAGTTCCAATGGGTCGCAAAAATCGTCATTGATGTGGCGCAAAATGATATCGACGGGATGCAAGCCATCGATGGATTTGAGCCACACGCGCCCATCGCGCACGGTGAGGCCATCGCCTTGCACAAGGGTATAATCCAGATAAGCCGAGAGATATGCATGCTCAAAATAGGTGGCGTTAAAAGGTCCCGGGGTCAGTACGACGATCCGGGGATTTTCTTTATAATGAGGAGCAATTTCAGATAGGCCGATCTGAAAGGTGCGAAAAAAATCGCCCAGGCACCGCACATTGCAGTCGTTGAACAAGGTGGGCATAATGCGCGACATCGCGGTTCTGTTTTCGAGCGCGTATCCCAGGCCATCAGGCACCTGTGTGTGGTCGTACAAAACCCACATCTGTCCATCGGGTCCTCGCGCGAGATTGGCGGTATAGACGCGCAATTGATGCTCGGCAGGCAGAAAGACATCTTTGCAGGGCCTCAAAAAACCAGCGTGATTATAGATGAGTTCAAAAGGCAACATGCCCTCTCGGATGAGTGTTTGGGGACCGTAGATGTCTTTGAGAACGAGGTTGAGCAATTCGGCGCGTTGAGACACACCCCGCGCTATATGGTTCCAGTCATTGGCCTGAAGTAGCAGAGGTATGGGATCGAGTTCCCAGGGGCGGTGTAAGCCATCGGGGTCGCCGTGTGCGTTGTACGTAACGCCGTTTTCGCGCAGTAATAATCGCGCTTCCTGGTCGAGGCGCGCCAGTTCTTTGCTGCCCATGTGTTCTATTGCAGAAAAAAAGGGATGCCAATGAGCGCGCACACCGTCTTTGGGGTCCCACATTTCGTCATAAGAACCGGGTTCAAGGGCGTATCCTTCGGGCATAATATCGGCAATTGAGGTTTTGGACAAGGCTGGTTTCCCCGTACAACAAAAAAAGAGGAAGATTTCAGACGGTCGTGGAGGAGGGCGAAGTTGCAAAGAAAGTCTCAAATATAGCGTTGTCAAGCCGGTTGAGGCGCGTTTGAAATGCGTCGAGATATTCGTGCAGACCCCGCGTGATAATTTCATCGATACTGGTGTAATCCAGTTCGGCGAGCAGGCGGCCCAGTACTTGTTCGGATGGGTTTTGGAAAGAGCCTTCGGGTGTGCCTGATATGGTGCGCAACGATTGATTGGCCTCGAAAAGACAGTATCGAATGGCGCGAGGAAATTCGCGGTTTAAGATCAAGAAATCGATCACATTGTGGGGTTCGATAGGGCCAAATTGCTTGCGATACATTTCGAGGGCACTGGCAGATTTGAGCAATGCCGCCCACTGGATATCGTCATAGGGCGTGCCTACATCTCCAACTTCGGGCAATAGAAAAAAGTATTTGACATCGAGGATGCGCGAGGTTTTATCGGCGCGTTCTAATGCCCGACCCAGTCGGGCAAATTGCCATGCTTCATTGTGAGACATGGTGTTGCGCTGAATGCCTGTGAACAGGTGACTGGCCATGATGATATCTGTAAAGTAGGTATGGGGAGCATCCTGTGCCTGGGGTTTGTCGATGTTTTGTACCTGCAAGTAGAATTTATTAATCTGTTCCCACATTTCCGTTGAAATAATTTCTCGGACAGAACGCGCATTTTCACGGGCGTTTTGCAAGCAGGAGAGAATGGAATTGGGATTTACGGGGCTAAATGTCAGGAAGTCGATGACGTTGGCCTGATTGTCCGTTGCATAGTTTTCGTAGAACAGGTGTTGATCTCCTGTAGTGAGTACAAGCGGTTCCCATTGCCCCTTGGCTTCAACGGGTAAGTCGAGCATCAAGTGACAATTGACCTCGATAAAGCGGGCGACATTTTCGGCGCGTTCAAGATAACGGCTCATCCAGTAAATGGATTCTGCAGCTCGGCTCAACATAAGATGGCTCGTGCGTTAGTGCGTTTGTGACAGGTGCCTATACGGGACAAATGGATCGTCACTGTCGTATAATACCCAGGTGTCTTTGCTGCCCCCGCCTTGTGAAGAGTTGACCACCAGAGATCCTTTTTTAAGTGCCACGCGCGTCAGCCCGCCGGGCAAGACATAAACATCTTCGCCATTGTAGAGGACATAGGGCCGCAAATCGACGTGCCTACCTTCAAAGTGGTCTTCTACCAGAATAGGGCTTCGCGAGAGTGAAATGGTGGGTTGTGCAATATAGTTGCGTGGGTTTTGGATGATGCGGTTGGCAAAGTCTTCGCGTTCGGCTCGTGTGGAATTTACGCCAATGAGCATGCCGTATCCGCCCGACTCGTTGGCGGCTTTGACCACAAGGGTGTCCAGGTTTTCGAGCACATGCTCACGCTGCTTGTCGTCCCAACAAACATAGGTGGGCACATTGGGGAGCAGGATGTCTTCGTCGAGATAATATTTGATGATTTGTGGCACATAAGCATATACGACCTTGTCGTCGGCAACACCTGTGCCGGGCGCATTCGCAATGGCAACCTGACCGTTTTTATAGACCTCCATGAGGCCAGGGACGCCCAGCATGGAATCGGGGCGAAAGACTTTTGGGTCGAGAAATTCGGCATCAATGCGCCGATAAATGACGTCAATGCGCTGGAATCCACGGGTGGTACGCATTGCCACAAAACCATCGGTAACGACGAGATCCCGCCCTTCAACCAATTCGACTCCCATTTGTTGGGCGAGAAAGGCATGTTCAAAATAGGCCGAGTTGTAGATGCCTGGTGTGAGTAAAACGACCGTTGGTGATGTGACATGGGGAGGAGATAGAGAGCGCAATGTGTTGAGCAATTGAGCGGGATAGTCATCGACGTGTCGCACATGAGAAGCTTCAAATACTTCCGGAAATATGCGTTTGAGAACCTCGCGATTTTCAAGCACATAAGACACGCCCGAAGGACAGCGCAGGTTGTCTTCGAGGATGTAAAACTGACCGTCTTTATCGCGCACGAGGTCAATGCCGGAAATGTGACACCACAGACCTCGGGGTGGGGAAAGGTCAACACAGGGTTTTAGGAATTCTTTAGCTGTATCGATAACGTAGCGGGGAATGATGCCGTCTTTGAGGATTTTTTGATGGGTGTAGATGTCGCAGAGAAACAGGTTGAGGGCCTGGATCCGCTGCTCGAGGCCCTTTTCGATGTACGTCCAATCGGTGTGAGAAACGATACGCGGAATGATGTCAAAGGGAAAAATTTTTTCAACGCCGGCTTCGCTGCCATATACGTTGAACGTGATGCCCATGTTCATCAAGGCCAGTTCGGCGGCTTGATGGCGTTTTTGGAGTTCGTCTTTGGAGAGTTCGCCGAGTTTTTCGAGGAGCACTCGCGCGCCGGGATGGGGACTGTTCGGAGATTCAAAGAGTTCGTCGTAAAATCCACCGAGTTCATAAGATGAGAAGTCCATGTGTTCACCATCCGGAAAAGAATGGCTTACGTGACGTGGCGAAAAAAAATAATAAGCCGATGGAGAGCACCTGTCAATTGTTTTTTGGATGAAAGGCGGGAGGTATCCGCAGATGAACGCAGATATCCACAGATGAGAAGCGAGAGGCTGGTGGATTGACTGCGTACTGGAATTGCAGTATATTTTCTATTACTTTTCTTTTTCTTCAGACTATTATTTTGTGGAGGTATGGTTATGGCTATCGCTACTCAAAGTTTCGAGGATCGACTCAAGGACGGGGATATGACCCTGGATGTTTCTCCGGAGGTGGATCCGAGCAATCTGGTGTATTACAAATTGTGCTCTGCTGATGATTTTGAAGAAGGCGAGGGGAAGCCGTTTACGGTGGAGGGCACTCACATCGCCGTTTTCCGCTACGAGGGGAGGTTCAATGCAGTGGATAACCGCTGTCCGCACATGGGATATCCGATGTCCGAGGGCAGCGTTCGGGACGGGGTCCTGATCTGTCACTGGCACCACTGGGAGTTCGACCTTAAGACGGGCGGCTGTTTCATAACCTCCGGAGCTGGAAACGATCTGAAGAGCTTTCCCGTGGAGGTGCGAGACGACGGGTGTCTGTACGTGGGGCTTGCGCCGGGCGAAAAAGAGGCGGCCAGACGCCGGCGGATTGACCGGGGAAAGTATATTCTCGAGCAGGGTCTGAAAGATCGGAGTTCGCTCCTGATTGCCAAGGCGATTACCGCGCTAAGGGCTGCGGGTGCCACGCCGCAGGAGATGATCCAGCAGGGACTTTTTTACGGGGCATATAAATCGAATGAGGGTTGGTCATCGGGGGTGGCTATTTTGACGCTGGCTGCAAATATGTGGAAAGATGTAGATGAGAAGGACCACAATCTTTTCCTGGTCCACGGGCTGACGCAGATTTCCAGGCGCACATCAGGAGGTTCGCGGCGACAGGGTTTCCCTTTGCCCAAAACATCGGACGAACCGGACCTGGAGACCCTTAAACGCTGGTTTCGGCGGCTGGTAGATCAGCGCAGCAGCAGCGCAGCACAGCGTATTCTGATGACCATGTACGACCGTGGATATTCACCAGAAGAGATTGCAGATGTCGTTTTTACCACGGCGACGGACTTTTATTTTACCGGGGACGGTCACGCGCTCGATTTCGCGAATAAAATGTTCGAGGCCTTAGATTATGTAGATTGGGAAGGGGCCAATGAGATTTTGAGACCGATTGTGGTAGATTTGGTGGGCAGGGAACGACACGAGGAGACCGCCCGGTGGGAAGACAGCGTGCCGGTCCTGGAAGATATTTTCACTCGTCTGGACGAGATGTGGGAAGCGAACCAGGAGAACGAGGCATCGCTGGATATTTCTGCTTTTACGCAGACGCTGCTGGGGGAGGAGTTCGAGCCGATTGTCGCCGAGATTGAAGACAAACTGCGCGAGGGTGTGAAGCCCACGGATATCTGCCGGGCGATGACCTATGCCGGAGCCATCCGCACGGCGCGGTTCCACCTCAAGAATGAGGGAGACTGGCACGATGTGGCAAATATTTACTCTTACGCCCATGCCCTCTATCGCGCTTTCCACTTGGCGCCGAGCAAAGAGCTTTTGCGCGGCATTTTCCACGGTGCTGTGTTTATGACCTATTTGCGCTGGCTCAACATGCCAGCGGCCCGCCTGCCCAGGGAAGGACAGCGGCTGGACGAGCCGTTCGTGTCTGAGGACGAGATGTTGGATCGGCTACAGGAGTTTGCGGATTTCCAGAAGGTCTTCGAGGCTGAGGTGCTGGTAAGCCAGTACATGGAGGAAGGGTGCGATATCGCGAAACTCAGGCAGACTTTGGCCCATATTATGCTGCGCGAGGATGCGGAATTGCACATGTTCCAGGTGCTGGAAGTGGCGTTCCGGCACTACGACCTGTCGGACGATCCGGTGGAGAAGCGCATGCACCTGCTCGCGGCGACCCGATATATTACCGCCCAGAAGGTGATGAAGGGGATTTTGTGGTCCACGGAGAACGCGGAGCGGCTGCAGCGCGGGGAACTGCTAAGCGAGCGGGATGATGATAATTAGGCAGGGCTCAGGTGAAGGCAGAGGGCTGAACAGGCAGTAGCAGGCAATGTCCTGCTACTGTTTTTTTGTGCATTCATCTGATCGATAGAAATTTTCCACCTTCTCGCGCCGATTCTTCGGCTGTAATGCAGGCATTGGCAACGGCGAGGGTATCGTCTGTTGAGATCGAGTTTTCTTCGCCGCGCGCGAGTGCATCGATCATATTTTCAACAAATGTGTGGTTGGTTGAGGGAGGGAGTTTGGGTTCGTAAGTGCCCGATTTGTTGGAGACAATGAGTACGTGGTCGTCGGCATAGGCGCGCAAGTGTGCAGAGCCTTCGGTGCCCATAATAATGAATCGCGTGTCGCCAAAAGATCGCGCATCGTTTGGGGTGAGCCAATCGGCAGTGGCGGTGGCAAGTGCGCCATTGTCGAGTTGAAACGAAGCCTGGACGTGATCGAATGTGAGACCCGTGTCGATGTGTTTTTTGAGCGTACCGAGCGCGTGAACCCCCGTGTATTCTGCGCCGGTGAGCCAGCGAATTTGATCCACGCCGTGGCCTGCCAAATCGTGGAATGTACCTACATATTTGTCCGCATTGAAGTAGAGTGCGGGGGGATTTGCGCCGAGTTTGTGCGGATGGGTGGTGATGAGGCTTATGAGGTCACCCAAATCGCCGTTTTGAATCGCCTGTCTCAATGCGATAAATGCACCATAATGGCGAGAGGTGAAAAAGGTGGAGAGTTTAATATTGTTTTTTGCAACAGCAGTTTTGATGCGCTGTAATTCTTCCGTCGTTCGGCAGAGCGGTTTGTCGAGTAGCATGTGGACGCCTGCTGCGGCACACGTTTCGATGACAGGCGTTTTTTCGTGATGTTCGAGACCCTCAATTATTAGGTCGGGTTTTGCTTTTTCAAGCATCTGCTCAAGTGTGGCAAAGCGGGTGATGTTGTGGTCTGCGGTATATTTTTTGCAAAGCGCGTCATCGGATTCTACAATGCCGACAATTTCACCATTTGGCGCGCTGACCGCCGAGTGAAACATACCGCTTATATGTCCGTAGTGCATGCCCATAATACCGATTTTCATAATCGTGTCCTTCCTACGCTCGCCACCTGCGCGATTCGAGCACTGTATGTGTTAAAAAAAGAAAAAAAGCCGCAGCACTAATAAAAAATACCACGTCGTGGGTATCGACAACACCGTGAATCATGTCTCGGGTGTGTTCGATGAGGGAGAGAAATTTTAAAATAACAAAAAATATGTCGCTGGCAAACCGCGCGGCCCAGTCGATAATCCACAATAGAATTAAAAAGAAAAAAGACAACACAGCCGCGATAATCTGATTTTCGGTCAAAGACGACGCCAAAATGCCCACGCTGATAAATGTGGCGCCAATCAGCACCACAGCCAGGGCGCCGGAAAAAACGGGCCCCCAGTCCAATTGTGCGTGCATAGACAACACGCCAATATAGCCGAAGGCCATCGCTTCGATTAGCAAATACAATACATAACAAGCGAGAAATTTTCCTATCAAAATTTGTGCTGAAGTAATCGGCGAGGTCATCAATAACTCATACGTGCCCCCGCGTTTTTCCTCGGCGTAGAGACGCATCGTGAGCATTGGAATCACAATCATCCAGATAAAAGTCTGAAATTCAAAAAATGGCGTGACGACTTCTGTATTGACATTTAATAGAATTTTTTCTTCGCGTTCTGCCAATTTCAGATATACGGCCATATCGTGAAATTCGAGCAACTGGTTGCGAAAAACAAAGCCGCTAAATAGCAAAAACACACCGGCCATCACATAAGCAATTGGCGAGCCAAAATACGACCGCATCTCTTTGCCAAAAATCGCCATTATATTGCCCATTACACCTCCTCTTCGTGCATGGTCAGCGCCTGAAAAATTTCTTCCAAAGACATGGCTTCACGCTTCATTTCCACCAGTCCCATGCCCAATTCGACAATGCGAGCCGATACTGCGGCACTCAAATCCGCTTCAGCCGGCCAATGGACATGCAGCCCATTGTTTGCTCGCGTCACGTCGCTAACCCCGTCAATAGTGGCAATGGCTTTGGCTGCAATATCCACATCGCCCGATATCCGCACAAAAAACCGCGTTGTGTCGCGCGTATGAGCCGTGAGATTTTCAGGGGTATCAACAGCGACAATTTTGCCTTCGTGAATAATGATCACGCGATTGCAGGTCATTTCAACTTCGGGCAAAATATGCGTGCTCAAAATTACCGT
>JAJEAX010000058.1 GCA_022822565.1 Candidatus Latescibacterota bacterium
TCTTCATTTCTTTCAGGATTGCTTCAGACTGATCAACTGCAATGACCTGAAGCCCTGCCCGTATCAGACCTTCAGAGATAAAACCTGTGCCTGCGCCGATGTCAGCGGCAATTTTGCCTTTTTGGACAGCAGCGGTAGAAATTGCTTCCTCTCTCACTTCATCGGAGAAGAAATTTTCGCGCATGTCGTCCCAGTCTTGGGCAACGCGATCAAAATAGTCCCTACTGCTCATTGGTGTTTGTTCCTTTCTACAAAAGGGTGATCAGGAATACCTGAATAGATGGGTTTGCCATCTCGACAAGGGGCTTTGTTGCGTTTGATTGAACAGCTTCAAAGAGGCCCGAGCGTCCAGGCTTTCAGATGGCTGCAATGGGTTGCAGAAGGTGTATTCGAGTCCGCCTCTGTCTTCTTCAAGCGCGTATGATTCCAAACAGTGCATCAGGTCCGGTCGTTCAAGATCAAATGGGACACAATCCGTGGTCGCCAGAACGCCTTCGTGATGGAATCCCGGGACGTCTTTCTCCAAATTGGTAATCCGCGGCATGCCGTACTGATAGGAGATGCTGAGGAACACACAACCTCCGCTGACCAGGTATTCTCTGGCACCGCGCAGAACGATTCTTCGGTACTCGAATCCGTCATCGTTCTCGCTGGATGGCGGGTTGGCCAATATAAAATTCACTTTTCCCTTCAGGCTTTCCAGTTCATGTCGGTCCGTGTCGGAAAAAGGCTCAAAGGAGTCGGAGCGCAGGAATCTGGTTTTCGCTTCGACCTTGTTCAATCGCGCGTTCTTGATGGCTGTTGCCACATTGTCTTCAATGATGTCGAATCCAATTATGCGATTTACTTCAGGGATTCGACTGGCAGCGATGGAGAGACATCCGCCACCGCATCCCCAATCGATTCCGATGCCGTGAAGCAGGTGTTTGTGTACACCGATTGCCTCGATTGAGATATAAGTGGCTGGGGTAATAGGAGTCGTTTCGGGAGGATGTTGAAGTGTGATTGCTCCAAGTCCATACGTCGCGTCGTCTCCCAAAGTGGTCTGGTGTATTGATGTGTATTCCATCAGGACTCCTTCCTGCGAAGTAAGTACTATGTACATTGCGTTATGAAGCAAAAATTATGCCAGAAAAGTCAAATATTGATATAACAATAGGTTATGAAAATTACCTGAAATTAGTGTCTTATAAAGTGTCCGATTTTGATACAGTGGTGTCCGAAAATGAACACTTGATCGTAGAAAAACGTTAGCTGTGAAAAATTCGTGAACCTTCTGCCAAAAACTGAATCTATTGTATGAACGCGCGTATCGGAGTACTCTGATGAATGATTTAGGAAATTAGAAATGGTTAGCTTTCCTTGTAACTGATTATTAAGCAATGGGTTACAAGAACATAGTTTTTAGGTTAGTTTCTGATGGGCTTGTCCACGTAACCCTTTAAATTTTGCTGCTTTGGGTAGTTGTTGATGGCTTGTTATTTGCTTTACTTGCAGGAACTTTCTCTTTTTACCTGTTTCTTAAAACGTTCAGTTAAGAGGTAGAAACTATATATCTGCGGTTATACCCTCCTATCTAACCTTTATGGGTGCATACTTACTTACGCCTTTAAGTCGTGAAAATGGAGTTGTTCAAGGTCTTTTGAACTTTCAAGGTTGGCGGGTATGTCCAAACAAAAAGCCACTTCCTCAATTACTCACTGATGTTACGCGCCAGTTGTGTAATTAATGTATATTCAAAGGATATAGAAAGCCATCGGTGTGTAGTCAAATCTGTCCCCATAAAAAATGATACCGGTAGATCAAAGTATGGACAAAAATCTTTTAGAATTGTATAGCGATTATCTGTTGTGTTCCTTCGGCGCGACCACAGCAACCGGTTTATCTGCACTGTTGGAAGGTGCGATAAGCCATGATCAGGTCACGCGGTTTCTCTCTCGTAGCGACTATGACGCCAAAACGCTTTGGCGACACGTCAAGGAGATGGTTCACGCCATCGGTGATGATGATGGTGTGCTCATCATAGATGATACGATCCAAGAAAAGCCGCATACGGACGAGAATGATTTAATCTGTTGGCACTATGATCACAGTCAAAATCGCACGGTCAAGGGCATCAATCTACTTAATTGCGTCTATCACGCCGGCGATGTGAGTCTGCCAGTGACTTATGAGTTGATCACCAAACCGATCCTCTATACGGATGTGAAGACCCGTCGCGTAAGGCGAAAGAGCCTGCTGACAAAAAATGATCTGATGCGGGACATGTTGTCTGTTTGCACAAGAAATCGGATCAAATATCGCTATGTATTGGCCGATAGTTGGTTTTCTGCAAAGGAAAACTTACAGTTTATTCGCAATGGCCTTTCTAAACATTTCGTTATCGCACTCAAATCTAACAGGACGGTCGCCTTGAGCTATGAAGACAAACGAGCAGGACGTTTCGCACGCATTGATGCACAAAACTTGAAGGAACACTCTCCTGTGCAAGCATGGATAAAAGGATTAGATTTTCCCGTCCTTTTACTTCGGCAAGTCTTTACAAACAAAGATGGAAGCACAGGAGAGATGTTTCTCGCTTGTAGTGATCTTACCTGCGATGGCGAAACCATCGAAACGATCTATCAAAAACGATGGAAAGTGGAGACGTTTCATAAAACGCTTAAGTCCAATGCCTCCTTGGCTAAATCGCCAACAAGACGGGTGCGTACACAAAGCAATCATTGTTTTATGGCCATTTATGCCGCCGCGCAATTGGAAGGCTTGCGCGTCAAACATCAACTCAACCACTTTGCACTCAGATCAAAACTCTATCTCAAGGCTATTCGATATGCTTTTGATGAACTACAAATTCTTAAAACTGCGTAACATCAGTGTATAATATTGGAAATAGTAATCACAGATAAATATATCCAAACCCAGTTGGAAAGTAAACAACCCATACTTTGTCCGGATAATGATATTTGATTTCCTTCCTACGCGACCACAAGAACCTGAATCGTTACTAATTTTTTTTAGATCCTGAGATCAATACACGAAATCCATATCGCTGAAAGACCGCAGCCGCTATGTCTGATTGAAAGAAGTGCATGGCGGCTTCTGTTGTTGGTGTGTGTCGTTCCTTTACGATGGCGATTGGATAGACTATGGGTGTGTGCAATAGGGAATCGGGGAGTGTGGCAATTACTTCGACGCCATCGCTGATTGTCGCGTCTGTGGCATAGACAATGCCCGCTGCACATTCTCCGCGGGCGACGAGTGTGAGTGCGCCGCGTACGTCCATTGCCGGGGCGATGCGGTTTTTGAGCAGGGTCCACCAGCCCAATTTTTTCAGGGCTTCTACGGCGTAGATGCCCGCAGGTACATGAGACGGGTCGCCCAGGGCTAATTGTCCTTCAAATGTGCTGGGGAAGTCAAAATTTGCGTGGGGTTCGACAGCGAATTTTTCATTTTTGGGGGAGATGATTACGAGGGCGTTGCCCAGCAGGTTGATTCGGGTATTGGGTTCGATCAATTTTTCCGTTGCCAAAAAATCCATCCATTTTACATTAGCGGAGAAATATATATCCGCAGGCGCACCCAGGGCTATCTGTTTGGCGAGGATCGAAGAACCGGCAAAAGACATTCGCAACGGTATGTCCTGTTTTTCTGCGGTTTTGGAGAGGTCTTGCAGAGTGCTCGTCAAGCTGGCTGCAGCATATACGGTTACGGGTTCGGCGAGGGCGATTCCGCGCGTTGAGAGGCAGGTTGTGATGATGAGGTAGATGAATAGTTTTTTCATGAGACGAAGGAGAATAGTATGTCCGATTTTTGGGTTCAAGATGGCGAGACGATGTTGTTGATTGGCGATAGTATTACGGATTGTGGCCGGCGTGCGGCTGAGGCGCCGCTGGGCAATGGGTATGTGCGGGCGTTTACAGAGATTGTGACGGCGCAGTTTCCCGAGCGGAAGATCGCGTATATCAATAAGGGGATTGGCGGCAATCGCGTGACGCATTTGCACGAGCGCTGGCGAGAAGATGTGATTGATCACGCGCCGGATAAGTTGTCGATTAAGATCGGGATTAATGATTTGCACAGCCTTTTGCGACAGGCGGAGGATGCGGTTCCGCCCGCGCGATTTGAAGAATTGTACGATGCTATTCTGGATACGACGCAACGGGAGATTGGATGTCCAATTGTGCTGATTACGCCGTTTTATATTTCGACGGATACATCCGGGAAGACGTTTCAGAGCGAGGTTATGGCGTTGATTCCGGAGTATATCGGCATTGTGGAGAAGATGAGCGAAAAGTATGGGACAAAGCTGTTGCGGTTGCACGATCTTTTCCAGGCGCATTTGAAATATAGAGGTTCAGAAACTTTTTGTCCAGAGCCTGTGCATCCCAATCGCACAGGGCACTTTATTATTGCAGATGCGTTGTTTAAGATGCTTTGTGAAGCGTGAGAGGTGAGACTGGGGAGAATACCATACCGGATTTCTTCAATTGTTAGAGGAGGCACATCAATGGACAAGCTCAAAATTGCACATATCGGCACAGGGAATCGTGGAACTCGCGTGTATCTTCCGCTTATCGCCAAGTTGAAGGACGATCTCGAATTGGTCGCTGTTTGCGATGTAAGCGAAGATTCCGTCAAAGCAGAGGGTGCAAAGTATGATGTTGCTGCATACACAGATACCGCTGAGATGCTGGAGAAAGAGAAGCCAGATATTTGTTCTATCGTTATTACCCCCAGCAATAATCATATCCCGGGGTTGTTGTGCTCTGAACATGGCGTGAGTTACTGCACGGAGACGCCGATCGATACAGATCTCGGCTGGGCGGACAAGATGATCGAGTCCGCAAAGCAGCACGGGACGAAGATCGAGGTCAATGAAAACTATTATCGCGTGCCATCGGAACGGATTAAACGCGAGATGATTCTGGCGGGTGTATTCGGCAAAATCAACGTTGCCTACAACGAATTTCGTGGACACGGATATCACGGGGTCGGTTTGATTCGCAGTTATGTCGGTTTTGATAACGAACCCCTTCGCGTGTTCGGTTTGAGAAAGAGCTTTGCAGTGCAGGAGCACGTCTGGCGGCAAGGTCAGCCGACGCGCGATTCAGAGGATTGGCAGCATGGCGTCATCGAATTTGCCGATGGCGCGGTCGGGGTATTCAATTTCAGCAGTTTGTCTTACGGTTCGCCGCTTCGCGGTTTCAACGGTACGAAGTTCTACGCCGAGCGTGGGATGTGCTTCCGCGATGAAGCGGTTATTCTGAACGACTCCGCCGATGGGCAACGCGAAATCGCGGTTGCCCGCAAGACCAACGATGTCGATGGGTTTGAGACCCTCGCCGCACTCGTGGCGGATACTACGCCGGAAGTGGTGTGGGAAAATCCGTTGCAAAATTATCCGCTCAGTGATGGCGAAATTACCGTCGCGTCAGAGCTGATGAGTATCGCAAATGCCGTTCGCGACGATACCGAACCAGAATATGGGGCTTACAATGGCCGTAAGGACCGGGAGATTGACGTGGCGATGGCGCAATCGTGGGCAAATGATGGTGAACCTGTGACGTTTCCATTTGAATACGAGCGAAGATAAAGTCAGCCCTCCACAGGAACATCACCCTGATCATCTGTGTACATCTGCGTCATCCCTGCTTACACCCGCAGGGACATGCCTGCGGATACTTTTCGCCTTCAGCTTTTTCAATCGTTCCGCTGCTTCGCTCAGGCTGTCGAGGGTGCGGCAGAAGGCAAATCGCAAGTACCGGTCGCCGTCGTTGCCCGTTGCGTAGAAGTTGTCGCCGGGTACGGGGGTGACGCCGATTTCCCGGGTCATGTACAGAGCTGCATCGGTTGGATTCATGTCGCATAAGGTGGGTACGGAGCGGTAATCGGCAAAGAGGTAGTAGGAGCCGTCGGGTGGGGTGATTTTGAATCCGGTGGATTGGAGTGTGTTGAGGAGCAGGTTGCGTTTTTGTAAGAATGGTTTGTGAATATTTTTGAAGATGGCGTCGGGCAACCGCAACAGGTGCTCGGCGCCTTTTTGCAATGGGGTGGGGGCTTGTACGACGAGGGTGTCGTGAACAGCGCGAATCCGCGGGGTGTGTTGTTCGGGCGATATGACCCAGCCGACGCGCCAGCCGCTGGCGTTGGCGGTTTTGGTGATGGCGTTGATGACTATGGCGCGCTCGGCCATGCCAGCGAGTGTTGCGGGGCAGATGTGAACGCTATCGCCGTAGAGGATGTGTTCGTAGATTTCGTCGGTGATTAAAAATAGGTTGTGTTTGCAACAGAGGTCTGCGATGAAGGCGAGTTCTGATTCGGAGAATACTTTGCCCGTGGGGTTGTGTGGCGTGTTGAGGATGAGTGCGCGCGCGCGTTTTGCCGCGGCGTCCCATTCGTTTTTGTCGATTGCCCAGCCATCGCTTTTTTCGCGCAGGGTGACATATTCGCAACGCAGCCCAAAAAGGCTGGCTTGATTAGGATACATTTCGTGAAAGGGTTGTAAGACGATGACGCTATCGCCGGGATTGCACAGGGCGCGAAGTGTTGAGGAGAGGCCTTCGGTCGCGCCTGCGGTGACGGTGATTTGCGTTTCGGGGTTGGGGCGAAAGGCGTAGAACTGGTGGGTATAGTCTGCTATGGCTTCCCGGAGTTCGGGCAATCCGTAGGGAAAGGAATACTGGTTGTAGCGGTCGTGCTCGGGACGGAGGATGGCGCAGAGGTCTTTGAGAGAATGGTCGTCGTTCCCCTGATTGCGCGCGAGGAGGTCGCGGAGGGTGAGCGCGTGCAAGTGCTCTGCGCCTTCATCTGAGCCACCCAGTATGGCGGCGATGCCCGCCCAGGCGAGGTCGTAAAGTACGGGTTCGTCTGTGATCCCTTGAGAGAGGTTTATGGCATTGTGCTCAAGGGATAGGCGGGTCATGCGCCGGATGACGGATTCTTGTGGGGCAGAGAACATAAGTAACCTCTCATCCCAGCAATTTCTGTTCCCAGGCTTTTATGTATTCTTCGGGCGTCAGTTGGCTATCTGGGGCGCTTTGATGTTTGTCGTACATGTCTTCTGCTTGTGCTGCGATAACCTCTGGATCTTCGGAGATTTCGCCCTGGTCGCCGTAGGTTTCGATCCAGTTGTCGAGGCGCGCGCGAAGGTCGTTGAGCGCGTTTTGATGGTCTGGCGACTCTGCGAGGTTTTCGACTTCGTGGGGATCGGCTTGCAGGTCGTAGAGTTCTTCATACGGACGATAGGGCGCGAGGAATTTTGCCTGTGCTTCGGTGAGTTTGCCTTCTTTGCCGAGCAGGGGAAGGAGCGTCCAGAGGGGATATTGCTGGTATTTGTAGCGGTTAAATTGCATGTAGGGGCGGTCGGGGTGGTAGTTGCGTATGTATTTGTAGTTTTTGGTGCGTACGCAGCGGATGCGATCTACTGTGCCGTCACAGCGGTCGCGTGCTGAGTAGATTTCGCTGCGGGATTTCGCATCGGGACCGAGGAAGATGTTGCCTTCCATTTCTGGGGGGACTTCTAAGCCCGCGAGCAAGAGCGCGGTGGGTGCAAGGTCTATGCCGCTGACGAGTTCGTCGCTTACGACGCCTGCGTCGATGTGTCCGGGCCAGCGGACAATGCAGGGTATGCGAATGCCGCCGTCGTACAGGAATTGTTTGTCGCGGATATGCGCGCGTCCGTGATCTGCGATGAGGAAGACGATGGTGTTGTCGGCTATGCCTTCGTCTTCGAGGCGCTGGAGTACCTCGCCGACTTTGCGGTCGAAGACCTGAGCGCTTTCGAGATACATTGCCCAATCTTTTCTGATGAGGGGATGATCGGGATAATAAGGTGGGATCTCTACGTCGTCGGGATTGACGGGGTTTTGCGGGTCGGGCGTGAAGTTGCGATGGGTGTCTATGATGTTGTTCTGAGCATAAAAGGGCTGGCCCTCGGCGCGTTGGGTCCAGTCGATGCCGTCAAAGACGCCTTTGCGCTGGAAGTTGAAGTCGGTTTTGCCGGGTTTGTCAAAGGGCGGTCCCGGGCTGTTGCAGGTGTAATATCCCGCGTCGCGGAAGTAGTCGGTGATGAGGCGAATGTGTTCGGGCAATGGGGTGTCGCGCTTGCTGCGGTGATTGTGCGCGCCAAAGCTGGTTTGATAGCGTCCGGTGATGATGGCCGATCTGCTCGGGGAACACACCGGGCAGGTGACAAACGCATTTGTGAATAGCGTACCTTCTGAGGCGAGTTTGTCGATGTTGGGCGTTTGCACTGCTGGCGTGCCATAACAGGCGAGGTTGGGGTAGAGGTCTTCGCCGTAGATCCAGAGGATGTTGGGTTTATTGGGCATGGTGAGAGATCTTTCTGTGTTAGATGATAGGTTCCAGTTTATCGCGCGCCGCACGCTTGCAAGGATGCCTGCATGTGTCCGCGGGTTTCTGCGCCGATGATGCAACATTGTTCCAGGCTGTGTCCCTGTGCTTTTGTGCCGATGACTTCGAGGTTGACGGGTCCGTCATAACCGTTTTCGTGCAGGACGCGGATATAGCCGACGAGGTCGATGTCGCCGCGGCCGTTGGCCTGATTTTCGGGGACGCCTGGTCCGCGTTCGCGGCCTTTGCAGTCGCGGATGTGGACGTGTTTGACGCGCGAGACGACGGCTGCGATGGCTTCTACTGGATTTTCGTTTGCGCGGTGGATGTGCGAGGGGTCCATGTCAATGCCAAAGGCGGGGGATGAGATGGCTTCCATCACGCGCAGGGTGGTTGGGGTGTTGTAGATGGCTGCACCCACATGGGCTTTGACGCAGAGGGTCACACCGTATTTTTCGGCCATGTCGGCGAGGCTGCCGAGGGATTCGATGCTTTGCTGGAAGGTTTTTTCGTCATCTGATTTTCCACCCGGACCGCAATTGACGACGGGGATGCCAGCTTCGTTTGCAGCACGGAATGCTTTTTCCATCATTTCGGGGTCTTGCCTGGGTTGTTCCATGGCGAGGAGTTCGAGGCCGTATTCACGCCCCAGACGCCTGGCTTCCCGGGCTGTTTCGCGCCAGTTGTCGAGGACGAGGTGCTGGCTCATGCCGCCAATTGCCGCGACTTCTATGCCGTCGTATCCGGCCATGGCCGTGTATTTAAAAGCGGTTTCCATGTCCCACGCGCCAAAAAGAACTGAGTTGAGTCCGAGTTTCATGTTTCCTCCTGTAAGGGGGTTATTGATTTTGCATTGACGGTAAATCCGTGCGCGATCCTCGCACGTCTATCGCTTCTCTGGAGAGTCGTGCTTGGGGTGCTTCGCCTTTTAATATTCGCTCGAAATCATCGCCGATTACTTCGGCGACTTGCAAGTTCGCATCTCGCGTGCGTCCGGCTATGTGGGGGGTATGGACGACATTGACGCGGTTCCGCAATAGATCGTCGGTTGGCACTGGCTCGTTGTCATATACGTCAAATGCGCCAGCGAGTTCGTTGGCGATGATGCGTTCCCGCAATGCGTCCATATCGACGGCATGTGCGCGCGTGGTTATGACGACCAGGCTGCCTTTGCGCATCCGATAGATGCGTTCCCGCGATAGGATTTTTCTGGCTGAAGGCGTTGGCGGTATGGTGACTACGACTATCTCGCATTCATCTATGAGGGTATCCATTTCCACGCCTTCTACGCCGAGTTCATCCAGCCGCGATTTTGGAATAAACGGGTCGTAGCCGAGTACGCGCGAACCGAGCGCGTTGCACCACATTGCCATCCGTCCGCCGATTTGTCCCAGTCCCATGACACCGACGGTTTTGGTTCCCAATGTGCCGTTGACGAAATCTGGATTGTCGCAAAATTGCACGTATTCAAAATTCCACAGGCGTTCTCCCGATGCCATGCGTTTGTGCCATTGCGGTATCATGCGCAGGGCGTTTAATGTCAGGGCGAGTGTGATTTCTGCGACAGACGCCGCCCACGCGCGCGTGCCGTCAATGATGGGGATATCGCGTTCGAACATGCCATCGACTGGAAGAGAGCGGTGGCCCCAATTATCCAGTACCCCTCCCACGGCTTTCAATTCGGGGGCACGGCTCAAACACGCTTCTGTCAACTGTCCGCCGAATAGCGCGATGGCGGATATATGCGATAAATTCGTCAATTCACCAAGCGGTACGCCGCGTTCTACCTGTACTACGCGCACTTCATCTATTTCATTTAGCCGCGCCGTCAATGCTTCTGGCACAAACGGCCACGAACGTTCCAGATTTTCTGTCCGAGCAAACAGAATCGCCATTATTCGTCCCTTTCTATTGATTAAGAAAAATAAGGTAGAACGACAAGATAATGCGTCTCGCCTGGACAAACAAGAACCAAAAAATGCGGATGTATTGTGAGGAAGGGAAAGGAGGCGAGGTGAGACCGCAAGCGGGTTCGCCCGGTGCTGGGCAAACCCGCGTTTTTCACAGGCTATGGTGTGAGCATCAGGGCGATGCCCTGCGTATTGACCAATCCAGAGGTGACGAGGGCTTCGGGGCTGGAGCCATCGAGGTTGGCACGCCAGATTTTACCATCATCGACGTTGGCCGTGCCGGCATCTACCCAGTACATTTTGGGGGGATCGTTTGTCAGGTCCAGAGCAATATCGCGTGGAGCGGTGGCCGGACCGCCGAGTGACTGTCCACCGAATGTTCTGGTGTTGAGGATATCTTCTACGTCAGAGCCATCGAGATTGGCACGCCGGATTCTATCCCTGACGATGTCCGTCCAGTACATTTTGCCCCCGGCCACATCCAGAGCAATGCCTCTTGGAACCCGCAAGAAGTTTTCATAGGTAAGAAGGGTTTCGACATTGGATCCGTCGAGGTTGGCGCGCTGGATTTTATCATCCTGTGGTGCGTCGGGGCCACCCGTGCCGGAATCCGTCCAGTACATTTTGCCTCCGACTACGTCCAGAGCGATGCTCTGTGGCGTAATCAATCCGGTGGTGACAAGGGCTTCGGGACTGGAGCCATCGAGGTTGGCGCGCCAGACTTTACCATCATCAATATTGTTCGTACCAGCATCTACCCAGTACATTTTGGGGGGATCGCTTGTCAGGTCCAGGGCAACGTCGCGCGGGATGGTGGCTGAACCAGCGAGTGACTGTCCACCGAATGTTCTGGTGTTGAGGATATCTTCTACGCCAGAGCCATCGAGGTTGGCTCGCCGAATTCTATCTCTGGTGGTGTCTGTCCAGTACATTTTGCCCCCAGCCGCATCCAGTTCAATGCCCATTGGAAGCCGCAAGAAGTTTTCGTAGGTGACGAGGGTTTCAACATTGGAGCCATCGAGGTTGGCGCGCTGAATTTTATCATCCTGTAGAGGGTTGGGGTTTCCCGTACCGGAGTCTGTCCAATAAATCTTGCCCATGGCCTTAGGCACTTCTTTGCCAAATTGTCCGACGAATATTAGAAAATCTCCAAACGCGACCTCGCCATCGCCATCCAGATCGAATCGGGCTTCATACCTTTCATCGCCCTGACGCGCTCCAAACTTGCCGACAAATAGCAAGAAGTCGGAAAAATCGACACCGCCGCTTCCATCAAAGTCTGGATTACCTGATTGTGATCCAACTCTGGCCTGAAGCGGTTGAGTAAAAAGGCCAGTGAATACAATTGCAAGTATAAATAGACGCATGGTTTTCTCCCTCTTGTTGGAATTTTAGCGTTACTGCTTACTGTCATAAGGAATAATAACATGATGAATATAGATTTCCTAAATAAAAACAGTCATGATGCCCGAACTTGAGGAACAATGCTAAAATCCCTATGTATTTGGCTGTACATAAATTTTTTGACTTATGCGTTTTGCGTGTTATCATGCGTTAGACATAAACCACAACCCATCAGGAGATTTGACTATGAGTAGCAAAGTTGCAATCATTACCGGTGCGGGTAGCGGGATTGGCAAACATACCACGCTTGCCTTTTTGGATGCGGGATATTCAGTTGCTCTGGCAGGACGACGCGAAGAAACTTTGAATGCCACGGTGAGTGAAGCGGGTGTAGATGATTCAAAGACGCTCGTTGTGCCGACAGATGTTGGCGATCCCGCATCTGTGGGAAATCTTTTTGCACGGACAAAAGAGAAATTTGGACGCCTGGATGTGGTTTTCAACAATGCGGGCGTGGGCGCGCCCGGCGTCAATATCGAGGATTTGACTTTTGAGCAGTGGCAAACGGTGGTCAATACCAATTTAACAGGTGTTTTTCTGTGTATTCAGGAGGCGTTTAAAATTATGAAAGACCAGACGCCCCGAGGCGGGAGGATCATCAATAATGGGTCGATTTCAGCGCATGTTCCCCGTCCAAATTCTGCACCTTATACGGCGACCAAACACGCGGTGTCGGGTCTCACCAAATCCGCTTCGCTCGATGGGCGCAAATACGATATCGCATGCGGGCAAATCGATATTGGCAATGCAGCGACCGATATGACGGAGCGCATGAAAAACGGTGTGCCGCAAGCCAATGGATCTACTCTGGTAGAACCCACGATGGATGTCAGGGGCGTTGCACAAGCCGTGCTCAATATGGCGAGCCTTCCGTTAGATGCAAATGTTCAGTTTATGACGATTATGGCGACTAAGATGCCTTATGTTGGGCGCGGGTAAGATAAAAAAAAGACCGGACGCTTTGTCCGGTCTTTTTAGTTTGTACTATGGGAGAGGGATTACATTCCCAGCATGTATGAAA
The DNA here is from genome assembly GCA_022822565.1 of Candidatus Latescibacterota bacterium. GTDB lineage: Bacteria > Latescibacterota > UBA2968 > UBA2968 > UBA2968 > VXRD01. The sequence goes on from JAJEAX010000058.1 coordinate 12,688, forward strand.
ATTTCACGAGAACGGCTCGGTTTCTTTCGCCCCATTCGCGCAAGATATCCCGATCATCCAGGTCCTGATCATAAGTCACATCAAAGCCCTGGTCATAGACAAAGTAAATATCGCTGCCGGGGCGGAAGCGGTAATTTAGCAATACGTTTACACTGGCCTGTTCGCGGTCATTATTCCACTGGGCGAATAGTTTTACATAAAAGTCTGTGGAAAATGAATAGATCAAGCGGTTGCTCAATACCTGAATGTTGAAGTTGCCCTGGGGCAAGCGCAGCCAGTTGACTTCGTAATCCGTTTCAAGCGAAAGTTTGCCCGAAGGTCTGTAGCTATTTTCGAGTGAAAGTTTATATCGCTTGCCGGTGTAGTAGTTGCCGATCTCAATGTCGAACTCGGGGCGGACTTTCCGCGAGCGGCTCGGATAGGGACCGGTTCCGAATTTTGTAAAATTGTATGTGCCGTGTGGGATAATTATATCTGGTCGCTTTTTTGATGGCTTGAACGTGCGCTCGACCACGTCGTGCGTTCGCGCAAATTCGACGCGGTACCAGTCTCCGGCATTGAACCGCGTATAAGTAGATACCCGCAAATCCCAGAATTTGACTTTATTTATTGGGTCACTGGGATCTGTTATGAGGCGAAACCTCGGTCCCGTGGAAACATAGCGAATGAGATTCGTGTTGGCGGGTATGCGCGCTCTGAATTGTGCCTCGTATCGCCTGAGTCTCTTCAATCCTGCGCGGCGGTTGACAAACCCGGCTTTGGGCTGAAAATGCTCTCCAATATCGACGTATTTTAGGGTGCTGGAATAAATACCCCCCGAATAAGTAGCCTGTAAAAATCCTGCGGCTCCTGTCTGCGCGTCTTCAGCAGAATCCCAGGTTTTCGCGTAAAATCCCTGAAAATTGAGGGCATTGGATGGCGAGTAACTGAAATCAAGCCCGGCAGCGCGGTTGTACTGGTCCCAACCCGCACCCGGAACAGGGGTTTGTTTGTTCACAATAATCGCACCGATATTTGACCGCGCTATCACATCGTGTTTCAGGCGCAAGACCGAGAAATTGCTGCGTTGAACAAATGTATCATCCTGAAGCGTTTTGGAATCTGTCAATACATTC
>JAJEAX010000279.1 GCA_022822565.1 Candidatus Latescibacterota bacterium
TGGAATTTTTGCAGCATTTTCTTTGAAACGTTCCTGTGTTATGACTGTAGCACTTAAAAATCGGGCTCTCGCAATAACAAATGGGTCCGCCACTGGCTGTCCCTTTAACCTGCTTTTCCGAGAAATCAAAGTTTGAAAGTGCTCCTGCTCGAAAATTTCTTTGACGAACACCACTTCGTCTTCTATAGGTTCTGTAAAAACATTGGGATTTTGCTTGATCCATTCCGTCAATCGATCTTCCTTGTAATGGCTTTTAATTTCATTTGCGGCTTCTCTCACCGATACAATCTGTTGCGAAGCAACAAGCTGATCGAAATTTCTCCACAATGAAGGAAAACGCGACTCGTAGAAGTTGTTGAATAGATCAATCAAACTACTGGTATCAAATACATAAATCACAAATTCATCCTATCGACTCATCACTTCTTCTAATCCCGGGATATTGCTGACGCGTACATTGAGATAGTCTGCCAATTGCCCAACGTTAATTTGATTTTGATAGTATTTACCAAAAGCCAGATCCAGGTATTGTTTTCCAAGATAGGAAGCCTGGGTAGAATAATAATCACCGCCGCTAGAACTCTTTCTTTTTTTATTCGATTCACCAGCCCATTTTGATACATAGGCTTGATATGTTCCTGAATCAATCACGCGTCGATCTAGTAGTTTTCTAAGCACAACTTCTCGACTTACAGAATATCTTCTGGCGAGCTCTGATATCCCATAATCGTCAACACTGTATCGAAAATCTTGGATTCTCTGGTCAAAATCTGAATCTGGTACAAGAAACGCAGCAGCGAACAGATTGCAGAAACGTTCAATTTGTAGATCAGTTTCAGATAAAAAGTCAAAATAATCGTCCTCAACTTTATCTATACCACCAGTTCCATATAACAGGTGTGCTAACTCGTGGAACAGGGTAAAAATCTGCCTCGTTTTGGGCATTGAGTTATTGAGATAAATCAATGGAAATTCATCATCAAAAAGGCAAAAACCCGAGAATTCTGGCTGTCTAAAGGCTTCTTTAAATACAAAAATACCTTTCTCCTCTAATACTTCTCGCCAGTTTTTCAATGCGATATCGTCACTTTTCCATGAAACCTGTTCTTCTAAAGAAATTCCCAGGATCTTTCTTACCTGTGTAGCGGCCTGTTCAAGGGCTTGTCCGGTTACTATTTGAACTTCCTGCCAAATTTTTTGTTGGGCGGGATTTTGTCCATCACATAATTCTTCCAGATTAATCTGCATAGCTGATGCTTTTCGAAGCAGGTGGAGAATATTTGGAGGTAGTTGCTGAAGCTCATGGTGAGGAAGCGTTCTAAACGATTTGGTCGGGCTATCTTCTTCAGGAGGTTTAGGAAAAAGAAAGACAGCTATCGGCCTTTTGTAGATATCATAAGCCAATTTTTCAAGCTGAACATAAGTAGGGAACGCTTGCCCAGACTCCCAGCTTTGAATCGTCTCAGCAGTTTTTTTCATTTTTTGTCCAACTTCCTCAAAGGACAAATTAGCACTTTCTCTTGCCCATTTGAGGATATCGGGATTAACTGAAATTTTTCCCATCTTATCTATTCTCGTGAAAGATTTACAGATATTTGAATCAATTTTCTTTTGTTAATATTCTCAATTTTATTAAATCTGCAAGGAAAATAATAAGGCAAAGAAATATTTTACCAACTTGTCGGCCTATGGACACGCACTAGCACACACTGTAATATCGCCATAATTTTTAACTAATCCCCTTTTTTTTCCAGATATCCAGCCCCTGGTACGCTTCAAAAATCGCCTCAATCAAATACCGAATCGCCGCGCTAAAATAGCGACCTCGCCTCCACGCCACGCCGATCTCGCGGCTAAATGCCACCCCCTCCACATCCACCACCCTTAACGCCCCGGCATCCAGGGACTCCTGCACAGTTAGCATAGGCAGAAACGAAATCCCCACACCAACCTCCACTAACTTTCGCATCGCCTCTGGGCTTCGCATCTCCATCACCACGCCGGGAGACACGCCCGCTTCTGCAAATCGCTCATCCACGATTTTGCGCGAAATGGAATCCGTGTGAAACAGGATCAAAGGCTCTTGCACCACCTCTTGCAAAGTCGCGTTTTCTCGCGCGGCAAAAGGATGAGATGCCCCCACCACGAGCGGCATAGAATCCCGATAAATCGACACCGTCTCCAAACGCGGATGATCATAAGGCAGTGAAATAACCGCAAACTCAGAGCGATTCATCAGCAGATCATCCACCAGATAACGCGATGGCGCCACCTGTGCAGACAGAGAAACATCGGGATAAGCGCGCATATAATCCTTCAAAATATCCGGCAGCAAATACGTCACAGCCGCATCAATCGCGCCAAACTGAAATCCTTCCCCCGGCAACACATCGCGCCGCTGCAAGTGGTCTTCAACCTCTTCGACCAGATCCTGAATCTGCATCGCATAATTCACCAGTGTACGCCCTTCCATTGTCAACGCTACGCGCTTGCCACCCCGGTTAAAAAGCCTCACCCCCATCATTTTTTCCAATTCGGCAATACCACTGCTCACCGTTGGCTGTGTCACATGCATCTCCCGTGCAGCCTGACTAAAACTCCCGGTTTGTGCAACAGACAGAAAATAGCGCAAATGATAAAGATTCATATCTCGCTCCTATTCGAAATGCAATCCATAGATTTTATCTATATATAATATAGTAATTATTGATTTGTCGAATAAGTAAAAATCACTGACATTTTGTCCGACAATACCTTAAACACCTTTCTCTTTAAGGAGAAGCACCATGTCCTCCAAAGTCCGAGTCGCCATCATCGGCGCAGGCAACTGTGCATCCTCCCTCGTACAGGGCATCGAATACTACAAAAACGCTTCTGAAGATGATTTCATCCCCGGATTGATGCACCCCAACCTGGGCGGCTATCACATCCGCGACATTGAATTTTCTGCTGCCTTTGACGTCAATGCAGAAAAAGTGGGCAAAGACTTGAGCGAAGCCATCTTTGCACACCCCAACAACACCATCAAATTTGCCGATGTCCCCCACCTCGACGTTCCCGTTTACCGCGGCATGACCCACGATGGACTGGGCAAATACCTCGATCAAGTCATCACAAAAGCCGAAGGCGACACCGTTGACATTGCCGAAGTCCTCAAAGCCACGCGCACAGATGTCGTCGTCAATTACCTGCCCGTGGGCAGCGAACAGGCCACCAAGTGGTATGTGGAACAAGTCCTGCAAGCCGGATGTGCCTTCGTCAACTGCATGCCCGTCTTTATCGCCAGTGCCGGACACTGGCCCGAGCGCTTTGAAAAACGCGGCCTGCCCCTCATCGGAGACGACATCAAATCACAGGTCGGCGCCACAATCACCCACCGCGTACTCACCCGCCTGTTCCGAGAACGCGGCGTCAAACTCAGTAAAACGTATCAGCTCAATTTTGGCGGCAACACCGACTTTTACAACATGCTCGAACGCGAACGCTTAGAATCCAAAAAAATCTCCAAAACACAAGCCGTCACCTCCCAACTCGACTACGACCTGGGCGAAGACAATATTCACGTTGGTCCCAGCGACCACATCCCCTGGCTGGAAGACCGCAAATGGTGTCATATTCGCATGGAAGGCGAAACCTTTGGCGGCGTGCCACTCAACCTGGAACTCAAACTCGAAGTCTGGGACTCACCGAACTCAGCGGGCGTGGTCATCGACGCAGTCAGGCTCTGCAAACTCGCCCTCAACCACGGCCTCAAAGGCCCCTTGATGGGACCCTCGTCTTACCTGATGAAATCACCACCCAGACAATTCAGCGACGATCAAGCTCGCGAAATGACGAGTGATTTTATTCGCCAGTATGGCTTGAAAGAATAAAATCTCTCCCCCGTACAGTGCTTGCCATTTGGCAGGCACTGTGTTTATATTTTAAGCGACCCTGGACTTTTGCCCCTGGTCGCTTATTTTTTTATACAATCCATCAGAAAGACTACCCATGAAAAATGTGCAAAAACTAAAACATCACGACATTGAGGCATATACAGAACGCACCAGAAACGGACCCTGCTTTATATGCGAAATGCTGGCGGGTAAAAACCCTCATCACATAGTCTATCAAGACGACTTTGCAGTTGCATTCATGAACAAATACACCCGGCTCTACGGATACGTCCTGGTGTCCCCCATCAGACATAGAGAGCATGTAACGAGCGACTTTACAAAAGACGAGTATTTGAGAATGCAATCCCTCATATACGATATTTCAGAAGCCATCAAAACAGTCGTCAGCACAGAACGGATGTATATCCTATCTCTTGGGAGTAAACAAGGAAACGCGCATGTACACTGGCATATAGCTCCATTGCCTCCTGGCGTTCCCTATGAGAAACAACAGACTAAGGCCATCAGCCCACGCGAAGGGATTTTGGATATTTCCGAAAATGAAATGAAAGCACTCGCCGACCAAATACGAAGGGCGATGGAGTAGTAAACTATATCATCAACACGAGGCAAAATAATGCACGCAAACCCACATCAAATGAGGCGTTTTAAAAATAAAATCGCCCTCATCACAGGCGGCGCTTCTGGCATTGGTCGGGCAACGGCAAATCGCCTCGCAGACGAAGGCGCACACGCAATCATCGCAGACCTGAATGTAGAGATGGGCAATCGCGCCGTATCTGAGATCCGAGAAGCCGGTGGCGAAGCCACATTTTTACAAGTCGATTTGTCAGACGATACATCTGTCAGAAAAGCGGGTCGGATCGTCTCGGAAACATTCCCCACACTTCACATGCTCGTGAACAACGCCGCTATCGTGAGAACGGGCAGTATTGAAGACGGCGAATGGCGAAAAAACTGGGAACCCGAAACGAGAATCGCAAGAGGTTGGGTGCTGCTAACCGAAGTCCTCTTGTCCCTGTTAAAAAAACAGGGCGGCGCAATCGTCAACACCTCTTCGGAAGGGGGTTTCCTCGGGCGCAAAAACCTGCTGGTCTATGATGCGATCAAAGCAAGCCTGGTTTCAATGACCAAAACAATGGCCTATGAGTTCGTTGACTACGGCATTCGGGTCAACGCCGTTGCACCGGGCTGGATCGTCACAGAAATGCACTTTGGCAAAGCTCCGGATCCACAGGCGCACAGAAAAAAACTTGAAGAAACACCGATCTCATCCTGCATTATGGGGCGGCGCGCACAACCCGAAGAAGTAGCCTCTGTCATCGCCTTTCTCCTCAGTGAAGACGCCTCCTATGTCACAGCCCAAACTATCCATGTTGACGGTGGACGCATGGGCATGAACTTGCCCAAAAAAAAATAAAAATCGGTGGGGCTTTTTCGTCTCAGGCCAATTTCTAACTGTTTAATTCTTATCACCCTCCTCTATATCCCACCCTAAGTAATTCCCCTGAACTTCAACAAACTTTGACATTGTAACGGCTCATACGGTAAGCTCCTTACTCCTGTAAACCGCATCAAACTGGTATTGACTTTTCACCGATTTGTAGCCACACTCTCTGAAAAGATGGTGAGCGACCTATTGCGAGTAAATCGCTCACCCCAACATTTCACCTGCACCAACAGATGAAAGGTTTACGATGACAATTATAGAAATGATGCAGAGATTCAAAAGTCAAGAAGATTGTATAGCGTATCTGGAGCATTTGAGGTTCCACGATAAACCGTATTGTCCGTTATGTGAGAATAAGAACGGTAAAAAAGACGGTAAGGGAAACACAAATGTAACTCGCAAGAAAGAGAACGATTTGATAGGTCGCTGGAAATGCCGAGACTGTGGATCAAGTTTCAATGTCCTATCGGGAACGATCTTTGAGAAGACACAGACCCCGTTGATCCTATGGTTTCTCGCAATTGCATATATCATAAAGTCAAGGAAGGGCATATCAAGTCCGCAGTTGGCAAGGTATATTGGAACGAGTGTAACAACTTCTTGGAGAATGCTTAATAAGATTCGCTCGGAAATGCTAAATGAAATTAACAGTATATATTTGAGCGGTATCGTTGAGGCTGACGAATCCTATGCCAATATCAGAACGGATGAAGATTGGGGAACTGGTAGAGGGTCGAATCAACTCAAGATACTGGGAGCAGTTGAAAGAGACGGTCAAGTTGTAGCCCGTAGAGTTCACGATGTGACAGGCGATACTATGAAATGGTTTATGATGAACTATTTAGACTGTCCTAATACCAAATTGATAACCGACAACTGGAAAGGGTATAGTAGAATGAACGAAATTGTAAAACACGAAGTGATGACAGTCAAGGTATTCGATAAAACTACCTCGATCATAGAAGGATTCTGGTCACATATTAAACGGGCACTTTTTGGTATGCATCAGTACTATAAACCTGATAATTCAGACTTATACTTTGCAGAGACTTGTTTTAGATATAATAATAGAAATTATAGCGACTGGGAAGTTTTTGACTACTTCATTAAGCATAGTGTATTCAAGCATAGCAAGAGAGCATACCATTTACTTGAGGGGAGGTGGCTACTTTGAACGCAGGCGAAAGGATAAGCCCGAATGGATGTGAAGTTTAGTAAGTATTTTTTGACTTGCTTTCAGATTCAGAAACAGTATCTTGAGAACAGCCAATAATCACAGCGGACCCGCTGAGTCGGGTATCTGCTGAATACAAAAGCCAATGGAGGAAAGTTGAGGGTAGCTCCCTTGACTGGCGAATAAGGCAGGACATTCCCGCATTTCAAATCCGCGTGATTGTTGGCTATGCCCGACACCTACGGGTATCGAGCTAAACCGAGTATAAACAATCACTATCGAAACTTACAACGCCTTACAACGAAATTGGACACCTCGTTGTGTAAGGATGCCACATAATAACATCTTGACGATGTAAGTCAAGCGTAATATGGGAGTTTAACAATGTCACAGAATATCGTTGAGGAACTGGAGCAGTATTACAATAACGAGGGAATCGAGCCAGTTGGTTCGTCTGGAACTCTCGAAGAGATGTTCAAAAAATTCAAGTGCCCGAATAAATCCCTTTGCAAAGAGATTTGCAGAAAGCAGTATGGTGATGGAGTAGGATTTAAGTTTGGAATCCCAACGGAAATCCCGCCTATTTCTAAACACTATATCAACAGGAGATACAAGGATAAGAGAATCCCGCGTATAGTTGTTGTCTCACTTTCTCCACCAATGCCGTATGACGAAGAAGATAACAACGGAGAAAATAACGGATGTAATTACCTGAAACAGCATTGGAGGGAGACACTGGCATTAGTTAGAAGTCTGCTCAAACCCTATCTTGACCTTGAACCAGCGAGATACTTTGAAAAACCGTCAGCAAAAATCATTGAGAGCCTGTTCGTTCACCTGAGAACATCAAAATGCTGCTCCAGTGCAAATGGAGGTAACGAAGAACCAGACAAGGTATATAAGAATTGCGGTCCCTATCTGAAGAAGGAAATTAGTATTCTGCGACCCGATGTAGTGGTTACGCAAGGAAAGAACGCAGAGTGGCAAGCAAGTGAGAACGTATTCTGTAAAGCTGAAGTGTGCGAGAAAATTGAAGGTGTCTCTGATTCCTGTGCATATATCACAAATCTAAAGGAGTGTGGTCGAAAAGTATATTGGATGTGTATGTATCATCCTTGCGGTTTCAGGTGGTATAAACAGCAGACAGGAGAAAAGATTAAATCTGAAGTAGATGTAGTTGGAGCACACAAAGAGAAGTCCGTGAGATACGGGAAAGATATTGAACGATTTATGACTAAAACCTGCCGATGGGACGAGAAAGGAGAATCAAAATGTTGACGATCATTCTCATAATAGTTGCGGCTGTTGCTCTGTTCTTCTCGATAGGTGTTATTGCAAGCTGGCACGAATCAGTCACGAAAGAAGGTGTCACGTTTGGAGAAAAGCTAAAATCAACAATTAAAAATCTGATAGGGGTGGCAATACTGGGTATCATTGGGGTTGTGTGTATCACGGCAGTATTTTCAGACGAGGATGAAACGGAAGTAGTATCTGAGGAAATCACATCCGAATCTCCAAAGACATCAATTGAAGATAGCAAGCCTGAAAAGATGGCTGAAGTAAAACAGGAATTGGAACAGGCTGAAGAACAAGTCCCTGAGTTTTCCTTCACCGTAAACGAATTTATCCGAAGATACAACCAAGCAACACAGAACTTTCCTGAAGATCAAATTGCCGAGAAAATGAGAGAGCCTATTATTGTCGAGAATAAAAATGAAATGACAGACGGCTTTCAATACCAACTGACAAAAGCTGACACCCAATCTTTATTATATGTCACAACAAGCGTAAACAATTCCGTACGTACTATATACTATATGGTATTTATACCAAAGGATTCAGAACCTATGTCTGTTCTGGCACAATTGCTTTTTAGATTTTCAGCAACTATTATGGCAGTTGAAGACCCTGATATGCCACCTAATGAACGAGGCGAGCGATTGAAGGAAATCGGAGTTTTCAAAGCCGTTAAAGACCAGAGAGAAGTTCTCACGAGAAAAAACAACGTGGACTACAAAGTTGATCTGTCAGCCGTGCTTGGTGCTGTAACCCTGTCCGTAAAACCGAGTAAATAAAAGGATTGGGACAATGAAACTTTTGACCGTAGCAATAGTGATATTAGCATCATTGAGCATCGCAGATGCACTTATTCGATATAATGGCAAGTTGCACTTTGTTGGCGAGAAAGTCGAGACTACGGAACGCGACCTAAAACTATCCAGCGAGTATTTCAGGGAGTATATGAAGCAACGTCCAAATGAGGATATATACGGATTTGTGACGGCTGGAGGGTTGAGCAAGAGTTTAAGGCATCTGATTATACGGTGTGTCATCCGAAACGGAGACGATCCTTTGAAACTTGTCTTTGCCAGATTAAGCGTAGATATGTATGACCCTGTAAATTTTGACTATCGCCGTATGAGGACGTTCTATGTTGCGATAACCGACACGATAGGGGCGAATGAGGTAAGAACATATTTATTTACTCAACCCTTGAATCCGATTGATAGTCAAGATATGGTTCTGTTCAACTATTACAGGAATCACAGCAACCCCGCATTGTTCAGATGGACTTTTTCTCCATCATCTGTGAGGCGGATTAGTGTGAGATAAAAATTGCCGGAGGGCTTGACACAGATTGTCTAATGCTGTATATAGAGGTCAGGGCAACCATCGCCAAATAATCGCCCTGACCCAGAGACGACCGAAAGGAAAGACCAACCAAGTTAGAGGAAAATCCTATGATCGCCAAAATATTGAAATTAATTAAACGGATATATAACTGGGCTGAAAACTTATTCTGCACGGAGCCACCGAGACCTAAAAAAGACCTTGTGGCAGAACACAGAAAACTTGCGAGAGGTCTGGCAGAAATAAACAATCCCAAATCACGAATGGACAGACTTGTGGAACAGACCATCGCAGACTATACCAGCAATAGCCAGAGGGACAGGGAACGTGAGAAGTTTTTCAAAACATAGAGATCCGCCCATTTGAGGGAGGACCAATCCGCTTCACAGAAGAACGTGGAGCGGATTTTTAGTTTCATAGACCGCGAAGCGACCTTCAATGTAAATCACTGGTGCATAAGGATTTAAGAGTTGGCCTGAGGCGAAAAAGCCCCAAATCGGTTATAGAACTGGAGGTGGGTTAACGGTTATATGGACGAAAAAGAAACGGAAATAAAAAACATCCCGGACCCACCCAAATTTCACTTGCAAAGCCGCCCCTTTTATCGAAATATTTTCGCTACAATCAGAGGCGAAGCCTCCCTCATCGTCACACCTGAACAGGGCAGAAAATATGTTGCAACCGCCGACGCCATCGTGCGATCTGCCCAAGAAAACAAAACCATCCTCGTCGATATACAACAAAGGAGACCGTCATGGACAAAGTACTCATCATCGTTGGAGACGCCACAGAAACCGTCGATACGCTATACCCATTTCTCAGGATACAAGAAGACGGATTCACCCCCGTTGTCGCGGGACCAGACAAACGACGCTATCAAATGGTACTCCACGAAATCTCCCCTGGCTGGGACATCACCGAAGAATGGAAAGGATATTCGATCAATGCCGACATCGCCTTTCGAGACATTGATCCCTCCGAATACGTCGGCATCTTCTTCTCTGGCGGACGCGCCCCCGAATACATCCGCGACGACCCCGACCTCATTCGCATCACGCGCTATTTCTTTGAACACAACAAACCCGTTGCCAGCGTCTGTCACGGCGTTGAAATCCCGTGTCGCGCAGGCGTAGTCAAAGGGCGACGCATGGCCTGCGTTTGGAAATGCCAATTTGACCTCGAAGTCTGCGGCGGCATCTTCGTCGATGAACCGTGCGTCATCGATGGCAATTTGATCAGCGGCCGCGTGTGGAACGACCACGGTCAGTACATGAAACACTGGATGAACCTGCTCATCGAAGAACGAGAAAGAATGAAAACCAGTGAAACAGTCGCTGCGGATTAGGCGGAGCGGTGTACAACTGGCCGTTTCTCAGACCAGTTCATAGACGAATCCCGCCCCACCACCCAAAACCTCTGGATTGCGGCTAACACCCTGCCGCAATGACGGCTTTCATGTACATTACCTGTTTCATTGATTCGTTGAGAGGAGTAAGTGTATGATCATCTCAGACCTGCGCGAGATTGAAGGCCGGCAATTTCCCGCACGCAGAAGAACACAGCCATTTGCAGGTGCTGGCACCCCCATCTCCACAGAGGAATTCTCCGTTGGATTCGTCACCTTCGAACCCAACGGCGGGCAGGTGCCCTGGCACAATCAAGCACAGGAAGAAATCTACTTCGTCATCGAAGGCGAAGGCGAAATGTGTCTTGGAACCGAAAGACAAACACTGAAAGCCGGTCAGGCCGTGTACATACCCCCGGGAGAATATCATCAACTCACCAACACGGGCGACGTACCCCTGAAAATGATCTACTGCTGTGCCGCTGGCTTTGTCGCCCATCCGCAGCAGGAAATGACCGGCACCCTGCCAAAAGCTGGCATCGACGTTCCCCCACTACCCGATGGCGCACGGTCACAACACACAGACCCACCGTAAACGCGAACAAGGACGGACCAAATGCCAACATCACAAACATCATCTCCTCACCTGGGCCGCTTGCAACCCCGTGGCACGCGCCGTCTCATCTACGTCAGCGACCCTTCAAACACCACCAGCCACCTCAGCGTCCCCGCGGCCAAACCCGAAGAACTGCGTCAGATCGTTCGCAATTACGCCTCTGCGGGAAGCATCGACACCCTCGTACAGGAAATCTTCGCCGAAGCAATGACCATGTTCTGGCGAACCGACAAATGCCCTTACGACATCCGGCACCAGCACCAACGCCTGGTACCCATCATGGACACGGGCGTCATGCCCGTCGAAATCTATATCGACGAATGCCATAAGCAGGGTATGGAATTTATCGCCGGTTTCCGAATGAACGACCGCCACGGCCACCACACGGAATTCTTCAAAAAACTCTGCGACGAAAAACCCGAATGGGTACTCAGAGAATACAAACCCTCCACCAGACGCGCATCGCCCGAAAGCCGCAAATACGGGTGCTCCTTAAACTACGCCATACCAGAAGTACGCGCCTATCTACTCGCCATCATGGAGGAAGTCGCCAACCGCTTCGACATCGACGGCATAGAATTTAACTTCACCCGTCTGGCAGAATGTTTTCCCAGAGCTGAACTATCACACAGCCACAGCACCATGACCGGCTTTATTCGACAAGTCCGCAACATGCTGGACAATGCCCGTTCCCCAAAAGGCAGAGAGCGGAACCTCATCCTCGGCGTACGCGTACCCCAGCAAATGGCGGGTTGCAAAAACCTGAGCTTAGACGTACCCACCTGGATCAAAGAGGGCCTGATCAACTATGTCGCCCCTGGAGATTTTGGATTCACCGACTTCAACGAAAAATACGAAGACTTTGTATCAATAGCCCGGCAACACAACTGTTATGTCTATCCCCAGGTACAACCCAGACTCAGTATCGATACAGAATTTCTCATGGACATGCCCCAATACCGCGCTGCATTGCAAAACTTCTATGCCGCAGGAGCCGATGGCTTCTCGACCCAAAATTACTTCTTTCACTGGGGACCTCAGTTTGAACCCCCGGGAACTAATGGCGCAAAAATCCCCGCAATGTATCCCGCGGCAATGAACGACCTCAAAGAATTAAAAGACCCGCAAAGCATCGGACCAGATCGACACTACACGTTCCGTTCACTCTGGGCAAATAGCAAAAGTTTGGGCGAGGTCTATATCAAAGAAGAACTCGTCCTTTCCCGCCAAAAAACGGGACAACGAGACACCTTCAGATTTCGCCTGTGTGAGAACTTACCCTCAGAACCCATCCCTTCAGAAAACACCCTGACCTTCTTTACACAGGGCTTGTCAAAAGACGACGCACTCACAGTTGACATCAACGGCACAAAAATCCCATCTCAAAATCTGACATGGACCTGGCCCGATGACGACCAACCTCCATCGTGTACAATTGCACTATCAAACCCACCATTTATTTATGGTGACAACCACCTGGGCCTGACCATCTCAAAATCCTCGGAGAATATCGAAGAGGATATCATCGTTGATCACATAGAATGCGGAATTCGATCTCTTTCCCAAGCAGGCGACCAATAGCCTGTGACCAAATACAGAACGCAAAACGCCCCGGTAGAAGTGTTTCTTTTTCTCCACAAGAGATGTATCTTGACTTCAAGAAATTTTAATAATATCCTGAAGAAAGCCCCATAGATCATGTAGTCATCTGCCCCACAACAGAAAGGACATGACATGGATACACAACCAGGCAGACAAGATCGGACGACATATCCGATACAAGACGATGTGCGACTGGAAGTCTATTGGCGGAACGACCGCGCGGGTTACGGACCCGCAGCATCTGTGTATGCTTACAACCAGGAGGTTTTGCGTCTGGACTGCTTTGGCGAGGCAAAAAAACACGGAGGGAAGGGCCACTGCCACATCAACCTGAAACAGACCCGGGCAAGGCAATGGATGTACCCCCCGGGAACGGTTCGAGACCATATCGAACACGCGATACACGACCTGACACACAACCTGCGTTTTTGTCTCACGACAAATGTGGATGAAAGGATACAGCGAATCGAGATCGACCAAGAAACACTACAACCGATTGCCCAGGAGGTTGAAGCAAAAATGCTGGCATTTGCAGACAAGCTCGACTTATAATCAGGCGTTCCTTGTGGCTCTGAGAGGAGCTGCAAGGAATATTTGATCGAATTCTCGAAACGCTATTGCAGAAACATCTCGAATAACCGGAGCGTACGATGGGCACCCTGCACGGACATATTATTGACAGCGCGACAGGCGAACACATCAACGCCAAAGTACACGTCCTGACCGCCAACGGTCGTTTTTGCCACCCGCGCGATGCCATGCTCAAACGCGGACCCGGCACGCCCTTCTTCTTCTGCGATGGCGAATTTGAAGTTCAAGCCTCACGCGGACGCACCGACATACTGGTCGAACGCGGCACGGAATACGAACCCATCCGCACCGTGGTCGAAATGCCGGAAAACGGCGTCAAAGACGTCGAAATCGCCCTCAACCGCTGGTATTACCCGCAGGAAAACAACTGGTATCCGGGCAACACACACATCCACTACGACGAAAAAGAAACTCGCCCCGACGACCGACTCGCCATTGACTGCAGCGTGGAAGGCTACAACGTCACCGTCGTAAGCGTCCTCGACAGAAGACAACTCCCCTACGCCAGCAACAAATATCCCATCGGCGTAATGAACGAATTTACCACCGCACATCACGTACTCGACATCGGCGAAGAAAATCGCCACTACGGCGAAAACTCGCCCTGGGGGTTTGGATATGGGCACGTCATGTTCCTCAACATCCGCAACCTCATCCAACCCGTCAGCCGCGGCCACATCCTCACCGCGCAATTCGACCCCGACTATCCCCCGCTGTGCTTTTGCTGCGACGAAGCCCGCGATCAGGGCGGCATTGTAATATGGTGTCACAATGGTCGCGGCATGGAAGCCCCCATTGCCGCAGCACTGGGCAAACTGGACGCCTTCAACCTGTTCGACCCCTTCTGGATGGATCCCGAATACGACCTGTGGTACAAACTGCTCAACTGCGGCATCGCCTTGCCCGCCTCCACCGGCACCGACTGGTTCGTCTGCTCCAACAACCGCGTCTATGTCAACACCAGTGGCGCGTTCTCCTACGAAAACTGGATAGACGGCATGAAATCGGGCAATACCTTCATCACCAACGGTCCCGCCATTAACCTGAACGTAAACGACCACCCCATGGGTGCCACGGTCGAATTGCCTTCTGGCGGCTCGCTCGACATAGAATCCACATTTACATCCTTTTACCCCATTCACTGCGCCGAAATCGCAATGAATGGCCGCATCATCCACAGGGAAAACTATCCCGAAGGCAAACGCGAGGGCGCCATTCGCCATCGGGTAAATATCGACCGCGACGGCTGGGTCGCCGCCCGGATCTGGGGCAACCAGCGCGACAGCTTCGACCAATCCATCTACGCACACAGCAGCCCGGTTTATTTTGCCTGCGGCCGTCCGCCTGCCGAGCGCAACGAATCCGCGCAGTATTTCCTCAACGGCATCGAAGACGCGCTCAAATGGATCGACACCTATGGCCGCTACAACACCGACCAGCAACGCGAAGAAGTCAAAGACCTGTTCCTACAAGGGCGAGAAGCGTATGCGAGTCTGATAAAATAATCTCAGGGTCTATTATCGAGCATTGAGCTTTTCAAACAACTCATCACAGTCTTCTAATGCCATAGCAGGTTCTTCTGCATATTTTTCAAAAATGGCATAATCTGGGTCATCGCTTCGAACCATTTCGATTTGGAACGGCTCAGCAGGATCATCATTCGACACATATTGAATCAGATCTTCTACATTGCAGGACAACGCCCGACACAGTCGATCCAGTGTTTCGATCTGAATCCCGCTAACCTGGTCTGGTCGATTATACAGTTCATCTACCGTTTGTTTGGAAACGCCTGCATTGCGAGACAATTCCGCAATGTTTTGGATCTGTCTCCGCCACATCATATCTTGAAGTTTAATTTTAATCATTACTATTACCTCCTTATATCAAAATCTACTATATTGCAAATAAGGTGGCAAGAGGTATATACTAAAACATAAAACAATGGAACATCTTACAATGACCGAAGACGAAAAATATCTCTTTGACCTCAACGGGTATCTCGTCGTTGAAAATGTCTTGACCGAAGACGAACTCGCCCTGGCGAACGAAGCCGTTGATCGCAATCTCGACCGGGGGCGTGTTCGCCCGAGAGAACAGCGTCTCGATGGCGACTCACCGGCCCTTGAGGGCACGCATGGTCGCGGCGAACTCGGCAGCCTCATCCACTGGGACGAACCCTGGTGCAACCCCTTCCGCGACATGCTGGCGCACCCCCGCATAGTGCCCTATCTCAACGAAATACTCGGCAAAGGCTTTCGCATCGATCACCAGATGTTTCTGCTCTGGATGGATAAAGGTGCAGAAGGCCATCGCTTCCACGGCTCCTCTGGACCCGGATTTGACCCCAACCAGTATTATATATTCAGAGATGGCAAAATGCACAACGGACTCACCGTCGTCTCCATCCAACTCACCGATGTCAACCCGGGCGACGGCGGTCTCTCCCTCATACCCGGATCGCACAAAAGCAATTATCCCTGTCCGCAGGAAATGCGCCTGTATCAAAAACACCAGGAACACATCCGCCAGATCACCTGTAAGGCAGGCGACGCAATCATCTTTACCGAAGCCGTCACACACGGCACCCTGCCCTGGAAAGCGGATCATCCGCGGCGGTCAACACTCACCCGCTACACCGCCGGCAACATGGCTTATGTACGCGCCTATGACATACCCGAATGGGCAAACGAAAGACACCGCGCGGTCATGGAACCGCCCTATCACACGCGATTAAATCGCCCAACGCTCGAAGAATGATCAGATCTGGGCGTCAGCGAAAGAGCACACCCCGTATGAAACCAATAACGAGAAGAGCACTCATCCGTTCCGGTCTTGCCTGTTGCGCGATCGCCCCCTATTTGAAAACTCTGACAGCGGTCGCCAACACCGGCCAGCTTGAACCACAAACAAGGAGGCACACCATGGCACAGACATCATCTGGCGTGACCGACACCGAGATTATTCTCGGCGTGTCCGCCGCGTTCTCCGGTCCGTCCCGGGGTTTGGGCATCGAACTGTATCGCGGTGCCAGTGCGTACTTCACACACATCAATCAACAAGGTGGTATCTCGGGGCGCAAAATATTTCTCAAAACGTATGACGACGGCTATCAACCCGACCCCTCCGTCAAAAACACCCTGAAATTGATGTTGGAAGACGAAGTATTTTTGCTCTTCGGTTATGTCGGAACCCCCACCGTAACCCGCGTGCTCCCCATGCTCAAAAAATTCCAGGACAGAAACATCTTCCTATTTTTTCCATTCACTGGCGCGCAACCGCAGCGAGAACCGCCTTATGGCGACTTTGCCTTTAATCTGCGCGCCTCCTACCGCCAGGAAACCGCCGGTCTCGTGGATAATTTTGTTCGCATCAACCGAAAACGCATTGCCGTATTCTATCAAGCCGATGCTTATGGTCGCAGCGGATGGGCGGGCGTGAGAAGTGCCTTGAAGCGGCACGGAGAACAAATAGTGGGCGAAGCCACGTACCGCCGCGGAGAAAAATTCACCGGCAGCATGCGAAAACAGGTCGAAATACTAAAAGCATCAGACCCGGAAGCGGTAATCTGCATCGGCGCTTATGCGGCTTGTGCGGCCTTCGCGCGCGACGCCGTTAACCTGGGCCTGCGGGTTCCCATTGCCAACCTGTCCTTTGTCGGAAGTGAAAACCTCTTGAAACTCCTCACCGAAGGACAGGACAACAGCGAGTCATACACGCAACTGCTCGTAAACTCTCAGGTCGTGCCCAGCTACGAAGAAACATCCACGCCAGCCGTCCAGGAGTACCGCGAAATGATGCAACAATACGCTCCTCAGCCACCCGAAGAACTGGTGAAAGAGGACTACACCCCCTTCGCGCAAAGTTTTGTCAGCCTCGAAGGATTTCTCAACGCCAAATTAATGGTTGAAATTCTGCGCCGCCTCGGCGACACCCCACAGCGAAGCCAGCTCGAAGACGCGGTCTTCAGCATTCGAGATTTTGATCTGGGCATCGGCGAACAGGTCTCTTTTGGTCCAGACCGACGGCAGGGGCTACAGCGAGTCTATTACACAGTTGTCGAAAACGACCGTTTTGTCACACTGGATAACTGGAAAGACAGGTTTGGCAAAAAATGAAAATCAAAAAACTCTTTCAAAAAACCCGATTCGGCATCTTCGCGCTATTTGGTATGATCAGCCTGTCAACATCCGCTTTGTGTATTTATACGGTCGATACACACTTGTCGGAGGAATACGAGAATAACAGCAAGAATATCGCGAAGACCATCGCCGACTCCAGTGTCGATATTCTCTTAAATCGGGACCTCGCGGCTTTGCAGTCGCTCATCGATCAGTTTGTCGAAATCCAGAGCATCAAATACATCTATATCACAGATGAATCAGGTGAA
>JAJEAX010000345.1 GCA_022822565.1 Candidatus Latescibacterota bacterium
AATGGCGAAGCCGCTGGCGCACACGAAGGCGGGTACATCGGCTTTGAACTCCTGATCGACGACCTCTTAACCGAAGGCGAAAACTTCATCGCCGTTCGCGTCATCACGCCCCTCATCCTCCGCGACGTAGTCATCGATGGCATAGGCCGCGATGACATGCCACACTGGCGCGGTGCAATCGCCGGTGGCTTATGGCAATCGGTATCCCTCATCGCTACGGGACCCGTGTACGTTGACGACACATTCGTTACATCTGACATCCACACGGGCGAAGTCGGCATAACCAACACATTTCAAAATCGGGATTTGAGAACACAATCCGTGACCATCACCTGGTCAATCACCGAATACAAAAGCGACACACAGGTCGCCTCTGGACAAGAAACGCTCAACCTGAATCCCGGCACAAGCCACCGCGAAAAAATATTCGCCATCGCAAACCACAAGCTCTGGCAACTCGACGACCCCAATCTCTACGTCGTCACCACCGCAGTCGCCCTTGATAGAGAAACCTCTGATAGCGAAAAAACGCGCTTTGGCTTCCGAGAATTCACAGCCAAAGGCAAAAACTTCTACTTAAACGGCAAAAAAATCATCCTCAAAACCACCTTCAACGAAGCCTTTTATCCACATTCCCTCGCATACCCACGCGACCTCAATCTTCTAAAAAAAGAATTTCAGCTTATCAAAGACGGCAACATCAACATGATTCGCCCGTGGCGCAAACCCCAACCACCAATCGTCTATGATCTCGCAGACGAAATGGGCGTCCTATTTGTAGGCGCGCTCCCCGTCGAATGCATGGACAACTGGCCCCAGATCACCCCATATACCCAACAACGCATCGAAAATGAAGCCACGGAAATGGTCAAACGCGATCGCAACCACCCCTCCATCGTCATCTGGGAAATGTTTAATGAAATCACGCGCGACGGCCTCAAACGCCTCAAACACAGCGTGTCCTTAAAAGCGCGTGAATGCGATCACACCCGCATGATCATCGACGAAGCCGGCGGGTTTGCCGATGGATGTAGCGTTTATCTTCCCGGTTCCTACGAACCCACTGTCATCAACGATGTACACAACTATCCCGGTACGCCCTTTCCCCAAAGCAGCTACGATAATTTGCTCGCGTTGGGTAAAACCGAGGAGCAACTCAAAGAACTGGGATTAGAACTCGCCCAGTTCACCAACAGCAAAATAAAACCCGACTTGCTCACCAATATCTCAGAACTCGGGTATGGCAGTATTCCGGACCTCGAAGCAAATTTTGAACAGTACAAAAAAGAAGGCAATCCAATCACACCGGATTACCGCATGCACGAACGCCTGTTCAATTCGTACCTCTCGGTCTTTCGCGAAACCGGCGCAGACCAGATATTCCCCACCTTTCGCGATTTCGTAGAAGCCGTTCAGGAAATCCACTACATCGGCAACAAACTCATGACCGAAGCCTGCCGCATCAATCCCGACATCGCGGGTATCGGTATCCACGCGCTCAACGACGGCGATTGGGTCATCGGGGCTGGCTTAATCGACAACTTCCGCAATCCCAAAAAGCCCTATTACGCCATCAAAGAAGTATTCGCCGACCGTTATATCGCCATTCGCCCCGGCAAACAAAATGTCTATGCAGGCGAATCCGTTGAAATCCTGCTCACCACCGTCAATGACAAAAACGATCTATCGGGCACACTCTCCCTTCGCGTCACCACAAATGACGGACAAAATATTCTCGGCATAAACGAACAAACAACAATACCCCCTAGAATCACAGACCTGGCGACTTACGAAATCAACACCCGTGGCGTCGAAGGCCCGTGTCAGATCAAACTGACATTCACATCTGGCGATACAGACCCCATCAAAAATCAATCCAGCATCTACATCCTCGACAAAAGCAAATCCGCCATTCCAGATGTACCCATTGCTACAATCGACCTCAACGGCGCACTCGGCAGATACCTTTCCCACACCACCGCCTTCTCCACCCAAACGCCCACAGACCAGATCGCACTCGTCAACCTCCAGGGTTGGAACGGTAAACCCGATCCCCGCTTCGCCGATCTCGCCACCTGGGTTAAAAAAGGCGGCACAGCACTCTTCCTCAACTTGCCAGCCATGTACCTTCTCAAAATGGAGCCGGGAAAAAGCCGCATGCATCGCCACATCGACAAAGACATCTTCTTCCCATTTCCACTATCACTCTACTCGGGCAAGGGATTATGGACCCCTTGCAGTCATGTCGTCAAAAACCACCCCTTCTACGATGGCTTGCCCTCAAATTGCCTGATGGGACAAGAATATCAAAACATCTCCTCCCAATGGTCCATTGTAGAACCAAAAACAGACTGGATCGGCGGCAACATCACCTACGACTGGTATGCTGGCCTCAAACACAAACAGAACTACATCGGCGTCACGGAAGCCTTTCAAGGCGCTGATCTCACACAAATCTCCCACGGCAATGGCAAATATGTCCTATGCACACATCGCATTGTCGAAAACCTAGGCACCGATCCAGTAGCTGATCGCCTACTGAGCAACCTGCTCAAGCCTCTCCTGTAACCATTATGGAAGGAATTCCCATGAGTAATGAGAAACGCCCCAATATTCTGTTCGTATTTTCTGATCAGCAGCGTTATAGCGCACTGGGTGCGAATGGCAACGACGTAATCCAAACGCCTGTTTTGGATGCGATGGCAGCTGAAGGAATGGTGTGTGACAATATGTTTTCCAACCACCCGCTGTGTTCGCCTTACCGGGCTATTTTGTTAACCGGTCGGTATGGTTGGCAAAATTTGGTGATTGATAATGAGTACAGTCCGCGACGAGATATCCCGACCTTGCCAGGTACTTTGCGCGAGCATGGGTATGGCACTGCACACGTAGGTACCTGGCATCTGGGTAAAGGGCCTTATGGCGACGACAATCGGTACGGACTGGATTATCTCGCGGCGCTGGCAGGCGGGAGAGGGCGGGGCGCCTACTTCGACAGAACCTATTACGAAAACGATGAGGGACCAAATTTTTACGGAGGCTGGGCTCCAACGAACGAAACGGATTTGGCTATTCAATTTATA
>JAJEAX010000060.1 GCA_022822565.1 Candidatus Latescibacterota bacterium
GAGGGATTGTGCGGCAATATCGGAAATAGAACCAGAAGCGTGAAGACCTACGCGGAGTGTAGATAGGCTGGCGGGAGTGATTTCAGGGAGAGGCGTCTGTGCGAACTGGTCGAGAAAATAGGCTTCGACCTTGTCGAGAACGGCGTCGATACCGCCGTCGAGTTGCACACTGGCCCAGCCAAATGCATCGGGGCTGATCCCTTTGTCGTCCAGGGCGTGTCGAATATAGTCGTTGTGGGTCTTTTCACAGCCGTGTTCCAACAATAGGCATGTATGCACGAGGGGGTGGGTGAGGTAGCCGAGCATAGTGCGTGTGTAGAGGCGTTCAGTAGCTTCTCCCGATACGCCGCATCCTTCGGTGTGTGGGAGGGCGACGAAGCGCGAGATGCCCTTGTCGAGGCCCAGACCCTTTTCTGTGAGGCGTTTTGCCGCCATCAGCGCGATTTGTCCCGAACACAGGCTGGTGGGTAGAATCAGGCCCAGGCGGTCGGTTGTAAATCCATCTCGGGTGCGAATGGCTTCAAATCTCTGTTCATCTGTGTTCATCTGTGGATAGTGTTCGTCGGCGTCCAGTGTCCGAATCGCGAGTGGCACGCCCTGAGGCTCTGGTCGATTCTTGAGGTCGGACAGGTGATCTGTTGAGGTCTGTCGCCATGTGCGCCATATCGAGACTTGTGCGTGTGCGGCCTTTTCGCCTTTGCTGCGTTCTCCCGAGGCGATCTTACAGGTCAGGTCAAACATATTGCTGCCGAGGTCGTCCATGGGGGTCCCGTCCAGGTATGCACCCGCGTTGACATCCATGTCTTTACTGAGTAGATGATAGCGTTCGGATGTGGTCACAATTTTGATGGTGGGTACAAAGGGGAAGTTTGTGATTGAGCCATTGCCGGTGATAAAGAAGATCATATTACATCCAGAAGCTACCTGTCCGGCAATGCTTTCGAGATCATTGCCCGGGCTGTCCATAAAATAGTACCCCGGATCGGTCATTGGTGCCGCGTAATCAATGACGGAATCGAGACGGACATCCGGGTGGCGTTTCATGGCCGCGCCAATTGATTTGAGTACGATGTTGTAGAGGCCGCGAAATTTGTTGCCACCAGAAGGATTGCCTTCTGCTGTTGTGCCGTGCCATGCTGCGAGGGTTTTATAGGCTTCCACTTTGTCGAGAAAGCACTGGGCAACATCGTGAGATGATACATTTTGGAGAACGTAGGACTCTGCGCCGATGAGTTCGTCGGTTTCTGCGAGGTTGGCCGAGCCGCCGTGGCGAATGATCTCTCTTGCTACCCACGATGCCAATGGATTACCGGAAATGCCCGAGAATGCGTCTGATCCGCCGCATTGCAGCGCGATTTTGATGTGCGATAGGGGTTCGGGTGTGCGGACCATTGCCTGGACTTGTGGCAGCCATTTGGCAATGATGTTTTCGCCCTGTTGTAGAGCGTTTTCAAAGCTGCCTTCAAGCGTGAGAAAGTGGTGCAGAACATGGTCGATGGGATAGTTGTTTTGCACGAGATATTCCCGGAGGTGCTGGTTGGTGATGGCTTCGTGACCGTAGTCGATCGCGAGTACTGCACCGACGTTTGGGTGTACTGCAAATCCTGCGAGTGTACGCAATAAGAGGTCTTTGTTATTCGGGATTTCAGCGCCGCCGCCTTCGGTATGGGCAACTGCAACAATGCCATCGATATTGTGATACTCTCGTACGCGATCTTTTAATCTCGCTTCGAGCTGTTTGGCATAACTCGCTGTGCGAGAGGATGTTCCCAATATGACAATAGTATTTCGCGTACCTGCACCTCGGCCTCCCGATCTTCTGTACCCTTGAAAAGTACCGTAATGATCATAGCGTTCGACTTGCTCTCCCGCCTCAAAAGTGGCGGCATTGATCTGATGCGGAACAATGCGGTCTTCAAAGTTGGGCACATTTGGAAGCTCAAAGTCGAGATCGCGGAGTTTGAGGGCGTCGAGGATCTCCGGGTTGCAGGCGTAATCTCCGGGAGAGATATGACGCGTTGCAATGCCAAAGGGCAGACCCCACGAGAGAAGGGAGTCACCAGGTGCAATGGGTTGGATGGCAAAGCGATGGCCTTCGAGGATGGTATGCCGAAGCGAGAAGGTGCGATCTGAATAGATAATCTGCGTGCCTTCATCCAGCTTGCGAGTCGCAATGCCGACATTATCTCCCGGAAGAGGGAGACGGCCGATTTCAGAAAAATTATATTTCATAGATTGCGTTCCTTTGAAAAGTTTGTTCACAGTTATACGGAAAAGAAAAAACGATGTCAAGTTTCATATAAAAAAGACCTTGACAGATTACATACATTTGGTTTATGTTTCTATCAGTTGTTTTATTAGCAAAACATCGGTTAAACGGCTAAACACACTGTTCATGGGAAGGCACCTGATGGCATCGGATGTATGGAAAGAATATGAGAGTAACGAGATTTCTCATAGTGTTGCCCATCACCTAACTGCCATTCACGAGTTGATGGACGATCTGGGCTATGCGCGGGTTTCGGATGTGGCGCGTGCGCTGGAGATTACCCGGGGCAGTGCATCGCTGACGCTCAAAGCCCTCAAGGCGCGCGGGCTGGTCGTGGAAGATCACAATAAGTTTTTGAAATTATCCGAAGATGGCCGTCGCATTGTCGATTCTATTTTAGCCAAACGCGCCGTTGTTCGCAAATTTCTCAACGAGGTGCTCAAGCTCGACGAGCATCAAGCCGAAGTAGATGCGTGCAAGGTCGAGCATCTTTTAAGCGCGCAAACTGGTGGGCAATTGCTGCATTTTGTGCATTTTTTGCTCTCTGATGATCCCACTGCACAACAATTTCTCGCCGAGTTCTGGTCTAAGCTGGATCAGAAAGAGGAGTGGCAGTGGCCCGTTCAGGATGTCGATCAATTATTCAATTTGGAGTCTCGATAATGGCTTATGCAACGGATGCTGTAACCCCACTTTCGATATGGGGCCGGGGTGATGAAGGTACTATTGAAGGCATTTCAGGTGCCAATCAACTATCGGCTCGACTGCGTGAGGTGGGGGCTATACCAGGTGTCCCCGTGCGCATGTTGCGCGTAGGGAGTACCGTGGTCATTCAGGTGGGGAGCAGCAGATTTTGTTTGCGGAAAACCGATGCTGCATGCATCAAAGGAATGAAAGCGGCCTGATTTGTTATGGCAATGAATATAGCGGATCGAGAGCGACCTTATGTGGGTCGTGCCACGGTCGCTGTGGTTGGCAATCCCAATACGGGTAAGACAACGCTTTTTAATGCTCTGACGGGGCTTTCGCAGCGCGTGGGAAATTTTCCCGGCGTTACGGTTGAGCGCAAGATTGGACAATTAACATTGCCCAACGTGGGTGCGATTGACCTGCTGGATTTGCCCGGTACATACAGCCTTTCAGCCAAGTCGCCAGATGAACTTATTGCTGTTGAAGTTATGATGGGGTTGTTGGAGAGCGAGAGTGCCATCCAGGCCGTGCTCGTGGTTCTCGACGCCAGCAATTTGAGGCGCAGTTTATATATCGTATCTCAACTTCTCGAAATTGATTTGCCCCTGGTTGTGGCCCTCAATATGTTAGATGTGGCCAAGGCCAGGGGCATTGTTATTGATGCACCTGCTCTGAGCGAGCATTTGGGTGTTCCAGTTATTCCCATACAGGCCAATAAGCGCGTGGGTCTTGATGAATTGAAAGAAGCACTTTCACAGACTCTTAAAAAAGGCACGGTTCCTCCGCGCAGGTCGGTATTACCACAATCCTGGTGGGCAGACGCTGAGCAGTTGGCGCAAAAATACGAAGGTGTATCCACGGGGCTGGTGTTGCGTGTTTTGATTGACAATCAAAACGCTTTTGCGTCTCATGTCGTGGAACGCTTTGGAGATGATTTTGCCTCTGACCTTCATGCGTTGCGGACACAGGTCAACGCGGATGATGCGCTGGCGAATCGAGAGATCGAATTGCGCTACAGATGGGTCGATGAGGTCCTCGATGGTGTGTTGCGCGATCCCGAACCACTTCGCGTGACCCGTTCTGATCGGTTAGATCGGATTTTGACCCATCCGCTGTGGGGAAGTCTGGGCTTTGCTGTGATTATGGCCTTTGTTTTTCAATCGATTTTTTCGTGGGCTATGCCCTTAATGGATGGTATTGACGCGTTGTTTGGGATGGTCGGAGGATGGGCTACTGGCTCTCTTCCCGAAGGTGCGCTGCAAAGTATGGTGGTGGATGGGGTTATCGCCGGGGTGGGTGGCGTAGTCATTTTTTTGCCCCAAATCTGCATCCTATTTCTCTTTATTGCCATACTGGAAGATTGCGGTTACATGGCGCGTGCAGCGCTGTTGATGGATCGCCTGTTAACGCCTTGTGGTTTGTCGGGAAAGTCTTTTATTCCCCTTTTGTCGAGTTTTGCCTGTGCGATTCCGGGAGTGATGGCTACGCGAACGATCAATGACCCCAAAGACCGCATTGCCACGATGCTGGTTGCGCCGTTGATGAGTTGCTCTGCGCGTTTGCCGGTGTACGCGATTTTTATTGGAGCTTTTATTCCCGATCGAGATGTTTGGGGAGGCATTGGGCTGCAGGGGCTTACGCTTTTCGCGCTGTATTGCACGGGGATTTTTGTGGCTATTCCCATTGCGTGGATTTTAAAAAAGACGCTGTTGAGAGGACAGCCCACGCCTTTTTTGCTCGAGTTGCCGTCTTATAAAATTCCAGATGTGGGTACTGTTGGGATGCGTATTTATCAAAGTGGTCGGCATTTTCTCGAAAGAGCCGGCACGTTGATTCTCGCCGCGACGATTGTGATGTGGGCACTGGCGTATTTCCCGCGGTCTGAAACGATTGCCGCGCATTACGAGGCCGAGCGCGAGCGGTTGGCAGGAGCATCGGAGGAGGTCCTGGATGATTTGCGCGCAAAAGAGGCTGGAGACATGCTCAAACAGAGTTTTCTGGGACGAATGGGACAGGCCATTGAACCCGTCGTAGAACCATTGGGATGGGATTGGCGGATTGGGATGGCGGCGCTGGCATCTTTCCCCGCACGGGAAGTGATTGTTGCCGTTCTGGGTACCATTTACAGTCTGGGTGAGGTGGATGAAGAATCGATGTCGCTTAGAGACGCGCTTCGGTCTGCGACATGGTCTGATGGGCGAAAGGTGTTTAATATCCCGGTCGCACTGTCTATTATGGTGTTTTTTGCACTGTGCGCGCAGTGCGTTTCCACGCTTGCGGTTATTCAACGAGAGACGGGCGCCTGGCGGTGGCCTGTGCTAACTTTTGTTTATATGACGGTGCTCGCCTATATCGGCGCTTATGTGACTTATCGCCTTGGAATGGTGCTTGGATGGGGGTAATGGTATGACCGACTGGCAAAATTGGATCGCGGTTGCTGTGGCACTCTGGTGTGCCTATCGCGTCATTGGCGAGATTGTAAAACCGTTTTGGGCTTCGTCGTGTACGGGTTGCGGTGGTGCGTGTGAAGAAGAGAAGCGCGAGGATTTGATAGAGATTGAGTAATTTCAAAATATCCCATTGAGATATTAAATGGGAACATTTTAGGTCTATAAAAAACACGTCGTTGGAGCGTGTTTTTTTATGTTTAGGACAGTTCTGAAACGGTTTCTAACTGTTTCGCCATTGCTGCCTCAGTCGTTTGCAGTTCATAGGTCATTTGCAAATTGAGCCAGTATTGGGGCGATTGGCCGAGTGCTCGACCGAATAAAAGGGCCAATTCAGTAGTCACGGGACGAGAGCCGTTTACGACATGCGATACGCGCATTGGCGAAATGCCAATGGTGCGTGCCAATTGTGCCTGAGAGATGTTTAACTCGTCCAGCATTTCACGCAGAAACTGTCCGGGATGAATAGGAGGTAAACCATTTTCAATCATTGATGTTTTCCCTATTTAATGATAATCAACGATTTCCACATCAAACGCATCGCCATCTATAAGACGAAAACACACGCGCCATTGGTTGTTGATGCGAATACTCCATTGACCTGCTCGATCACCTCTCAAAGCTTCCAACCGGTTCGACGGAGGTAAACGCAGATCATTTAATTGAGTAGTAGCGTTGAGTTGTATAAGTCGCATCGCAGCTCTTTTGTGAATAACCGGAGGATAGCGGCGCGACTTTCCTGTACTGTAGAATCGTCTCGTTTCTGAGTCGGCAAAAGATCGAATCATAAAAAAGAATAAACAAAATGTTTACTCTTTTCAAGTACAAAATATTGTTTATTGGTTAAACTCTCCAATATATGAATTGAAGGGTTTTTCTTTATCTTGACCGGATCCCTTGATTTTTATATTTTTAGTCCTGACTAAATTTTATTTTAGCAGTAATATAAGAAATGTTATAGGCATGTATAATGGCAGAGATTTTTACGGAGGGTTTATGTACAGATTTTTTATTTTGTTTGGCGTTTTGTTGCTGTGCGCGTGTGGCGGGAACGAAACGCCGCCGGTTGAACAAGACAAAAAGCTGGTGGTGTGTACGACCGGGATGGTCGGCGATCTCGTACGCCATGTTGCTGGAGATCGCGCTGAGGTGATTTCCCTGATGGGACCTGGGATTGATCCGCATTATTACAAGGCGACGCAGGGCGATTTGCAGAAGCTGTCTCGAGCGGATGTGATATTTTACAATGGTCTCTTTCTGGAAGGCAAGCTGGAGGGGATTTTTGAAAAGATGGCGCGCAGCAAGACGGTGATTCCCGTGTCGCGAGATATTTCCAGAGAGAGGCTGCGGAAGCCGGTTGCTGGACAAGGAGAGCACGATCCGCATATCTGGTTTGACGTCAGCATGTGGGCAGAAACCCTGCCCGTAGTTGTCCAGACACTGAGCGAGATTGACGCCGAAGGTGCAGATGTATTTCGCGCAAATGCCGAGGCGTATCGCGTGCAATTGCGCGATCTCGACGCCTGGGCAAAAGCGCAGATTGCACATATCCCTAGCGACCAGCGCGTGTTGATTACGGCACACGACGCCTTTGGATATTTTGGCCTTGCTTACGGCATTGAAGTGCGCGGGCTTCAGGGGATTTCGACTGTGGCTGAATATGGGGTCAACGATGTGTCTCTGCTGGTGGATTTTATTGTCAAGCGGCGTGTGAAAGCCATTTTTGTGGAAAGCAGTGTGCCCGAACGTTCGATAAATGCCGTGCGCGAGGGTTGCAAGGCGAGAGAATGGGATGTCGCAATTGGTGGCACTCTGTATTCCGACGCGATGGGACCTGCGGGCAGTGGGGCAGATACTTACATCGGTATGGTGAGGTCAAATGTGAACACAATTGTCGAGGCGTTAAAATAATGTTACATGCAGTTGATGAATCGGTGACACCTATTCATATTCACGATATGACGGTGGCATATCACAAGAAACCCGTCCTGTGGGATGTCGATCTCGCTGTGCCAGAAGGCAAACTCGTGGGGGTCGTGGGGCCCAATGGTGCGGGCAAGAGTACGATGATCAAAGCCATTATGGATCTGGTGCCCAAGGCTTCGGGATGGGTTCACATCTACGGCAAGCCCTATTCGCGCATGCGCCAGGCCATTGGCTATGTGCCGCAACGCGAGTCAGTGGATTGGGATTTTCCCATCAATGCCTTAGATGTGGTGCTTATGGGGCGTTATGGGCATGTTGGATGGGTGAGGCGTCCGGATAAAATTGATAGGGAACTGGCCGAGGAAGCACTTGAAAAAGTCGGTATGACCGATTTTGGACATCGGCAGATCAATCAGCTTTCGGGAGGCCAGCAACAGCGGGTTTTTCTGGCTCGAGCATTGGCGCAAGATGCACAAATTTATTTGATGGATGAACCCTTTGCTGGCGTGGATGCGGCGACCGAACGCGCCATTATCGATATTTTGATGGATCTGAGGGCGCGAAAAAAGACCATGCTGGTTGTACATCACGATTTACACACGGTGAGCCAGTATTTTGACTGGTTGGTTTTGATTAATATGCGGATCGTTGCCGCGGGCGAGACGAAAGATGTGTTCACTGAAGATAATTTGAATAAAACTTACGGCGGGCAGTTGACGGTGCTTTCCGAAGCCGCGCAGGCTGTTGCCCATCATCAGCGGGGTTTATGAGGTGATTTGGGACGCGACATTTCAACTGGTTTTGCTCGGTTCGCTGTTGATCGGGGCAACATCGGGCACGTTGGGTGCATTTGCCGTGTTGCGGCGGCGCAGCCTTTTGGGCGATGCGCTGGCGCATGCAGCACTTCCGGGGGTTGCGCTGGCATTTCTGTGGACGCAGAGCAAGGCATTGCCCATTCTGCTTTTGGGCGCGACAGTTTCCGGTGTGGTGGGCGTGCTTATTATTGAAGCTATTGTCAATTATACGCGCATCAAAGCAGACGCAGCACTGGGCATTGTTCTTTCGGTATTTTTTGGTGGGGGAATTGTATTGCTCACGCATATTCAACAAAGCGAGGTGGGCAATCAAAGTGGTCTGGATAAATTTCTTTTTGGACAGGCAGCTTCCATCGTGCGCACTGATCTGTATGTGATGTGCATTGTGTCTGCGCTGGTTATGATTGCGGTTTTTCTTTTTTTTAAGGAGTTTAAAGGACTCATTTTTGATGCGGAATTTCTCTCTGCGCTGGGATTTTCCCAGCGTGTGGTCGATCTTTTGTTGATGGGACTGATCGTGCTTACTGTTATGGTGGGACTTCAGGCAGTGGGGGTTATTCTCATTGCGGCGATGTTGATTACCCCGGCTGCTGCTGCGCGGTTTTGGACAGATCGACTGCATGTAATGGTGCTGGTGTCGGGCATTTTAGGCGCGTTATGCGGTGCGCTGGGGGTCGGCCTGAGCGCGCTGGCGCCCCGAATCCCGACGGGGCCAGTGATGGTGCTGGTTGCTACGGCTGCATTTCTCATTTCTGTGCTGATTGCCCCCAGACGCGGGGTGCTGGCCAGATGGGTGAGGCTCAGGGCAAATGCGTTGCGGGAGAATGGTCAGCATTTTTTGCGGGCATATCTCGCGTTGCAGACGCAGGACAAGGAGGAGGTCGTATTGGCGGACCTCGCCAGTGAGCTTCAGCTGCCGCTTTACCGCGTGCGTCGGCTTGCAAAGCGTCTCGGCCGCGATGGATGGGTGAACACGCATAATGGTGCGTGTTCTTTGACGGAGTTGGGACACAAAGAGGCGAATTTTGTGGTAAAGTCCCATCAGTTATGGGAATATTATCTGGTTTATCGGTCTATCCTGGAAGAGGATCACGTGGATAGACCTGCCGATGAGGTCGAGCATATTTTAACGCCTGAGATTATTGAACAGCTTGAACTGATTCTGGCACAAGAAGATATAGATGTTTCGGGAGATATCCACAAAATGGGCAGTGGCTATCGGAGGACTGGCAAAGATGAATGAGTTTTGGGGACCATTTTGGATTGTGCTTGCAGGCGCGCTGGCAGGTGCTTCGTGCGGTTTGTTGGGCGCGTATCTCGTGTTGCGCAAGATGTCGCTTTTGGGCGATGCACTCAGTCATGCTGTTTTGCCGGGTATTGTCATTGCGTTTCTGCTTTCGGGCAGCCGCGATGTGATTCCGATGTTTATTGGTGCTGCTATATGCGGCGTGATTGCCACGGTGTTGATCGAGACATTTCACCGCAGGTGGCGCGTGCAAGAAGACTCGTCAATAGGCATTGCTTTTACTGCGCTTTTCGCGCTGGGCGTCGTTCTGATCACGGCATTTGCCGGGCAGGTGGATCTCGATCAGGAATGCGTGCTTTACGGAGAGATCGCGTACACGCCCTGGGATCGTTTGTTCTGGGAAGAATGGGATCTGGGACCGCGTCCGGTCTGGATTCTCGGAACGGTGTTTGCGCTTAATCTCGCATTTGTTCTGGTATTTTACAAAGAGCTTTTGATCGCGTCTTTCGATGCCGAGATGGCACTTTCTGTGGGCGTGAGTGCCGCGCTGGTGCATTATATGCTGATGGGAGCCGTTTCTGTGACAACGGTAGCTGCATTCGAGTCCGTAGGGGCTATTCTCGTCGTGGCGATGCTGATTGTTCCCGGTGCTTCGGCTTATTTGTGGAGCGATCGGTTAAAAGTTATTTTGATCCTGTCTGCACTGATGGGCGTTATTTCTGCAATTGCCGGGTATTTTCTCGCAGGGGTTTGGAATAGTTCTATTGCCGGGGCTATGGTTGTCGTTATGGGTGTGCTGTTCGCGCTTTCCCTGATTTTTGCACCCCACTATGGGTTGTTGGGGCGATTTGTGCGGCAGGTGCGGCTCTCTTTGCGGGTTGCGCGGGACCACGTTTTGTTAAAGTTGCTCCGCGATCGGGAATCGCAGCGCGTCTCTGCGCTCAGTTGGGGCGACCTGGTCGATACGGCTGCGCGCTGGGTGTCTGGTATTGCGATTCGGTCGTTGATGTGGCAAGGGCTGATCACGCGGGCAAATGGACATTTTTCACTGGGGGAACAGGGCGTTATACACGCGACCAGATTGCTCCGCAATCACAGGCTTTGGGAGTCCTATCTGAACCAAATAGGGCTTCCGCCGGATCATGTACACGACCCTGCCGACGCGCTGGAACACTTTACAGATGACCGCTTGCGGGAAGAAATTCGAGCGGCTTTGCCCGATATCGCGACCGATCCACAGGGCAAGCGCATTCCCGATGGATAGGATATGCTTGCTTGTATATGAGGTTTATCTTACTTTGTTTGATAGCTATTTGGGGGAAGGGCAATGATTAGTCAATCGTCACAGGATTATTTGAAAACGATCTACAAGCTGACACACGGGCAGAATCCCGTTGCATCTGTGACGACTTCTCTCATTGCAGAGCACAGGGCAGTTGCCCCCGCTTCGGTCACCAATATGCTCAAGAAACTCGCCGAGATGAAGCTGGTGGAACATACGCCCTATCAGGGCGTTGTATTAACATCGACGGGAAAACGCATTGCTCTTGAGGTCCTTCGCCACCACCGTTTGCTCGAGCTTTACCTGTCCGAAGTGCTGGGATTTGATCTGGATAAGGTCGATGAAGAGGCGGATCGGCTGGAGCATGTGATTTCTGAGGAGTTTGAAGATAAAATTGATCGAATGCTGGGGTATCCGACAGTCGATCCTCACGGCGCGCCCATTCCGCGCAAAGATGGTTCGATAGAGTACGACCATTATCTGTGTTTGTCAGATATTTCAGCGGGAGAAAATGTACGCGTGCGGCAGGTGAGTGATCAAAGTGCCGAGATGTTGCGCTATATGGCGACGATGGGCATTAAACCGAATGTCGAGATAGAGGTGGTGAGTCGAGCACCTTTTAACGGTCCGCTGGAAATTGTGGTCAATGGCGAGGCCACGTATTCGCTTGGCCTTGAAGTGGCTACACATATTTATGTTTCATCATTGGGGGAAGAGGGCTGAGATGGGGAAGTTTGCTGTTTTGTTGGCGATCTTTTTATTAGCGGGCGGATCCGTGCATGCACAAGTTCCGCCCATTTTTGCGCCCGGTACCGAACTGCACGATATCTATTGCCGTGCATGTGCCCATTTTTTCCCCGAGGTTTTGCCTGTTGACAGCGAGTTTCGGCTGGATAGAGCTGTTTGTGGGACATCGGCGATAAGGGGATTAACCGCAAATTGGGATCGTTTGCCTCCCGCTGCAAAGGAGGCATTTGCTTTTCTTCAGCAGCGTCCCATTTTGAGTCATTCGGTTCTGTCTTCGGGGGGGCGTTTCAAAATTCACTACAATACGACGGGGACTCACGCCGTTGCTCCGACCGATACAGATGCCAATGGCGTGCCGGATTATGTCGATGAGGCTGCGCGCGTTTTTGAGACGGTTTGGGACCTGGAGATCAATCAGTTGGGATACAATCCCCCTCCATCCGATGGCGATGGTGTTTACGATGTATATATTAAAAATCTCGCGATCCAGCAGGCTTACGGCTTTACATATCCAATTGCATATACGGAATTGA
>JAJEAX010000398.1 GCA_022822565.1 Candidatus Latescibacterota bacterium
GTTTAAAAAAATGAAACCCCATTTTTTCATGAATTACGCCTAAAATCGCCAAATTAAGCGACAGTTTACCCCTTAATTGGTGAATATAGGCTAAGTCCTAATAGCACAATGAGCGAATTATGCACACCCCTCATATAATTCCCTATATTTTTTGAAGGAAAAATAAAAGGAGGTATTTATGTCAACAATAGAGATGCCTCAATTCAAAGAGCGGAAAGCTGTCCAGGTTGCGGCATTGTTGATAAAGCATAATGGCGGTCAAAGCATTGACCTGTATAAACTTCTCAAGCTGATCTATCTCGTGGATAGAAAAGCATTGGAACTTTGGGGACGCCCAGTAACTTATGACACGCCAAAGAATCTTCTGTATGGTCCTACGCCCAGCCATACGTATGATCTTATTGACCCCCCAAAGAAAAAGAGGCTTTCCCATAGCAGGATACCCAGCTACTGGTCTCATTTTTTTTCAAATTCCATAGACCATTGTATTCGGCTAATCAAACCGGGTCCCGGTACGGGAGAGCTATCCCCCGCTGAGATCAATCTAATCGGCGAGATATTTGATAAATTTGGGCACAAAACCTTTGAAGAATTGACAGCTTACTTCCAGGCCTTACCCGAATATAATGATCCGGGCGGATCATCCAAGCGGATAGAATGGGAAACACTCCTTCGAGTTGTAGGCTGGGCAGGTGAGGATTTAGTAGAAATTAAGAAAGATCTCGCATACAAAGCGAAATTTGAAACTCTCATCATGACGAGATAAATATGGGATTGGCGGGTGTGTGTGTTATTCACCCTGATTTTGGGGGTGATTGATCCGCCTATATGGACAAAAAAAAATCCCACCCTAAAGGATGGGATTTTTTTATAGTAGTGACAAACAAAACCTTCTGGATCGCGGCTTTAAACATGCCGCGATGACAGCCCTTTTGATAGGCTCAATTGATGTGTGACTACTCCCAACGCTGAAGCAGTTGGGCTTTACGGGCTATTAGGTAAAGGATCGGGAAAAGGATTTCCCTCCTACTTAATTCCCACCACCGCCACGACCGCCACGACCACCTTGACCACCGCGCCGACCCTGCTGGCCCCGCGCCTGTCTCGGCGGCCCCGCTTCAATCGTAATATTCACGCGCACCTCATCCCCCAGCACATTGGCAAAATTCGCCCAGCTATTCACGCCAAAATCCGAACACAACAGCGTCAACTCAGTCTCAAAACCAGCCAGAGGTGTGCCGCGCTGCGGATGCGTACCAACGCCGAGCACCGTCACCGGCAACGTAACGCTCTTCGTCACGCCGTGCATCGTCAAATCACCCGTCACCAGAATTTTTTCCCCTTCTTTCACAGCCGACGTACTCTTAAACGCGATCGTCGGATACGTCTCCACCTCAAAGAAATCCGCACCGCGCAAATGATCATCGCGACGCTGATTCCCCGTATCGATACTTCTCGTCTGAATCGTCGTTTCAATCATCATCTTCTCGGGCGCGGCCGGATCGTAATCAATGGTGCCACCAAACTGATTAAACCTGCCCGCCGTGCGGCTCACAAAGTGCCGAATCGAAAACCCGACCGACGAATGCGCCCGGTCAATCTGGTACTTCTCGGCAAAACCCGTATCCGCCATCACAAGCGATGACACCAATCCCAAACACAACAAACGTATGACGCTCAACATTACTACCCTCCTGTAATTTTAGACTCAGCAGAGTCCTGTGAAAATTAACCCCGGCTTTATATTAACCAAAACATTCTGGATCGCGGCTCAACCATGCCCCCCGTATAAAGGCACTACGGGGCAGGCTCTGCATGCTTTAAGCAGGGAATCATACCGCGATGACGGGCGAGGCATGCCTCGCCCCTACACACGTCATTGTCCCTCTTTTTTATCTGCGTCATCCCTGCTTACACCCACAGGGACATGCCTGCGGATCACACTTCCCCCTCCTCTGCCATCACTACCCGCGACGCTGCCAACCCATCTATCCTAGCGACCTCGCCCGTCACGGGATCGATCTGCCCAAACGACAACACACCCGTCGGACAACTCTGCACACAAGCCGAACACCGCACGCACTCCGGATCCTCCATCGGCAAACCCTTATTCGCAAAATTCATCACATCGATACCCTGATGGCACACCGACGTACACACACTACACGAAATACACTTCTTCTTATCTGCAAAAATCCGAAACCGCGAAAACCGCGCATAAACATGCATCAACGCAGCTAAGGGACACGCAAACCGGCACCACATCCGCCCGCTAAAATGCCAGTAAAAACCCACCCCAATAATACCCGCCAAAAACAAATCCACAAACCACTGATAATTCAAAAACGTCAGCGGAAATATCAGACCACCCCAATTCACATCCTTCCCCATAAACAGCCCCATATACCCCGCATTCACCCAGTGATCATAAGGCAACAACCAGCCCGCAATCCGCAATGCCAAAAGCACAAAAGCCAGAACCAAAATCACCTGCCCCACCATATTCATCCGATTCCAAACAGGACCGTGCGGCATCTTCTGCCGGTGCATATCCCCCATCGTCTCTGCCAATGCCCCACACGAACAAATCCACCCGCAATAAGCCCCCTTGCCCCAGCGCCAGATAATCAATGGAATCACCACAAAAGTCTGCACCAGACTAATACCCAGCCACCACCCCAGCGGCTGACTCGTAAACACATTCCAGAAAAACAGCGGCCACGCCAGAATAAAACCCAAACTCCGCCAATACTCCCGCCCGTGTGCATCCCACTCCGTCGCCGGGAACAACGCATCTGCCACAGGCTTCAGAAAAGCACCATCGGAAAACCAACCATTGTGACCCAGCCACGGCAAGAAAATGTACGGCAACAAAAACAGAGGCACACACTGAATAACCATCAGCGTCACCGTCTGCACCGTCACATAAGGCGTCTGCCGTCGATTAATCCTGCGAATCCCAAACCCCACCACACACGCGCAATAAGCCAGCGAATAATAAAAACCCGGCTGCGTCATCGACGTCCACACCGTTCCGAAAAGACCCGACTTATCCTCCGCAGGCGTCAAATTAAACGGAAACAGCTCTGCCCCCTTAAACCACTCGTAAATCGGAATCCCCGCCCCCGTCTTCCAGTGATACACAAACACACACGCCAGCATAATCAACCCAAAAGACACCCACGTACCCACGCGCCATTCCCCTCTAATCGGCACACCCGACCGCCTGAAAAAATCCAGCGGCGCCTCGCGCCCAATCATGGAAAACACCGCATCATTGGGCATCGCCTCATCACCCTCGCCCGTCGAAAGCACCACCTCATCCTCACCAATCGCCTTCACCTCACTCGGCAACGCCATCCGCAAGTGATCCCCACCCGAAAGCACCTCAATCTTCTCCACATTCTCGGGCTTGGGGCGGCTCAGTTCCGCGCGCCGATACGACAGCGTCACCCGACCACCGGACTCGGCAATTGCAATCGCCGTCTCCAGCGCACTATCACCGCCACCAACCACCAGCACATCCCGATCCGCATAATCCTTTGGATCGTGCAACCGATTCATCACCTTATCCAGATCCTCGCCCGGCACATTTAACTTTCTAAAATTACCCGACCGACCAATCGCCACAATCACCCGGTGCGCCAGCAAATCCTCCCCATCGGGAATCACCACCCGCAACACATCCCCCTCCCGCTGCACGCACTCCGCCCGCGCAAACACCGGCTCAATATCCGCGGTCCGCTCCTCCAACTCCTCCAACAACCGCTCCTTCACATCTGCCCGATCCGAAAACTGCAAATCACCTGCGGGAACCATATCCGTCGGATACGTATAAATCGGCTTCGCCTTTGGGAAATTCACCACCGTAGAAAACCGCTCTGACGCCTCCAACAGCACAAAATCCAATCCCCGGTTTCTCGCCTCAATACCCGCTGCCATACCCGACACACCCCCACCAATAATCACCAGATCGCGCACCCCATCCCTCTGCGCCCGCCTCTCAAACCCCGCATCATCCGCAATCGTCTGCACTGCCCGCGCCCCCGTATCCGACGAAAACTTCAACAGCGGAATCCCCGTCAAATCTCCCACAATGTACAACCCCGGCACCGCCGTTGACCCATCCTCATTCATCTCGGGCAACTTCTCCACCGTGCCCGAGGGCCACCGCGTGTGCAACCAGTGCATATACCGCTTCAAAAATCCAAACATAGTTTCCCTTCTCCGATGGAATAAAAAGCGCGAATAGACGGATCGGTGTACAACTGACCGCCTCTCAGGTCAGTTCATAGACGAACCCCGCCCAACCACCCAAAACCTCTGGATTGCGGCTTACACCATGCCGCAATGACGGCTTTCATGTACATTACCTGCTTCATTGATTCGTTGATTCGTTGATTCATTGATTCGTTGATTCGCTACTCCTCTTGATACTGCAACTGATAGAGCCGAGCATAAATCCCATTCTGCTTGAGCAGCGTATCGTGGTCGCCTTCCTCGCGGATTTGCCCGCGGTGCATCACCAGAATATTATCCGCATTTCGAATGGTAGAAAGGCGGTGTGCAATCGCAATCGAAGTCCGCGACCGCATCAATTTTGCCACCGCATCCTGAATCCACATCTCGGTCTCCGTATCCACATTCGCCGTCGCCTCATCC
The DNA here is from genome assembly GCA_022822565.1 of Candidatus Latescibacterota bacterium. Classification (GTDB taxonomy): domain Bacteria; phylum Latescibacterota; class UBA2968; order UBA2968; family UBA2968; genus VXRD01. The sequence continues at coordinate 4,663 of JAJEAX010000398.1, forward strand.
AGAATGAGAATATCTGGTCCAGAAGCCAGCGTACGCGCAAAAGATATCAACTGTCGCTGGCCAACCGAAAGCGAACTGCCCCGCTCGTGTACCTCGTGCTGATATGTATCGGGCAACTTGTCGATAAACCGGTCTGCATTGACATCGCGTGCAGCCTGTTCGACCTCCTGGCGGCTGATGCGCGGATGTCCCAGGCTAATATTGTCTTCAATATCGCCAGCAAAAAGAAAAACATCCTGTTGCACAACCCCAATACGCCTGCGAAGCGCCTCGACATCCCACTCGCGGATATCGACACCATCTACCAGAATCGCACCCCGCTGAATATCGTAGAACCGACACACCAGACCAATCACCGTACTCTTACCCGCGCCCGTCGCCCCGACCAGTGCCAAACTCTGCCCCGGCGCAACGCGAAAAGACACATCGCGCAGCACCCATTCGCCTTCATTGTACGCAAACCAGACATTCTGAAACTCGATCTCGCCCTTCAAGTGATCGGCCTTTACAGTGCCGCCAAGTGATTCGGGCTTTGTATCCAGCAATTCAAAAATGCGCTCTGAAGACGCCATCGCAACCTGAAGCACCGTAAACCGATCGGCAATATCGCGGAGAGGCATAAAAAACCGCGGAACATATTGCAACATCGCCACCAGCACGCCCCACTGGATTTCCTCGTCCAGCACCCGCGCGCCGCCATACCACAATACCAATGCGGATAACAAAACACCGCCCAACTCCATGATCGGAAAATAAATCGCATGGTAAAACGTACTCTTTAATCGCGCATCCAGATACTCCTTATTCGGATCTTCAAACCGCTTTATACAACGATCTTCGCAACCGAATAACTGCACCACCTCCATCCCGGACACAGTTTCTTGCAGCGATGAACTAAATCGCGCGAACAGCGTGCGCGCAACGCGATACGCAAAAAAGGTCTTATTCTGAAGCCACATCGTTGCGACAAAAGCCACCGGCAATGCGACACAGATCATCAAACCGAGCGTGACATCCATATAAAAAATGTATGCGAGAATCGTGACAATCGTAAAAATATCGCTGATCATCGACACAATGCCATCGGTAAACAACTCGTTGAGGGCATCCACATCATTTGTATTGCGCGCCATCAAACGGCCCACAGGCGTGCGGTCAAAATATCGCATGGGCAACCGCTGCAAATGCATGAAAATCTGCAACCGCACATCGTGCATCGCCCATTGACCGATCATATTGGTCGTCCAACTTTGGCAATATCCCACGCCAAATTGCGCGACAAGCAGACCGATATAGATCATGACCAGATAGGTCAACCCATCCACATCTCCCGGCACGATATAATCATCCACCGCAATCTTGGTCAAATAAGGCCCGGCCTGCCGCACAACCGATGCGACAATAATGAGCACAAACGTGAGAACAACCCACCGCGCGTAGGGCCTGAGAAAGTTCATCAACCGCGCCATCAAACGCAGATCAAAACCCTTATGACCAATTTCCTCTTCTTCCATCGCAGAACCTTACTCCTATGGGCAGGCACGGGGCACCGTTCCTACCCTGCTTATCGCCTCTTATCTGTGTCCATCTGCGTCCATCCCTGTTTTCACAGGGACATGCCTGCGGATTAAAAACTCTCCAATTCTTGAGCCAAATGCTGGCGTCGAAACATATCCGCATAAATCCCATCGTACTCAACCAATTCGTCGTGTGACCCCTGCTCCACAATGCGCCCCTCATCCAGCACAATAATATGATCGGCATCTTTCACAGTCGAAATGCGATGGGCAATCAAAATCGTCGTGCGCGAAGCCATAATCTCGCGCAAATATTTGAGAATCTCTTCCTCTGTTCGCGTATCCACGCTGGCCAATGCATCGTCCATAATCAAAATCCGCGGCTCCCGGATCACCGCGCGCGCAATAGCCGTGCGCTGTTTTTGTCCCCCCGAAAGCGTGACCCCCCGCTCTCCCACAATCGTCTCTAACTGCTCGGGAAAAAGGTGCAAATCGGGAGCCAATTGCGAAATCTCGGTCGCGCGCACAACATCGCCCTCTGCCCGCGTGCCCAAAGCCACATTTTCCCGAATCGTATCCGAAAACAAAAAAGCATCTTGCGGCACATACCCGGTCGCATCCCGAATAGTCTGAAGCGGTATATCTTCCACCGGCTTGCCATCGACAAAAACCCGCCCTTCATCTGCCTGGATCAACCGGGGGATCAACCGCGCCAGCGTGGATTTTCCCGACCCCACGCGCCCCACCACGGCAAGCGTACTCCCCGCTGGAATCCGAAGATTGATATCTTTGAGCACCCGTTGACCATTGTACGAAAAGCTCGTATTGCGAAACTCGATCTCCCCCCTGATATCCCCCGTTGTACCACCCGCCACATCGGGTTGTGGCGATACTTTCAAAACTTCTTCAATACGCCTCAGCGAAGCCACGGCGCGTTGATACTCATCGACAATTCTCCCCAACATCGACATCGGCCTACTCATACGCAGCAAATACGCATTAAAAGCCACAAATGCCCCCAGGCTCAAACTCCCCTCAATCACCCGCAGACCACCCAGCCACAAAATCACAATCATAGAAACACCGCTCAACAAAAACGTGAACGGATAATACAAACTGCGGATTTTAATCAAATGGCGGTTGCGCGTGACGTACTCCTCATTGAGAATCCCGAAATCCACAATCTCAAGCGGGCGCATGGCAAAGGCTTTGACCATTCGCATACCCGTCAAATTTTCCTGAATTTTTGAGCTAACAGCGGCAAATTGTTCCTGAACCCGCCGGTATCCCACGCGCACCTTTTGCCCGACCCACCGCGCACAAAAAGCCATCACGGGCATAGGAGCCAGCGCCAAAAGAGCCAACTGCCAGTCAATGATGCACATCAAAATGAGACTGAGCACAAAGCTCAAAACCGCCTGTAGCGACAGGCGATACGCAAAATAAAAAAACCGCTGAATCGCTTCCACATCATTGGTCGCCCGCGCCATTAAATCGCCCACGCGCTGCGCCTGGAAAAAACTCAGCGGTAGCCGCACAATATGTCGCACATAAATCGTGCGAATATCGCGCTCTATAAAACGAGAAGCACTGGCAATGTACCATCTCATACCAAATGACATGCCCCATTGCGCGATGCCAAGTGCAACCATGAGTGCCCCGTACATCTGCAAATCGCCCATCGGGCTACCCGTGATTGTATCGACCACATCGCCAGTAAGATCCCCGGCATCCAGCCCGGCTTTGGCCGTATCAATCGCCCATTTCATCAACAGCGGAACGAGTGCCTGAACCGCTTGCGTACCCAGCAACAGCACCAATCCCCAGAAAATTTTCCATCGATGGGGATATACATACTCTGCAAAGGGTTTAAAAAAATTGAGACTCATAAACTACGCCATCCCTCTCACCTGCTCCAATTTATCGTACAATCGCTTTGGCGACACCTTTTGCGCCGTACCGAGTTCCTGTGCAAAAACCGACACCCGAAACTCCTCGACCATCCACCGCAGCACCTGCGCGGCATCGCGCTTCTCCCCCATCAATTCCGAATCCATCAATTCATCCACCGCATCTTGAAAGGGTTGAACCTGCTCGGCCTTTTGTCGGTCCTTCATCGGATCGAGCATCGCGCGTTCGGCTCGTATCACAATCGCCTTCAAAAACCGACCCAAATGCAACACCTGATCATAAGGCATTTGTCGCAAAAAATCCGTCGGCATCAAACGCGCGAGATCGGCCTCCATCTCGGGATATCCACCGCGCAACAGGCGAATTTCTCGGTGCGTCTCAAACAGCGACTCCAGCGCCTGAATCAATTGCGGCGCAAGATGCTGCAAATACAACCGCGCCTGTTGAACGCGCGATTCAAAGCGCTGGCGCGTTATGGGAAACGCCGCGTCGCGCGTGAACAGATGCGCCATTAAATTTGCGTACGCGCCCTCGCGCAAAGCCTCGCGCCCCCCCTCAAACTGTTTCAAATCGCCCAAAGACCGCTTCAACGCCCGCATCTCATCCCGCATTTCGTGCTCGCACAACCGCATCCAACCCGCCTGGGTCTCGCGTTCTGCCTCGTCTGCGCGCTTAAACAAACACACATCCACGCGATCCCCCTCGCGCTTCAACCCCACATAGCCAAACACCGGCATCCCACCGGCTTGCATCACCTCCACGCGCTCGGGCAATTCACCCAGAGACTGCCCCGTCACATCTCGGCGCGCCACCTGCTTTTGCGCGCGCTTCCACGCATCGGACTGCACATCTTCTTCGCGCGCATCTAACTGCTCGCGCAACACGCGCAAATCCCGCGCGGCAACAATTGCCTTCTCTTTCTCATCTCGAACTTCCACGCGCATCTGCAAATGGTCGGGCAAATCGCGCACATTCCAATCGCTTTGAGAAATCTCAATACCATAAGTACTCAAAATATGGGCAGATAGCGAATCCAAAAGCGCGCCGTGCGTCGGTTGCAAAACCGCGGCAATCTCTCGCGCTTTATCCGGCACGGGCACAAACCGCTTGCGAATACTTTTTGGAAGCCCGCGCAACAAATGTGTGATCTTTTCTTCCAACAATCCCGGCACCAGCCAGTCCAGCACCTCCGGCTGTACAAAATGCACCAGCTTGTACGGCAATTGCAACGTCACGCCATCCCGATCCTGTCCGGGGCGATACGCATAAGAAAGCGGCACCTCTTCGCCATCCACCTCCAAAAACTCGGGAAATGCATCCCGATCAAAAGCCACCTGCTCACCCGCCAGATGCTTTTCGGACATCAGCAAAAAATCCGCGCCCTTTCTCTTAATCAGGCGATTCAAATCGTGCGTGGAAGAAACATTCTCCAATCGCTCGGCATAAAACCGATACGCAGCCTCGTCCAGATCCAAAAATTGCATCAAACGCTGTTGCATCTGCCAGGTTTCCACGCGCGCGCGCAAATCCCGATTCTGCGTCACAAATGGATATGGCAACGCCACTTCATCACTCACCAGAGCCTCGCGGATAAAAATCTCTGTCGCAGCACCGGCATCTATCCGTCCATACCCCACGCGCTTTTGCCTCACCGGCAAACCGTGCAGCGTCAAAGTCTCGGTCGCCAGCACCCGCCCCGACCGCACACTGTAAAACGGCTCCTTATAAGATGCCCGGCACAAATGCGCGCCCAACTCCACCAACCACGACGGCTGTATGCGAGCCACCGTGCGCGCAAACAAACGCGATGTCTCCACCACCTCTGCAGCCACAACCCAACCGGGCGTACTCTTTTTATCTTCCTCTCTCCCCTCTCTCCGTTGAAACAAACCGGACCCGGGAAACAACATCACATCGCGCCCGCGCGCTGCGCGATACATATTGTCTTCCTTCTTTTGCGCCACATTGCCCAACAACCCGCTCACCACCGACCGATGAATCGCATCGTATCCCGCATCTTCCCGATTCATCCGAAAACTGCCCATCTCGCGCAGAGTGTGTCGAATCTGCATATAAATATCGCGCCATTCGCGCATGCGATTAAAAGACAAAAAATGCTGCTTGCAAAACTTCCGCATCTGACTCTGCGTTCTCAATTTCTCAAACGTATCGTGATACGCCTTCCAGATATTCAGCAACGCGATAAAATCCGACTCCCCATCAACAAATCGCCGGTGCTCCTGATCTGCCGCCTTCTCATGCTCGAGCGGCCGCACGCGCGGATCCTGGATGCTGATTGCCGACGCAATAACCAGCACCTCGCGCAAAGCGCGTTCTTTTTGCGCTTGCAAAATCATCCGCGATACCGTTGGCGCAAGCGGCAAACGCGCCATATCGCGCCCCAGCGGTGTCAGACGCTTATTATCATCAATCGCGTCCAACGCCCTCAACACATTAAATCCCCCCTGAATCGCCTGAGAACGGGGAGGATCAATAAATGGAAACGTCTCGACATCGCCCAGCCGCAGCGCAATCATCCGCAAAATGACCTCAGCCAAATCCGACCGCTGAATTTCGGGCTGCGTGTATTCTGGTCGCGCGAGAAAACTCTTCTCATCGTACAGACGAATACACACCCCATTTTGCACGCGCCCACACCGCCCTGCCCGCTGCCTGGCACTGCTTTGAGAAATCTCCTCCACCGGTAGCCGATGCGTCTGATTGCGCGGATTGTGCCGGCTTATTCGCGCCAGCCCCGTATCGATCACATATCGAATACCCGGAATCGTAATCGACGTCTCCGCAATATTCGTCGCCACCACAATGCGCCGATATCTCTGCTGGTGAAACACCTTCTGCTGATCGCCCGCTGTCAACCGCCCAAACAGCGGCAAAATTTCTGTAAAGCGAAAGTGTCGCCCCTCCAAACGCCTGCGCGTCTCATGGATATCCTTCTCCGTAGGCATAAAAACCAGAATATCGCCTCGCCCCGCATCAACCACCATATCCACTGCGGTCACCGCCGCATCGATATACGTCTCCCCGGCGAGATCTTCTATAGGCCAGTATTGCATATCCACCGGATACATCCGCCCGGACACTTCAATAATGGGCGCATCGTCAAACGCCTTAGAAAACGCCTCCGTGTCAATCGTCGCCGATGTAATCACAATCCGCAACTCGGGGCGGCGCTTTTGCAAAAGACGCAAATAACCCAATAAAAAATCGATATTCAAACTGCGCTCGTGCGCTTCATCAATAATAATCGTATCGTACTCATACAAATTCGGATCGCCCTGAATCTCCGCGAGCAACATCCCATCCGTCATCATCTTGATCCGCGTATCGGGCGCCGTCTCATCCTTAAACCGAATTTTGCACCCCACCTCGGCACCCCACGCGACATTTAACTCCTCTGCAATGCGCCGCGACACAGACAGCGCCGCCACGCGCCGGGGTTGAGTACACGCAATTTTCGCCGCCACACCGCGACCCGCCTCCAAACACATCTTGGGCAACTGCGTGGTCTTTCCCGACCCCGTCTCACCCGCCACAATCACCACAGGATGTTCTCGAATCGCCCTGACAATCTCATCCTTTCGCGCTGTAATCGGCAACGCCTCTGGATACGTCAGATGCAGCGGATTCTCCTCCCGGCCTTCCCGCAACGCCACCGACCGCTCCGCCCGCACCTTCAAATTCTTCAACCGCCCCGTATCGCGCCGCTTTTGCCGCTGTATTTGCCGCAACTGCCGCGCAATCTCCATACCATCCTGGAGCATACACGCAGGCAGCAGCGACCACACAGCCGACATCAGACTCGGCCGCTTTCTGCGCGGTCTGCGTTTTTTTATTTGTCCGTTTTTATTCGCCATCCTATCCTTCTGTATTCCAACGCGGAATCCGCCTACAGTCCATCCCAATATTCCCACATATCATCCGGCGTCTCAAAGCGCATCTCGTTATTATCCCTCCGCCGAAATCGGCTCACAAACGCCATGCGAATATCCCGTCCACAATTTACCCCCGGGCTGTGCAACATCAGATGATGCCAGAACGTCACCGTACCCGGCGGTCCCGTAACATCAACGGGTGTGGGAAGATCGTAATACTCCCCCTGCTCATTGCGAAACGCATCCAACCCATTCACCAGGCTATGCGCCTTAAAATACTCATAAGCTCGCTTGTGCGCGCCGGGCCATATCGAAAACCCTCCCGAGCGCGGCTTGACGTGATTGATATTCACCGTCACCGCGATCGCAAAAGTATCCACCACGCCTTCACACGTATATCCGTCCAAATGCATTTGTCTGGCGGTCGTCCAATTGTCGTGTCCTTCGGGATAAATCATCTTGGCAAACGTGTAATTCGACACAGCCAAGGTGCCTTTACCCACCATTTCTTCGCACATATCCTGAATCGGCGTCTCCGTCAAAGTCGCCCGCACATCGGGGTGACTGCTGCATTTCAAATTTCCCTTCGGTCCCGCATTGATCCACGTTTCGGGATCATCGCGATCTGCCTCAATCTCCTCCCACAATACATCCACCGCCTTATCGATCAAATGCATTGGCACGACATCGCGTTTGACAACATACCCCTGTTCTTTGAAATGCAATTTCTCTTCATCGGTAAAATAAGCCATAACCTTCTCTCCCCAGGTGAAGATTTGTAGAAATCGAACGATTAAAATATCGGTTCTTTTTTCCCATAAAGCAACCGCGATTATCTCACCCCATTGAGAGAGTTTTTTGTCTCATAACACGCGACAGATTGAAATATTCTGTCGCATATCCGCCGACAGGTATTCGCCTGTGCTGACCGGCAATAAACAGATTTTGGCGTGTAATATCAAAGAGTTATGGGCTAAACCATAACTCTGGCATGTTATTTGCAGATAGACAGAAAAAACACACGCATCCCTAACCCATTCCATAAGTGGTCTCACATGCCAGATCAACTGTATCTCAGTTCGCTTATGCGAACAAAATATCGTCAGATTGTCCTTGTTTTA
>JAJEAX010000153.1 GCA_022822565.1 Candidatus Latescibacterota bacterium
TAAGACTTGTCAAACGTCACCGTACGCTCTGACAGCCGTTTAAAATTTGGCGTATGCGTCCAATCACACCCATAGGGCGACAACAAATGTCGATTTAGTGAATCAAACATCACCACAACAGCTTTCATACCTCCTCCTATTGGTTCAAATCCCCACTTCCAACCAACACCATTAGAATATAACGCTATCCAACCGAAGTCAAACGAGATAACTCTGCCTTGACTTGTCAATTACAAATCCCTAACATGCGTGCTTCGGATGCAGATCATCACCGCCCCCAATTTTAGCCCCGTCTTTCGAATGTGATATGCCTGATATCCTGCGTCTAAACATGTGGAGCGGTCCCCGCAATGTCTCAACCGCCCTCATGTACTCATTCGCACAGCGATCAGACACCCGCGTAATCGACGAGCCCCTCTACGGCCACTATCTGCGCGTGTCTGATGCAAAACACCCGGGCGCAAGCGAAGTCATAGCCGCCATGGAATGCAATGGCGAAAACGTCATTCGCGATATCATCCTCGGTCCCTGTGATCGCCCCGTTCTCTTTATGAAACAGATGGCCCATCACCTCGTCGAAATCAGCCGCGACTTTTTTGTACACACCCACAATGTCCTGCTCACGCGCGATCCCGTTGACATGCTGCCCTCGCTCGTCAACCAGCTCAAAATCCCTACCCTGCGCGACACGGGCTACAAAATGCAAGCACAGCTTTTGCGCGAGTTTCACGCCATAGGTCAAAAATTTCCCGTGCTCGATTCTCGAGAACTCCTCAAAAATCCACAGCATGTCCTCACAAAACTCTGCGAAGCCCTGAACATACCCTTTGATCCCGCAATGCTCACGTGGAAAGCCGAGCCTCGCTCCGAAGACGGAATATGGGCGAAACACTGGTATCACAACGTCCATAAATCCACCGGTTTTCAACCCTATCGCCCCAAAACCGAACCCTTTCCCGATCGCTTGCGACCGCTCCTCGAAAAATGTCAACCCTATTACGATCAGCTTTATGCACATGCCATCAAAGCTGAGTAAACGGAGTACCCGTGTCTATCCAATTACCCGATCCTCGAAACGAGAACATCCTCATCTATGTCGGCGGAGAACTGCTCCCACGCGAAGACGCCAAAATATCCGTCTTTGACAGCGCGGTTCAGGGCGGCGATGCCGTGTGGGAGGGCCTGCGCGTGTACAACGGCAAAATCTTCCAACTCGACGCACACCTCGACCGTCTCTTCGACTCTGCCAAAGCCATGGCTTTCGCGGATATACCCTCTAGTGAAGCGATCAAAACCGCCATCTTTGAAACCCTCAAAGCCAATAACATGCGCGATGAGGTACATATCCGGCTCACGCTCACGCGCGGGGAAAAAACCTCATCGGGCATGAGTCCGCACTTTAACCAATACGGCTCCTGCCTCATTGTGCTGCCAGAGTGGAAACCCCCTGTTTATTCCTCTGAAGGCATCCGCCTGATCACCGCCTCTGTTCGCCGCAATCCCCCCATGTGCATCGACTCTAAAATCCATCACAACAATTTGATCAACAATATCCTCGCCAAAATCGAGGCCAACGTAGCGGGCGTTGATGACGCGATCATGCTCGACATCTTCGGCTATGTATCCGAAACCAATGCCACCAATATCTTCATCATAAAAAAAGGGGCACTTATCACGCCCCATGCGGATTCCTGCTTGCCCGGCATTACAAGAAGTGTCGTAATCGACCTCGCGCGCGACCTGGGCATCGCAGTTACCGAACGCAACCTATCGCTTACCGAAGTCTATACAGCAGATGAAGGCTTCACCACAGGCACCATGGGTGAACTCTCGCCCATCCTCGAAGTAGATGGGCGCACCATCGGCAATGGCAAACCCGGTCCCATCACCAACCACCTGCGCGAACAATACGCCCAACACACCGCCGAACACGGCGATCCCATTCCGTTATAGGTATCGGTGGTTTAAATCTCCCAGTTCGAGGTATAAGATCGTCCCTGAAGTCGCTCTGCAAGCTCAATCAGCACATCCAGTGACTTGCTCAATCTCGCCTTCCTCTTGTCATCGAGTTTTTCTTCCTCAACCCAATTGGCATCGTGAACATACACGTTATACGGGCTGATAATACACTTAAAATCCAGCATAAGGGATGTTGCCAGCGAGGCAAACGCCATATAGCTGTGTGGCAATCCGCCCGCATTGACAAACATGACAATCTTATCGTAGAAAGCTCCTCTGAGGGACCCATCTGGTGGGGTAGAGCCTATATACTCGACAAATTTCTTGAGTTCAGAGCAACACGCCCAATTGTACACTGGGCTGGCCAAAATCACAGCATCTGCGGCTGCAATGACTTTATGACTCGATAGGTAAACCTCAGATGAATAGATCTTATCGTCGTCAAAATTTGGTGGGTCAAATTGCCGAAGATCGATAAAGTCAACAGAAATGCCCTTGTCCTCCAGACCGGTTTGGCACATAGCAGCAAGCATCCTGCTACGACTATTGGTATTGAGACTACTGCTGACGATTGAAATTCTCATTGGAACCTTTCCTCAAAGCAAAGTTTCGATATGTTCATGTGTGAGTAAAAAAATATCTTCTTTACAATCCCAATACATCGTCCTCAAGAACAAAAATAACCTGTTCTTTTGGACAGGTTATTGAAGCCTTAAAAATATTTTTTTATTTTCTTAACTGACGTCCATGTAAATCGTTCTGAAAGCAGATGCGTAGCCCGAATACGACCATCACCAGAATCCTACCGCTTCGCCTTCCTTCGCTGAAATTGGCGAGCGAAAGACACATAGAAATGACTCTCACTGCTGAACCGCATATCAGACAGACTCAATACGTTCCCAGAAGTGGAGATAATCAGATGAACTAACATCAACATTTTCGATATTGAAATCAGCACGCACACACCCATTGATATCGAAAGCGCACCATCTCAAACCGTCTGTAAGAATACCGACACGGGCGCTAAGCACCTCGCAGTAACGCAACACTTGGCAAACTCCATCAGACCAATAATAGCGACGCCTGACAGGAAGTCCGTGCGTTCTGGACAGCAGATCGTTACCGGGGCGTTTGGCTTCGATGACTATCCTTCCCCAGAGAAAACCAAGAAAGTAATCCGCTCGAATATCTTTGTAGTGATATTCTTGGCGAATCTCAAAGGGTGAACGAAAGAATGACGGGTCGAGAAGCGGGTCAATGAAGTATTTGCGGGTAGTGCCTTCGTCTCGAAACTCTGGCATAGACAACGCCCAATGGCGTGCGCGCCAATGATACGAGCAATACGCCTTCTGGAATCGCACACGATCAGCAAGTGCGCGAATCGTTTGATGAAGATTGTAGTGATCAATCACTTCTCGCCTTAAGATAAAGCCCGGGAGCAATCACCCTTGGGCAAAACGAACTACAGTTGGTACACCTCTGAGGTATAGATCTCATCGTCGAAATTTAGGAGTCGAATTGTCAGAGATCAATAAAGTCAACAGAAATATCCCTGTTCTACAGAGCGGTTTGGCACATGGCAGCGAGCATCCTACTACGACTATCGGTATTGACGACTACTATAAAGAACGATGGTGGCTTTTTGGCGTATTGCAGCTTTCACTGTGTGCTACTTATAGACCAGGCGATCTGAAGTACTATCTTGATCTATCTGCACATGTAGCCTTCCCTGCCGATGAGATACCGGCCCCCTGATAACAATCTCCACATCGCGCCCAAGTGCTGTCAACAGACGCAGAAGACGCTCCATGGAATACTCTCGAAAATTCCCCCTCAGGAGGCGCGAAACATCAGGTTGAGATAAACCGAGCAATTTCGCCGCTTCGACCTGCTTGAGTCCGCGCTGGCGAATGATCTTGTCAATACGGGTGACGAGTTCTGCCTTTAACAAGTGAGCCTCGGCGTCAGGTCGCCCCAGATCGGCGAACACGTTACCACTTCCACGTTCGATTTTAATCTCTTTTGTATTCATTGCTCTACCCTTCTACATAAATGTCCTTATAGTGTTGTTCCGCTGTCCTTAGCCTGCGTTTGATCAGATCAATCTCCTGCTTCGGTGTCTCAATGCCCCGTTTGGCTTTCTTCTGGAAGGCATGTAGAACATAGACGGCCAACTTGAAGCGGACTGTATAAACTGCCCGGTAAGTGTCTCCGTCGTAACGGGAAACGACCTCCAGAACCTGGGGTCCCAACCCCTTGAGAAGTGTAGCGTCGCGGTGTCTAAGTCCGATTTGAGCCTGATACAGAGCAAAG
>JAJEAX010000088.1 GCA_022822565.1 Candidatus Latescibacterota bacterium
AAATCTCTGTCATCAAATTCACCTTCCATCATCGCATCTTCAGCCCAGGACACAAGTGACTCAAGCGAGAGTTGTCCGTTGAGATAAAGTTTTAAGCGATCAGCCAAAACATCTCGCGTAATATTCATGATTGATCCTCTATCTGTTGAACGCGATGTGTGACTTCAAAATCGCCACAGAATAATGCCGACAAACGGGTATAAGAAAAGCCTGCCCCTGCATGATTTTGAGCAGGGGTCAAAACCACTGGATTGCGGCTAACACCCTGCCGCAATGACGGCTCTAAAATCCTTGTTTTGCCGACTGCTAACCACTGATTGCTCATTTTTTTCTTCATTATTCTAAAGTCACACATGACGTTCTGTTGAATTTCAACTTACATCCTGATGTTACGCATGTCTGGGGTTTTTGTCATGCTGAGCGGAGTGGAACGGAGCCGAAGCATCCCTTCCACCTGCGTTAGTAGGAGATTCTTCGACTCCGCTGCGCTTCGCTCAGAATGACAGGCACATGATATTGTGCCTGTGCGTAACATCAGTTATATCCACACGATCAGCCTTTTATCTGCGTTCATCTGCGCCATCTGCGGATGCTTTTCGATGAAACATAAGATCGGCAAACGCGCCCGTCACCTTACTACCCGTATTATCTGAATCGGACATAAGATACACGCGCACAACCTCTGCGGGTTCTTCATCGGGATAAAATCGTTTGAAATCCCTATAAAAATTGCGCGACTCCCCAACCCATTGATTTACATTTTGATCCCCGCTCTCGGCAACAATGCGGTACCACTTAAACTTGAAAAATCCCAGAATAGACGTCACTTGTGTCAGTGAAGTCTCTTCGGGTATAGTCCGCGTCCAGAGATAGGCAATTTCCCGCAACTTTCCTTTGGTACTGAGAACCGAAATACCGATCTTCGCTGCAAAATCATCGCCCGACTTCTTAATTTTCCCTTTGTGATCCGCCGTATCGCTATCATCAATCGTATTGCTGACCCGCCAGCGCCATGAGACATGCTGATACTCAGCCGCAGATATGAGACCGTGCTGCCCCTGCGCCTGTTTGAGGACATCCTTCCCAAATCCCCTGGGCGGGCGGTCACAACGCTTGATCCAATCCTGACTGCGATCAATAGACAACGCCGTACCATTCTTTGTCGGCACCTGCCAGAAAAGCGCCGCCGCCTGATCGCTGCGGATCGCAAACACGCCATCGCGATGCTGCCCCGTAACATTCTCGCCGCAATCGTCCCAATCGCGCCGCAACCAATCGCCCCCCATATCCACGGCAACGCGATCCTGCGCTTGCACAACACCTGGAAAAACAAAAAAGCCTATCAAAAAAATAATAATGTGAATCATATCTACCTTTTGTTGAAATATTGAAAACCGATTAGAACCACCCTTCGCATGTGAATCAAATTCACACCTGTAGCGAAAACACCACATGCAAGCGCGGTTTTAGCGGGGATTTTATTCATTATACGCACAAATGCAATTTTCATACCAAAAAAAAAGCGCGACGGGAAAAAACCCGCCGCGCTTATGTGTTTAAACGGCAAAGTGGGGCGAGGCATGCCTCGCCCCTACAATCCGGATTACTGGCGTTGTTGCGATGCTCTACATTTCTGATGACTCTTCGCCTTGATGCTCGGACTTCTCTTTCATCTCGGACTTCTCCTGAGCCTCAGATTCTTTCTTCATCTGATCGCGATCTCCCCCCCGGCGACCGCGAAACCAACCGCGACCTCTGAACCGGGGACCATCGCCATCTCTGAAACCCGGACCACGGCCTCTAAAACCAGGCCCGCCACGGCCCCTGAAACCCGGACCACCGCGACCTCTAAAACCCGGTCCACCACGCCCCTTGAAACCCATGCGACCGCCACGTCGCATATCACCGAGCTTCTCCTTTTGTTCATCCGTCAGCAAATTTCTAACATCCATACTGTGCTGAATTTCGCGCGCCATAATCTTCCCCTGCGCCGCCGTCACCGCATCGACCTTAGCCTGAATATCCGAAGTTGAAGGATTATCCTCCTTGCGAACCTCACCCAAATCGATCCGCGCCTTCTGGTGTGCTGCGCGCAAATCGACCATCGCCTTTTGATGTGCAGAACGCAGATCAGACATCTTCTCCTTCTGATCATCCGTCAGTTCCAGCGCCGCCATACCGCGCATACCGCGGCGTTTGGCCCTTTGGGCGTCTGCATGTTTCACAAAAGCGACACTTCCAATAACGCCAAGAACAAAAACACCGATAACTGCGTAGATAATTTTGCGTTTCATGATACCAACTCCTCATAGTTAAACAGCAGTTTCCCTACATGCTGTCTGCGATAAAAAATCAACAACCCTCGGCTGTGTTCAGGCCGGCATCTGTTCACAACGCGAAAGTCGCGAGTTATGGTCCTCTGCGGGAACCGGGTGGACGGTCTCCCGGGGGCCCTCTGCGGCCGCCACCTCGGCCGCGGAATCCTTGACGTCTGTTTTTTTCCTCAAATTTTGCAAACTGCTCAGGCGTGAGAATCGTCTTCAACTTCTCGCGCAACTTTTGCTCCTGCGACCGCATATCTTCGCCAATTTTTCGGCGCATCGTATCAATCTCGCGCCGGTGTTCCTGAAATGCAGCCCGCACAGCGCTTTTTTGCTCATCCGACAGAGCGAGATCATCGCTCAATCGCTCAATCATGCGGTTGTAGTCATAAGGACGTCCACGATCCCCAAATGGACCGGGTGAGCGTAAAAGCTTGCGCTCGACAATCGTACCACACACCAGCCCCAGGGCAAAAATGCCCAGAAATAAAAGAACGGCCTGTGTGCGAGGAGAAAAAGAAAACATGATAATCCTTTTGCAGTCGTTTACTCGGGGTAGATAACCAGGCTATCGGTTTGCACCTCCGACAGCACCATCTCAGTTTGCGAATCAAAATAATCCGACACTGTATTTGCCTCAGTACTTCCATTATCTATCAGCACCATAAAAATAACAGCAGCGGCAGCGGCCAATGGCACAAGGCGTTTACCCGCCCATACCAGGCTATTCCATAAACTCTCTTCCCGAATCTGTGTCTGAACGCCATCCCACAACCCCGGCGAAGAATCCATCGGACGCTGACTCAGGCGTCTCTGCACATGGCGAAGCAAATCGTATTCCGCGCGAAACTCAGCGTCTTCTGCAATCCGCACTTCAATTTCGCGCGCGTGCTCCGCAGACAAATTACCATCGACATAGAGCAACAATTTATCGCGATCAGTCATATCTCCTCCCCTTGCCATTCGCGGTAAAGCGGCATCAGTAAATCCCGCAAACGCGCACGTGCCCGCGAAAGCCTCGACTTAACAGTGCCGATGGAAACATCTAAAACATCGGCAATCTCTTCTTGAGAAAGATCCTCTATATCCTTGAGAACCACCACCGCGCGATGATCGGGCGACAGGTGATCCAGCACCTCTTGAATCTCCTCGCGCAAACCAATGCGCTCAATATCATTTTGCGGCTCATCCGTGCCCAAAAATCGATCCAGCGTCATATCACTTGCCTCCTGCATCCCCTCTAAAGAAACCCGATCGGGCCGCCGTTGCTCGCGCTGGGCAAACGTGAGACAAACATTGGTGGCAATGCGATACAAATACGTGTAAAAACTCGACCGCCCCTCAAACTTTCCCAGTGCTTTATACACCCTGACAAACGTCTCTTGCGCCGCATCCTTTGCCACCTCTGGATCGCCGAGAATTGAACACGTCAGACCGTAAATTCGATCTTCATAACGTTCAACCAGATGGCGAAAAGCCTGCACATCGCCCTTTTGGCATTGACGAATCAGATCTCGTTCATCAAAATCAGCCACGTTATCTTTTTCCTATAGCAGCCATCCGTTGCAGGCTCCGTCTATCCGTTTCGCAGGATTAGACCACGAGATCAACACTCGCGTTCCATAAAAAAAATGGACATCGCTCAAAGCAATGTCCATTTCCGGCAGCACAGATGCTCACTCCGTAATAATATCGGCAAACGTCATACCCGAGGGAATCATGGGCAGCACATGCTCTTGATACGGCACAACCACATCGAGCAAATAGGGACCATTGGAAGAAATCATGCGGTCAATAGCCGGCACGAGATCCTCCTTGCGTTCCGCCCGTTCGGCTGGCACGCGGAACCCCTTTGCTATCGCCACATAATCGGGAAAAATCGCGTGACTCGGCGGAATATTCATATCTTCATGCGCCTGCGCCGCTTCCGGATCCCCAATAAACGTATGCCCGCGATTGCTCTTATAAAAACGATCCTCCCACTGCACCACCATGCCCAGATGCTGATTGTTGAGAATCATAGTCTTAACGGGAATTTTCTCTGCATACAGCGTTGCCAACTCCTGCACATTCATCGCAAAACTGCCATCGCCATCAATATCGACAACCAGCGCGTCGGGAAATGCCAATTGCGCGCCCAGCGCAGCGGGCAAACCAAAACCCATTGCCCCCAAACCGCCCGACGTGAGCCAACGGCGCGGCTCATCAAAAGGATAAAATTGCGCCGCCCACATCTGGTGTTGCCCCACCCCTGTAGATATAATGGCCTTCCCGTCTGTCATCTTATAAAGCATCTCAATCGCATACTGGGGCAAAATGACATCTTCCACATCCTTGTAATTGAAGGGATATTTCTCCCGCCACGTTTCAATCTCATCACACCAGACCTGATAATCGCCCGGCACAACAACACTGTTCAACTCTTGCAGGGCATATTTGATATCGCTCACAATCGGCAAATGGGCGACCTTATTCTTATTGATCTCAGAAGGGTCGATATCGATATGCACAATGCGACCGTGTTTGCAAAACTCTTCGAGCTTACCCGTCACCCGATCATCAAAACGCACCCCAAAAGCCAGCAGCAAATCGGCGTGATTAATGGCGTAATTGGCGTAAACCGACCCGTGCATCCCCAGCATCTGCAAAGACTGGGGATCTGTTTGCGGAAAAACACCCAGCCCCATCAACGTCTGCGCCACGGGAATGCGTGTCTTTCGGGCAAACTCGCGAAGCTCTTCCGACGCATCTGCAGTCACAATCCCCCCACCGGCATAAATGAGCGGGCGTTTGGATTCTAAAATCGCCTGTGCAACCTCTTGAATTTGCGCACGGCTGGCGTGCAACTGATTGGGGGTATAGCTGCGAATAGAAACCGTCTCTGGAAAATCGGGCACACAAGCACTTTGCTGCACATTCTTGGGAATATCGATCAGCACAGGACCGGGCCGCCCAGACGAGGCAATATAAAACGCCTCTTTGACAACGCGGGGAATATCTTCAATGCGATCCACGAGATAATTGTGCTTCGTAATCTGCCGCGTGACCTCAATAATCGGCGTCTCCTGAAATGCATCACGGCCAATAACAGCAGTGGGGACCTGCCCCGTGATGGCAACGAGCGGCACGGAGTCCATTTTGGCATCTGCCAAGCCCGTGACCAGATTGGTAGCACCTGGCCCAGACGTTGCCATACACACCCCAACTTTGCCCGAGGCTTTGGCATATCCCTCAGCCGCGAAAATTTCGCCCTGTTCGTGCCGGCACAACACAACCTGGATATTGGAACGCGTGAGGGACTGGTGCATTTCCATACTGGCCCCTCCGGGATAGCCAAAAAGAACTTCGACTCCCTCGCGGATGAGACTTTCGACCAGAATATCGGCACCGCTCATTTCGCCAGGAGTGGAACCAGATGCCGGGGTCTGGGGATTGCTCGCCATTGCAAAAATCTCCTTGAGATAGGAGCACACCTGCGCGTGCGTCCTTTGTCAGACAAAAAAAAACCGCCATTGCATTGTAGCGATGACGGGACAAGATGTTTTTTCGATTGCGATCATCAATCCCGTCATCACATGGGTACAAGTACTACAACACGGCCTACAACAGCCGTTGTAATTGCAATGCGGGATGTGGTGATCTGATGTGTCATAACTCTGCGCTCTCTTTCTGTGAGAAAAAGAAGATACAGGCTCAGTCCTGTTCTGTCAAGAAAATCAGCTATTCTTCTCGCCAATCATATTAATCTGGTCTCGCAGTTCGGCAGCGCGTTCAAACTCTTCGTTGTCAATTGCTTCCAGCAATTCTTTCTTCAGACGCTCAGATTTCGTGAGGGGACGCTGTTGCTCAAGCTCGTTGAGCAATTCGTTCAGAGATTCAACAGAGCGTTTTTTTTCAATGTCAAATTCTTCTGCTTCTACTTCTTCCAGATTTTCGATCTTGTCGAGCACATCGCGAATAATGCGCATGCCCTCCGTAAAATTGTTCTTTTGCGATTCAATCATCACGCGCGCAATCGCGTGAATTCGCAAAACATAAGGCCACCATTTTTCGAGATTGAGACGATCCTTTTCCGCAGCAGCGTATTGGTTGACAAAACGAAACAGCCTCATGTTGCGCTCTGTATCTCGAATAACGCGGTCATAATCTCGTATTTGGAGTAAAAAAACATACCGCTCGTAGAGCAGTCGGCTCTCATCAAAGAGTTCACGACAATGAGACTTTTTCAGTGAAAAACCATCGGATGTACCGTGTTCTTCAATGAAATGATGAAGCCTATCGGTAAAATGATCCAGCACAAACGCGCTATTGTGCGGTTTGCGCCCATCGGGACGCCCATCGAGCTCCATCTGTAGAATGCCTTGAAATGGACCCTGATCTATGCGCACCTGAATTTTTTCAACGCCTTTGGACGAGAAAATTTTGCGAATGCTGTTTTTGGGGTCATAGGGCCAGTGCTTCAGCAAAGGGCCAATATCTTCGGTCATGGTAAGTTCCCCTGATATGTGGGAGAGACTTCCTTGAACTTCTGACGGCGGAAGAATACCCGAACCTGTTGTGCCATAGGTTTCAATCTAATTGCATTTGATTGCAGACGCAAGTATCATGTAGAGTGCGTAGTGTTCCTTCTACCCATCACATCTCACCGCCTTTAAAACGGGCGAGGCATGCCTCGCCCCTACATCTTGTATCTCACCTGTACAGGAGAAACAAATGGGAACAGAAAAAAACACAGGACCAATCGCTGAATTTTTCAAATTTAACGCGCAAAACACAGATTGGCGCGCTGAAACGACAGGTGGTATAACGACATTTGTGACAATGGCTTATATCGTAGCCGTGAACCCGGGCATCTTATCCGACGCATTGGGCAAAGATTTATTTCCCGAACTGTTATTCGCAACGTGTGCTTCTGCAGCCATCGCAACAATACTGATGGGGCTTCTGGCAAATTATCCCTTTGCCCTGGCACCGGGCATGGGCCTCAATGCGTTTTTTACCTACACAATTGTACTGGGTATGGGCGTACATTGGAAATTGGCCCTGGGCGTGGTCCTCGCTTCCGGACTCTTGTTTTTATTATTAACCGTATTGCGAGTGCGCGAGGCCATTATCACAGCAGTGCCCCAACCTCTCAAGCTCGCCGCTGCCGCGGGTATTGGACTATTCATTGCATTTATCGGATTTAAGAATGCGGGTTTTATCGTCGATGATCAGGCCACGCTGGTCAGTCTGGGCGATGTACGCACGGGACCTGTTGGATTGGCACTGGTGGGACTTTTTGGTACGGCCATCATGCTGGCGCGCGGCATCCGCGGTGCAATTTTACTCGGCGTAATCGGCGTCACCTTATTATCCATGATCATGGAACTCACGCCCTGGCCAACAGGTGTCACAAGCCTTCCCGTTTGGCCCACCCATCTCTTTGGAGAAGCCATCTATCATCTGCCCCTCGCATTTCACACCGCAGTAATAGAACTCGTCTTTGCATTTCTCTTTGTCGATCTATTCGACACCATGGGCACACTGGTGGGATTATCCGAACGCGTGGGATTCCTGGATAAGCGAGGACGATTGCCGCGCGCCAACAAAGCACTGCTATCAGACTCTATTGGAACTGTATGCGGCAGCGTATTGGGCACCTCAACAGTAACGACCTATATCGAAAGCGCCGCGGGCATATCCTCGGGCGCACG
>JAJEAX010000422.1 GCA_022822565.1 Candidatus Latescibacterota bacterium
GGTGTTTTGAACCAGTTTATGGAGCGCGAGCGCGATGCGAGAATGGGACGCACGGCTGACCGACCACTGCCTGCGGGACGCATTGCGCCAGAACTGGCCTGTTGGTTCGGGCTAATTTTAAGTGGTATGGGCATTGTCTATCTGGGGGTGCTGGTCAATGTTTTAACCGCGCTGATGGGCTTATTAACCGCAGTGGTATATTTGCTCCTCTATACCCCCTTAAAGCCAAAAACACCGCACAATACAGCTATTGGAGCCATCGCAGGCGCACTGCCGCCAGTGGGTGGATGGACCGCGGCAACGGGCGTTTTGAGTGGCGAAGCACTGGCATTGTTTGGCATTTTGTTTTTGTGGCAATTCCCCCATTTTTTGTCTATTGCTTGGCTTCACCGAGAAGATTACGCACGAGGTGGTTTCCGCATGCTGCCCATAGAAGACCCACAAGGCCATAGAACCGCTCATCAAGTGGTGCTTTATACCCTGGTTTTGTTGTCGTGTAGCCTCATGCCAGCGCTATTGGGTATGGCTGGTGTGGCGTATTTTGGGGTTGCCGTATTACTCGGCCTTGGCCTGTTGTACGCCAGTTTGACCTTCGCGCAGTCGCGCACAGATATGCAAGCACGCCGCCTGATGCGGGCAACGCTCATATATCTGCCGGTGTTGTGGACAGTAATGATGTTGGACAAAATTGCGTAACAGAAAAATGTGCATCCGACCTGAAAAAAACAGGAGGTGATAGGCTGACCTATCACCTCTCTTTGTATGTGCAGGAGCGGTCAAGTGCAAGCAGCAATATATGTCGAAAATGTAAGCCACAAATTTGGCGAGCGCATTGCCTTAGATAGCATCACGTTACAGGTAATGCCCGGGGAAATGTACGGCCTTTTAGGCCCAAATGGCAGCGGAAAAACCACCTTATTCCGCATGTTGTGTACGATGCTGCCCCCCGATCATGGCAGGATTCGCCTGATAGATAAAAACGCCAGTGCCAGTGCTGTACGCGCAAACATAGGGGTGGTTTTTCAGCATCCCAGCTTAGACGCGCGTTTGACCGTATTGGAAAATCTGCGCCATCAAGGTCATCTCTACGGTTTGAAAGGCCGCCCGCTCTCGCAACGCATCGAAGAAGTACTGGACATGATGACCCTCACAGACCGCGCAAAAGACCGGGTGGAAGTACTATCTGGCGGATTACAGCGGCGCGTCGAACTGTGCAAAAGTTTGTTGCACCACCCAGAAGTATTGATTTTTGATGAACCCTGCACCGGACTTGATCCCGGCGCACGACGAAGATTTTGGGATGATCTGGATATTTTGCGGCGAACCTACGGCACGACACTCGTGCTCACAACCCATTTTATAGAAGAGGCCGAGCGCTGTGATCGCATTGGCATTTTAGACCGCGGACGGCTAATTGCCGAAGGCTCGCCCGAGGAATTGAAGCGCACAGTGGGACGCGAGGTGATCACCCTCGAGACGCGTGATCCCAAAGGCTTGCAATTGCAAATCGAAAAAATTGTACGCCGCGATATCCAGATAATTGACGGACAGGTGCGTATTGCCTGCGATGAAGGACAGCAGTTGTTAGCGCAACTGTATCCTCTTCTGCAAGAGAAAGTTCAAGCCATGACCTTGAGTGTCCCCACACTTGAGGATGTTTTTGTGCAGCGAACAGGACACGGATTTCAAGTGGAGGATCTATAGTGCGAATGGCTTTCTGGTTGCCTGTCGTGTCGCTGTGGCGGCGCGAGTTGGTGCGCTTTGCCCGAGACCGCAATCGATTATTCGGTGCAATAGGCCAGCCCCTCGTGTTCTGGTTGCTATTGGGCGCTGGTTTTGAAAAGTCTTTCGCACCCCAGGGGATTGCCAGTGGATATCTGGAATATATTTATCCGGGAATATTGTTGCTGATTCTATTATTTACAGCGATCTTTTCGACCATTTCTGTAATTGAAGACCGGCGCGAAGGATTTATGCAATCGGTGCTGGTCGCACCTGTATCGCGGATCGGATTGGTTCTCGGCAAGGTCCTGGGCGGGGGAACCCTGGCATTTTTGGAAAGCCTGATATTTCTGATATTTCTGGTATTTTTGGATATTCCCATCAGCATTGCGTCTTTGGGCCTGACCCTCATTTTTTTAGCTGTAATGGGCATTGCCCTCACAGCTTTGGGATTTGCGATAGCCTGGCAGGCTTCATCTACTGCGGGATTTCACGCGGTAATGAATTTGCTTTTATTCCCGATGTGGGTACTATCCGGCGCGTTTTTTCCCGCAGAAGGCGCGTCGCGCTGGCTGGCATATCTGATGGCAATAAATCCATTGACTTATGGTATGGATGGTTTGCGCCAATCTCTTTATCTAACAACATCCGGTGCCAATACCCATTTGTGGTTTTGTGTTATAATAAGTGTGGCATTTGCAGCCCTGACCCTCAGTGCAGCCGTATGGCAGGTATATCGGAAAGAGAAATAAGTGAAGACTGGGGAACTTCGCAAATTTCTGGAACAGATACTTTATTTAGTTGTTGGATATTGTATTGACAAAATGAATCCTTTGCGTATGGTCTTGCCATGCAGAAACTAACGCATCTATTATTTTTTACCTGTGTCTGTATGTCCTGCCTTGGTGGCTGTAGCTTGCTCGACCGCCAACAAGGTCCCAAATTGCTGGATCTGCGTACAGATCGCGGGTCTGACCCATCGGTAGGGCGCGGGCAGGAAGTAAAAATTACCATCTTTACAGATGATCCGGACAATGATGAGCTGGATTTTCGCTGGATTGCGACTGGGGGCGAATTTGCGGCCAGCCGTGCGGATACGCTGATTGATCTGTTTCAAGATTCGGTTACAGTTGTATGGAAAGCACCTATCGAACCCGGCGTTTATGAGTTATTTTTAGAATTGGGTGACGGTCAGTCTGAGACACTGGTGACCTCGGGGATGCGTATTGCCGTAACACAAGCCCCCCCTATTGCTATTGTCGGTCCAGACCGGGAATTGGATTTTCACGACGCGCTGCGCGTGGTCTTAGATGGCACTGGTAGTTCGGACCCAGACCAGGACGCGCTGATGTATTTTTGGAAGCAGATCGCAGGACCGCGTGTGGGATTGCAAAATAGCAGTGGACCATCGCCCGAGTTTCCTGTGCTTGCACCGGCGGATTACATTTTTGAATTGCGCGTGGCGGACTTGATACAAGGTGTGGGCGATACGAGCAATGTGGCAGTAACGCGTATTCGCGTAACTGACCGCGGTGGGCGCGTGACCGAAACAGGCCTGACTCAGTTATTGGAGCGCGGACAGTAAAAGAAAGCGTGAGCCTTTATCTTCATGGGATTAAAGAGCAGGTAATTACCTGCTCTTTTTTTATAAGCTGTTTTAAATTTATTTTTTTCTCTTAATCCCATTACTCCCTTCCTATTTGGGCCAGAAAGGCTCCCTTTCATCTGCATTTATCTGCGTTCATCTGCGTTCATCTGCGTTCATCTGCGGATCAGAACAGACGGAGTTGATCGCGTGCGATGGGTTGGATCAGGGGAAACAGGTGGCGAAATTCGCCATCGGGAAATAGAACGTGAAAACGCTCGGCCATATCGTGCAATCGGCGCAGTAAATAGCCCCGATCTTCGTTGTGGGTAAAAAATTCCGCGCGGGAAAGAGAGCCATCCTGACACTGATAAACCGCGATTCGCTCACCAATACGACAGCCTTTGGCAGCCGTGGCAAGCCGGCTCAGGTTCGGGTTTGAAAAGGTTTTTTTAGTAATGCGCTCAAACCGGCAAAAATCTTCGGGGTCAATCTTGCCGTCTTGCAACTTGCGCCCAAGGGATAGATATGCGCGAGAAACGGCTTCTGTATCGCCATCGACGAGCAAGGGTGCGATCTGTGCAATAAATTGGCGAAAAATGCGTTCATCGCGACGGCTTCGCAGGCTGCTGCCCACAAGCGATACATCGCCGTTGTAATCGACGAGAATATAATTTTTTGCCTTGAGGCTGATCATCCCCTTGAAGCGACCGTCGTGCGAGAGATGAATGCCACGAGGCAAAGTAGCCGAAATCTCCTCAATGAGCTGTTTCTCATCAGTCTCTGTTTTGACATGCGGTGGCGCGACAAAGTAAGCCCCATCGGTATCCACTTCGATAATTTCCCCACCGGCATTTCGCAACTCAGCCACGAGTTGGCGGGCGATTTGCTGCCCGATTAAAGTAATTTTTTCCGCGGCGTGGTAGTCATTAAAACACGCGCGTCCGTATCCCAGATATCCGTAAAAAGAATTGATGAGAATTTTGTAGCTGCTCTGCAACCCATTCCAGTATGCGCGATCGGTTTCGTCCTGCGCGCTTTGAAAATTGTTTTTTGCCTCAAGGCGTCGCTGCGTGAGATGTTCGAGCATGGGCAAAAAAGCATTTTCAGTGTCAGTCGCCGGGCGGATCTGTTGGGTTAACATAATCGATGGATAAAGACTTTCCACATCGGCTTTGACCACACGCTTAAAAATGCCCGAAGCCACGAGTCGCGTATAGCCTCCGCTAAAGCCCTTTGAGGGACGCGGTTTGGGAATGGCGAGATTGCGCCGCAGATAAAGCCCAACCATCAGGGCGTTGATTTTCTCTCCTGGTCCGCTGAGTGCGGCGTCTTGAAAGCCATAAGGCAAGATCTGTGTCTGATAAAATTCGGTGGGAACGACCACCTCGCTTAGTGCTTTGACATCGCGCACATCGTCGAGCGCGTAGTTGATGAGACGTTGCGGATTGGTGCGCCAGGTGCGGGCAATATCTTCCCCATCGACAAACGTGCGCCCCGCCCG
>JAJEAX010000416.1 GCA_022822565.1 Candidatus Latescibacterota bacterium
AAATGAATATCCGGACTCAAAAGCTGAATCACCAGAGGCACCGTCCCCGAATGCGCAATCAATGAGCGAAACACAGGCTTCTCCACTATCCCATCTCGAAACTGCTTATACGCCCGTCCCCTATCATCATAAGACGCCATCATCTCATCACACGCATCCGTCAACCGCGCAACCTCCTCACCCCCCAGCACATCCCCCGCCACCAGATACCCTTCCGCATCAAAAAACGCCCGCTGCTCATCGCTCAATTTCACAAAATCCATAATAACATTCTCCTTCATACTTCACAAACTACCCAACCCCCACTGGATTGCGGGCGAGGCATGCCTCGCCCCTACGGTTGTTCACACTTCACACTTCCCAATATTCCCACATATCATCCGGCGTCTCAAACTGCAACAGATCCCAATTCTTTGTGCTCATGCGACTCACCAGTGCCATCCGTATTTGATCGCTACAATTCGACGTACCGCTATGGACCATATACCCGTGCCAGATACACGCAGTGCCTGCTCGCCCGACCAGTTCAACAGGTTCATTCAGATCAAAAATGCGGCCCATATCGCGCTCGACAATACCGCCGGAATGATGCATATTGAGACCCAGCAGGGAATGCGACTTGAAAAACTCGGCAACAGTCCTATGGCTACCGGGCCACAGTGTAAAACCGCCGCCACGCGGAGCCACATCACTGAGATAAACCGTCACCCCAATCGTAAAACCCACGGTTGCTTGCTCGCGCTTATTATATCCATCCAGATGTGGCAACTTAATCGCCCACTCATCGCTGCCACTCGGATACACCAGAATAGTCGAAGGATCGGCATCATCGCTCAAATCGCCTGCCAATTCTCTGCACATCGCAAACAAATCCGTTTCGTAAAGCGTCGCGCGGATCGCGGGATGATCCCAACAATCTGGACTTCGCGGCCCAGCATCTACCCATGTCCGCGGATCATCGCGATCTGCTTCAATATAAGTCCAAAGCGTATCAACCGCCTCTTGAATTTGACCCTCACTCAACATATTGTGCCGAATAAGATAGCCATTTTCCACAAAAAAAGCTTTATCATCAACCGTCAGAAGTGACATATCAATCCTTTCCGGAGACTCACAATGACCAGACAACCCAACATCCTCTTTTCCATGTGCGACGACCAGCGACACGACTGCATGGGATGCGCAGGGCACCCCTTCATCGACACACCTGCCATGGACCGCCTCGCCCGTGAAGGCATCCGCTTTGCCAATGGCTTTACCGCCATACCCCTTTGCGCGCCCAGCCGAGCCAGCCATCTCTCCGGTGTTTATCCACACACCCACCGGGCAGCGCACAACCGCGCACCGATTCGTCCCGACCTCGTAACCTGGCCCGAGCAATTACAAAAAGCAGGATATCGCACGGGCTTCTTTGGAAAAATACACTACGGAACCGAAGGCATTGACCTGCCCGGCGGCGACCCCAAACCCGGCTTTGAGCGCTGGGTCAGTTTTCGCGGTCAGGGAGACTACGAAGACCCCATCTTTATCATCGACGGTGAAGAAGTCAAACACCAGGGATACAACACCGACCTCCTCGCCGATTACGTCGAACAATTTCTCGACCAGAACGACGACCGCCCCTGGGCAATCTGCCTGTGGTACAAAGCCCCTCACGGACCCTTCACCCCGCCACCGCGTCATGCCCACGCCTATTCCGACGACGAACTGCCCAAACCCAATGCCCTAGGCGCGTCTCGCGATGGCAAAGCCAGAACTCTCCGAGAACGTCCCTATAACTTCGAAGACAACGAACGCTACGACACCTTCATGCGCAACTACGTGCGCACCGTGCGCGGAGTCGATGATGCCCTGGGCCGGGTACTCGACAAAATCGACGCCATTGGACAAACCAATAACACACTCGTCGTACACACCAGCGACCACGGCTACTTCCACGGCGAATTTGGCCTCGGCGACAAACGCTGGATGTATGACCCATCCATTCGCGTACCCTATCTCATGCGATATCCCGACCTCATCGCCAACCCCGGTCGCGTAGAACACACCGACGTCATCAGCCTCGACATCCCGGCAACCATCATGGACGTATCCGGTCTCGGTGTACCCGAGCACTACCACGGCCACTCCCTGCGGCCACTCCTCACCGACGAAGGCGAATTGCCCCGAGACGACCTCTTCTTCGAATACTTCGAAGACCCGCCCTATCCGTATTTCCCAACAATGGTCTGCCTGAGAACCCAAACCGAAAAACTCATCCACTACATCCGCGAAGGCGAAGGCGACGAATATTACGACCTCGTCAACGACCCCGATGAATACACCAACGCCATCGCCGACCCCTCTTATGCCCATCGCGTAGCCGACATGCAAAAACGGCTATCAGACGCCCAGGAACGCTTCGAATTCACCGTCCCAGATCTATCGGGCTACTAATACGAATTAAGTTAAAAGCAACCACAGATGAACACAGATGAACACAGAGTAAAAACTAACATTTAGCGATCAGTTTTAAGCCTTCAGATATCCGTTCCCCACCCGACCACTCCAACACATCACAGCCCAAAAGGAACACACATGACCGAACACCCCAACCTCTTGCTCATCACAACAGATACCCAGCGCTGGGACACCCTCAACTGCATGGGTAGTCCATTCGCCCACTCCCCCCATGCAGATCGCCTCGCAGCCGAAGGCGTGATGTTCACACAGGGTCACACGCCCTCACCGGTATGCAACCCCTCGCGCAGCAGTCTCATCACCGGCCTTCACACCCCCATACACGGCGTGTGGGAAAACGGCATGACCCGCCTCACCCACTTCCCAACCCTACCCGACCTCCTCAAAGAACAGGGATACACCAACATCATGGTCGGCAAACAACACTTTGGACAAACCCCCGACACCTTCGACATCATTATCGGCCAAAGCGACTACGGGGAATACATCTCAAAATATGGATTCACGCCTCAAGACTACCACAAACACCCCACACCCGTACCCGAAGAACACATCCTCGACACCTTTTTCGCCAAACAAACCTTCGAACAAATCGATCAGGTCGTCAAGAGCGATTCGGGTCCCTTTTTTGCCTTCTGCTCATTCCCCGCGCCGCATCCACCCGAATGTCCACCGGGCGACTGGCTCACCTTTTACGACAACTGCGACAACCTGCCCGACCTCAATTACACCCACCGCGAAGAACAAACCCAACCCACACAAACCAAACGCCTACTCGGCATCAGACCCGAAAACGACTGCCATCCGGGCGAAGACCCAAACGATATCGGATACTGGCGAGAAGCCATTGGCCGCATCTACGACCCACAATATCACGACACCATCATGGAACTGCGCAAAATCTATTATGCTTATGCCGCGTACTGCGACGCCCTGCTCGGCCGCATCCTGAACTACCTCGACCAGAATAACCTCCGGGAAAACACCCTCATCATCTTCACATCCGATCACGGGCAGCAATACTTCGATCACGGCTTTAATGACAAACACAACTTCTACGATGAATCCTGGCGCGTCCCCTTTATCATGAGCATGCCCGGCACCCTTCCGCAAGGAGAAACGCGAGACTTCGCCATCTGGAACGACATCACCGCCACCCTCCTCGCGGCTGCCGGCACCGAATGCCCCTCCATGCAGGGCTTCGACCTCTTCACCCCACTCATCAAAGGCGAACAATCCCCTCGCCGCTGTGCCGTTGCCACACTCTACAAATCCTGCGCCGTCGCCACAAAACGCTGGAAACTCGATTACTTCTTTGAAGAAGACGAAGGCCGTCTCTTTGACCGCATCAACGACCCCCAGGAACAAAACGACCTCTACCACCATCCAGATCATCTCGAAACCCGCAACGAACTGCGCCACGCCCTTTTATCCTGGCGCGGCGACATCGCCGACCTCAAAACCGCCCTGGAAGGCACAACAAAAAGCAAAGGACCAAACGCCCAGGGATACACCAACGTGGCCCCTCGCATTGCCCCACACACCCATCAAATGCGCGGCACCGATGCCGAACAGCGTCTGAATGAAAAATGTGAACGAATAGATGAAATGGGGTAATAAAACGCAAAAAGACTCGAGTGCCCTTCTACGGCACCCGAGTCTTTCACTTAAAACCAGCAGATCTATCTACCGATATTGAAACTCCGGTGAGCCCAGTAACATACTCACCACCTGCATATCTTTGCGCACAGCATCTGCTGGGATCGTCTCTTTAACCTCTGACGCAATCGCACTCGTATCCTGTGCAGGCAACAGCAACTTGCTATACATCGCCAACGCTTGCTCCGTTGTGGGCGAGTGCTCGCTCTCCCGGGGCAACCGCTTCAGTACAATCCCTCTAATTCTGCTCGTAGCCAGACGCACACCGAAATTCATTCGCGCGATCAGCGTACCCGAATTTGCCCAGGACTCGGCATAATCGGGATAACCCGTGGGTGGCTCATAACCATACAGCGGCTCGCCCATGCGATCAAACCAGTACATCATCGGCTGTGGATTCCTTATATCCGCCTCCAGCGCGCGCATAGAACTCGCCGCCAGTTCTAACGGCGACTTCATCTTACTGCGCTTCTTCGCCTCTGCCCAAAACACGCGCGATTGCGCCAGCGTAGCCATCACAGCGGCGATATCTCCGTCGGTCTTGGTAAAAGTTTCCGCCATCGCATCAATCACATCATCTGACGGTGCATCGTTGACAAACCGACGCGCCAACTTCGTAGAAATAAACCGAGCGGTCGAAGGATGTTTGGTCAGCATATCCAGAACGCGCTCGCCCTCTTCCAGACCGCCACCTGCGGGGAATGTCTCGCCCAGCACCACCTTGGCCTTTTTATCGTGCCAGGCATTGCGGAACAGAAATTCGCCCTGGCGAATGAGATTCTTATTGCCATTGGCGATTGCTTTATTGGTATTCTTCCGCCCATTGCCATAAGGCATCGCAGTCCAACCCGTCAACACACGCGCGACCTCCGTAACATCCTGCTGCGTGTATCCACCATCCACACCGAGGGTATGCAACTCCATCAACTCGCGGGCATAATTCTCATTCAAACCATACTTGCGCTTTGGAGGCGTCTTCGGCTTCGCAACAGGTTTTGGGGTAGCCTTTGCCATCTCACCACCCATCATCTCGCCGCCCATCATACCGCCATCCATACCACCATCCATACCACCATCCATACCCATCTCGCCCATCGCCACTTCCTTCTTCGGTTGAGGCTTGGGTTGATTCTGTTGCTCTGGCGGTGCCATACGCGACTGGGCATTATCCAGATAATACAACATCGCAGGATGCTTCGCCGTCGCACCCAAAATCACGCGGAACTTGCCCAGCACATTGGGGCGAATCGCATCCCGCTCATAAGCGAGCACGCGACTGCGCGCCCCACCATCGCGCGTGGTCACATTGAAATGATTAAACCAGAAATCCGTCAGCACCTCAGCGAGTTGGTTCTCGCTATACACCGCCCGCATCACCTTCTGCCCCTTCAGTTCCTGATTGGAAAGCAGGCCATAAGCACGCAACCCGTGCTTCTCGCGATACACTTTCATTTTTTCATTTATCTCTTTCAGAGGCATCTTTTCGTCATCGATCACCCCTTCCTTCTCCATCCTATTGCGAAGCCGCCCATTTTGAACATAAACGTCGTACATCTCGGGCAACGTCATCGACAACGCGGGAAAAATCTTCAGGCGTTTCTCCAACTCAGCATCCGGCAAATTGCCCTTCAACTGCTGAGCCAGCCACTTCTCGGGACCCATCTTTGCCACTTTTTCCACTTCACCCGGCCGCGCACCAAAGGCAAAACGCTCCAAGAGATACGCCGCTGCCTGCTCCTTGCTCAGTCCTGCCTTTTCATAGGGCAATTTCAACCCGGCATCCGCCGTAGCCCCTGAAAGTAATGCACCACAAAACAAAACAATAAGTGAAAAACGAAATATCATTGCAAACCTCCTTGAAAAGCATCCACAGATGAACGCAGATGGACACAGATAAAAGGCAACTATATGAAGCTATCAACTCGAATTAAAAGTAAAAAAAATCATCCTGGACGCCTGCTTAAGGCATGCAGGCGTGACGAG
>JAJEAX010000365.1 GCA_022822565.1 Candidatus Latescibacterota bacterium
AATAAATGAAGCGACCCGCAGTGCCAAAATGTATCAGTATTGCCGCAGTGCGGGATATTGATCAGGACAGTTATCATGGCGCGTACTACACCTGCTAACCCCTTTTATCATCCCATCATCGACTGCGATATTCACAACGAACTGCCCAATTTAGACCCACTGATTCCATATCTGGAAGAACACTGGGTTGCGTACATCGACGAATCGGCATTTGTGGGACCCAATGCAAATGATTATCCCGCGCAAGCACCCACATCTGCGCGAAAAGGGACAAAGCCAAAAAACGGTCCCCCGGGATCCGATTTCGAATTGCTAAAAGAACAGACACTGGACGCATGGGATGTCGAAATCGGGATCTTAACCTGCGCTTACCGCGTACAAAGCGTACACAACGAAGACCTGTCCGCATCGCTTGCAACCGCGATCAACCAGTGGCAAATCGACGCGTGGTTAAACAGGGATGCCCGATTGCGCGCCTCTCTCGTAGTGCCCAGCCAAAATCCAGTACTCGCCGCGAGAGAGATCGAAAAATTTGGCGACCATCCGGGCTTTGTTCAGGTCATTGTGCCGGTCAGATCATATCAACCTTATGGGAAACGCGTGTACGACCCATTATTCGAAGCCGCGGTAAAAAACGACCTCGCCATCGGGATACACTACGGCGGTGCATCGAGCCTGCCGCCCACGCCCGTTGGTTGGCCTTCGACCTACGCCGAAGAAATGGCCGGTATGGCGCAAATATTTCAGTCTCAGGTCATGAGCCTGGTTGTAGAAGGCGCGTTTGATCGGTTTCCAGAATTGCGCATAGCACTCATCGAAGGCGGCTGGACATGGATGCCCGCCTGGATGTGGCGCATGGATAAAGAATGGAAAGGACTGCGACGCGATATCCCGTGGGTCAAACGCCCACCCTCGGAATACATCCGCGAACACATTCGGATGACACTACAGCCCCTGGACGCCCCGCCCGAAGCCGAATATCTGTTGCAAGTTATGAACCATCTGGACTCCGATAACATGCTGATGTTTTCCACAGACTATCCACACTATCATTTCGACGCGCCGACAGAAGCAATTCCCAAGGGCTTGCCGGATGCATTGCTGGGAAAAATTCTGTACGAAAATGCAAAAGCATTTTACAGACTTTAACTCATGAGAATCCGCCAAAAGGAGCCTCCCCATGAAAGTCCTCTCACTTTTGATCCTCACCTGCCTGATCGCAACACCAGCCTGGACAAGCGAAGTAGATTCGCTCTATCACGCTGCCCTCGCGCGCATGAACGAGATCGAACCCAAAGAAAGCGTGGAAGAATTCAAGCAAGTACTCAAGAAAAACGGCAAACACGCCCCGGCACTTGCCCAACTGACACGTCTCTACATTCGCCTGGACACGCCCGAGTTTCGACGCCGCGCAGTAGAAGCCAGTGAAAAAGCGATTCGGATTGAACCGGAAAATTTGCAATATCAACTCTTGCACGGCGAGGCATTGTGGAACCGGGGATTTCAGCGCGAGGCAAAGGCGCACTATGAAAAAGTCATAGAAAAATTTCCCAATGCGGCCGTAGCAGCTTATGATGCCGGTCGCCATATATTCGGCGAATACATGATCACGCGAGATCGGATCATTCAGCGACGGGGTGCGATTCGGACCTTTGCCAAAAACGAATACGACCAGGCTGTGATGCTATTGGAAAAGAGTCTGGAGGTCAATAGGGATTATCAGGACTCCTATTATCTATTGGGACTGGCGCATCTGGAACACAGAAGAATCCCCGCCATGCAACGGGTGATGCGGCAGATGATGCGGAGATTCCCGGGCGACATAAACGCGCAATTGTTCATGGCCTATTCTCACCAGCTTCAGGGCAATCTTCCCGAAGCGAACAAGCTGTATGAACAAGCCATTGCCGCCATGGGTCCCGAACAGCGCAAGATGATGGAATCCGTGGATATCATCGCATCGAAGGAAGACAGTGCGCGCATCGCAAAAGCCATGCAAGTCGGTGACGATGGCGAGTGGAAGGATTCTGCGGCATTGACGCAATTCTGGAACAAGAACGACCCACTATTTTTGACTGATCACAACGAGCGCCGGATGGAGCACTACGGTCGCGTGGCATACGCAAATCTGCGCTTTAGCGTGCCCGCGCGGAACATCGAAGGCTGGAAAACCATTCGCGGACAAACCTATATCAAATACGGAAAATATCAGCGCCGCACAACGGGTGTATATCCCATGTTCAAAGAAACATGGTACTATGACGGATACCACTTCGTCTTTCAAAGCGTAAATGGCGTTGACGGTTGGGGATTTGCAGGCGAAGTGGGACCCAGCAGCACGGTTGATGTGACGCGAGCAGCCAGCAGAGGCTCATTCGGAAGCAGCCCGAGGAGGTCGAGAAGTTCGAGGCCGAGAAGTTCGATACCGAGGAGCCAAAGAATTCTCGACGAGTATTACGACATACAAAACCGAGCGGCATTTAAGAAAGTGGAAGCGCGCTTTGTAGATCCATTCCACAGTCGGAAATACACCTTGCCTCACCAGATCACCGCCTTCCGCGCAGGAAAAAATATGCGCCTGGAAATCGCCTATGCCATTCCCACGAGCAAATTAAAAGCGAACGACGACCAGATGATCGTCATGGACGAAGGGTTATTTATGTTCGATTACCGGTGGCGAGACATATACCGCAATGTGCGACCAATTGGGCAAAAACGGCCATCGGGAAGAAATGCACAGCAGTATCTGTTGAGCCAACGCCCCCTGGAACTTCCCCAGGGCACGTATAATATCGTGGTCGAAGTCGGAGATCGGCTCAGCGGATCCATCGGCACATTTCGCACAGAACGCCTTTTGACAGTATCCGAATCGAGTCTGGACATGAGTGACCTCTTACTCGCCCAGAAAATTGAACTGGTCAATCCCTTTCCCGAAAAGCGAACCGATCTCCGCATTGCCCCCAATCCCCTCCGCGCGTATCGCACCGGACAATTGGCATCTATATATCTGGAAATTTACAACCTGAAAAAAGACGAATTTGGGCGCACACAATATCAGATTGTCTATAGCATCAGCGTACCCGAGAAAGGGGAAGTAGATCCTTCAATGTTCGGTGCCATAGACCTTACAGAACTGGACGGATTGCTCATTGTGTCGCCACCTGGACAATCGACCAAAGAACAAGGACGTTCGGACAATGAAAAACCCGCCAGTGGAAATGCACAAACGCGCACAAGGCGAGCAAATTTGAAAGTTCGATACGTACTTGCCGAACGCAATCAGAAGGCCGAATCCCTCGAAGAACTGCGCCGAGCCGGACAGCAGAGCAGCACATCGATCAGTTCGGTATATGCCGGCGACAAATCCGACGACTTCACCTTCCTGGAAATCGACCTATCGACGATGCCGCGTGGCATTTACAAACTCGAAGTCGCAATAACGGATTTAAACGCAAAAAAACAAGTAAAACGCAACGCCGTGTTCCGAGTGCGTGAATAAGCAAAAAAAACCTTCACATGGAGCCTCCCATGAAAGCCCTCTCGCTTTTAATCCTCACCTGCCTGATCGCAGCACCGGCATGGACCAGCGAAGTAGATTCGCTCTATCACGCTGCCCTCGCGCGCATGAACGAGATCGAACCCAAAGAAAGCGTGGAAGAATTCAAGCAAGTATTCAAGAAAAACGGCAAATACGCCCCGGCACTTGCCCAACTGACACGTCTCTACATTCGCCTGGACACGCCCGAGTTTCGACGCCGCGCAGTAGAAGCCAGCGAAAAAGCGATTCGGATTGAACCGGAAAATTTGCAATATCAACTCTTGCACGGCGAAGCATTGTGGAACCGGGGATTTCAGCGCGAAGCAAAGGCGCACTATGAAAAAGTCATAGAAAAATTTCCCAATGCAGCCGTAGCAGCTTATGATGCCGGTCGCCATATATTCGGCGAATACATGATCACGCGCGACCGGGTCATACCGCAGCGGCGAGCCATTCGGACCTTTGCCAAAAACGAATACGACCAGGCTGTGATGCTATTTGAAAAGAGCCTGGAGGTCGATAGGGATTATCAGGACTCCTATTATCTGTTGGGACTGGCGCATCTGGAACACAGAAGAATCCCCGCCATGCAACGGGTGATGCGGCGAATGATGCGGAGATTCCCGGGCGATACCAACGCGCAGTTATTTTTAGCCTACTCCCATCAAATTCAAGGAGAGCTTTTAGAGGCGAACAAATTGTATGAAAAAGCCATCGCCGCCATGGGTCCCGAACAGCGCAAAATGATGGAATCCGTAGATCTCATCGCATCAAAAGAAGACAGTGCGCGCATCGCAAAAGCCATGCAAGTGAGCGATGATGGCGAGTGGAAGGACTCTGACACATTGAAGGAATTCTGGAACAAAAACGATCCTCTCTTTCTGACCAATCACAACGAGCGTCGGATGGAGCACTACGGTCGCGTGGCATACGCAAATCTGCGCTTTAGCGTGCCCGCGCGGAACATCGAAGGCTGGAAGACCATTCGCGGACAAACCTACATCAAATACGGAAAATATCAGCGCCGCACAACAGGCGTATTTCCCATGTTCAAGGAAACCTGGTATTACGGCGGATACAGATTCACATTTCAAAGTGTGAACGGCGTTGACGGTTGGGGATTTGCAGGCGAAGTGGGACCCAGCAGTACGGTAGATGTCATAGGCGGAGACCCCAACGCGATGAGAACGCGCAATGTGGATGCAACACAGGTAGCGCAAACGCTCTTCAGAAAATCTACTAACCCGCAATGGGCGAGTGACAAAATGCGCGAAGAGTATTTTGAAATACAAAATCGCGCGGCGTTCAAAGAAAAAGAAGCGCGCTTTGTCGATCCTTTTCAAAACAGAAAATACTCCATGCCACACCAGATCACCGCCTTCCGCTCGGGAAAAAATATGCGCGTGGAAATCGCTTATGCCATTCCCACGGGCAAATTAAAAGCAAACGACGACCGGATGATCGTCATGGATGAGGGTTTATTTATGTTCGATTACCGGTGGCGAGATATCTACCGCAATATCCGACCAATTGCGCAAGAAAAACCCAAAGGGGGCAATGCCCCGCAGTATTTGTTGAGCCAACGCCCCCTGGAACTTCCCCAGGGCACGTATAATATCGTGGTCGAAGTGGGAGACAGGAACAGCGGATCCATCGGCACATTCCGCGCAGAACGCCTTTTTTCTGTATCCCAATCAAGCCTGGACATGAGCGACCTGCTACTCGCCAAAAAAATTGAACTGGTCAAACCCTTTCCCGAAACGCGAATGGATCTGCGCATTGCACCCAATCCTCTCCGCGCGTATCGCACCGGGCAATCGGCATATATCTATATGGAAATTTACAACCTGAAAAAAGACGAATTTGGGCGCACCCAATATGAAATCACCTACACCATTGGCGTTCCCGATCAGCGGGAAGTCAATCCCGCGATGTTTGGCGCCGTAGCTCTCAAAAAGGTAGGCGGATTACTAATTGTACCAACCGCTGAAGAATTGGCGCAAGCGGAAATAGATGATCGCTTCAGCAGTGACATTCTCGATACAGGCAGCGCACTCGACGGCACGGATGTCGAAATTGCCGAAGGTGAAATGCAGGATCAAGAAGATGTGGTAGGCGACGCCATGACCGGCGGTGAAGAAGATCTCAAAGCCCAAACCGTGGATTTTGAAGTGCAATACATGCCGGCCGAACGCAATTTGATGGCCGAATCAGTCGAAGAACTGCGCCGGGCCGGACAGCAAAGCCGCACATCGATCAGTTCGGTATATGCCGGCGACAAATCCGACGACTTCACCTTCCTGGAAATCGACCTGTCCAAAATGCCACGCGGCGTCTATAAACTCGAGGTCGCAGTAACGGATTTGCAGATCAAAAAACTCGTCAAACGCCGAGCCATATTCCGCGTGCGTAACTAATGATCACATGGATAACAACACACTGGCAATAGCGGAACAGAATTTATCGGCTGTTTCGTGTGACAACGTACTGCGCGATCTCGGAGCATTCTGGTCGCAACGAGATGAAGACAACATCGTTCTGGATCTGTCGCAATTGGGTTTTGTCGATCCTTATGGGATGGGGATGTTGTGTTTGATAGGCCGACATCTGAGTGCCAAATACTGGGATATTACGTGCCGACTGCCCGAAAATTCAGACGTCGAGCGTTATTTGACCCGCATGAAAGTATTTGACGCGCTGATGTCTTATGTGACAGTAGCGCGAGCACCGCAAACGGGACAGCCGAGAACCCGCAACGAAAGCCTGCTGGAAATTACGACCATCGAACAGAGGAGCGATATCGAGCAAGTTCTGAGCGTAATTGAATCGCGGGTCGGCACCATCTTGAGTGAAGAGCTACACTATACCGTAAGGGAAATTACGGGATTCAAAAATGTCGTAGCCGAATTGTGTCACAATATCCTGGACCACAGCGGAGATAAAGGGTTTGTAGTCGCGCAGCGCTATACCAATCACAGATTGAACAGAAAATTTGCGATCATCGGCGTATGCGACCTGGGCATTGGCATTCGAGAGAGCCTATCAACAGGACACGAAACAGCGCATTGGTCGCACGGACAGGCAATAAAAATGGCGATTCAGAAAACCGTCTCGCGAGGCGATACACGGGGACTGGGGCTATACATTGTGAAACAAATTTGCCGGGAAAACAACGGGCGTTTACACATTCGCTCGGGAGATGAACGGGTGTACATTCGGGAAGACGACATGTGGGTGTATCCATCTGCACTATTCCCCGGTACGCAGGTAAGCATCGCGCTTTATGAGAAGCGGTAAGGCGTAAAAGGTAAGAGGTGAAAGGGCCTCACACGAAGACACGAAGACACAAAGATGTAAGACGTAAAAGACCGGGGACTGGGCGGGCTGACTGCTGTATCATCTGAGGAATATCATAGAACTGGCTTTAATCTGTGCAATCCCATAATCCGTGTAATCTGCGATCTCAAAGGAGGGAAATCGTGAAACATATACTATTTATAACGCTACTGGTCAATTTGATGCTGGTGCCAGTATATGCCCAGCAATCGCCATCGGAGTGGGGTCCCAAAGATGAACGGGGTGCCGCAAACCGGTTGACACCCGCCAAAGTGATGGAAGCGACCAAATTGATCAAAACCGGCAAAATCTACCAATTGGGAAAAGTATATGAACACGGAATACCGCTATTTGGGTCCCGGCATTACAGCTTGACAATCGTCGGCGGACCAAGTGGTGGGCCGCTCGGTGATAACCAACTCGTGTGGCACGATGAAATGTTCAGTGGCGAAATCGGCCAAATCGGTACCCAATTCGATGGATTGGGACATATTGGCACGCGGGTAGGAAACGAGGATGTGTATTACAATGGCTTCAAAGGCTCAGACTTCAGCAAAGCGTATGGCCTGGAAAAATTGGGTGTGGAAAAGGTGGGGACATTCTTCACGCGCGGCGTACTGATCGACGTGGCCGGATACAAAGGTGTCGAGCGATTGGAGATCGGATACGTAATCACAGTCGCCGATACCGAGGGCGCGCTAAAAAAACAAAATGTATCCGTGGGAGAAGGCGATGTAGTCATCTTCCGCACGGGACACGGCATCCTGTGGATGAAAGACAACGAGACATTCAATAAAGGCCAGCCGGGCATTGGAATGGCTGTGGGCCAGTGGCTGGTAAATCAAAAAATTGCGATGGTCGCAGGCGATAACTGGGGCATGGAAGTCGTACCCGGTGAGGATGGCACGCTGGCTTTTCCCGTACATCAACTGCTCATCGCCCAGCATGGAATTTACATATTAGAAAACCTGGATCTGGAAGAACTGGCAAAAGATCAGGTATATGAATTTGCATTTGTATTTTCTCCATTGCGCCTGAAAGGCGGCACGGGTTCCCCTGGAAATCCAATAGCGATAAAATAGCACCGCGTCTTCTACAGGAGAAACCATGACAGAATCAAAAAAATTGGAATTTCCAGAACTGGCGGCGGCATTGCGCTCGCGGAAGATCGGCGATTTCTTGAAATTTTTCGGACCAGGCGCAATCATCGCATCGGTAACGATCGGCAGTGGAGAAACCGTGTGGGCATCGCGCAGCGGGGCGATCTTTGGCTACGCGATGTTCTGGGCATTTAGCCTATTTTGCATCACAAAGGTCATTCAAGTGTATTCCGCAGCGCGATATATGACACTAACCGGCGAGCATCCCATGGAACGCTGGGCACAGCTGCCCGGTCCAAGAGGATTATTTCCAGCAGTTGTAGGCGTAGTAATGGTCGTGAGTTTTCCATTTTATTTATCCAGCTTGCCCATCATGCTCGGCACGATCTCGTCGTGGATATTATTTGACGACCCGGCGCGATATCCGCATTTAATCTCTCTGATATTTATCGCATTTTTAATTCTACTAACCCTGAAACAGAGCTATGGCTTGTTGGAAAAGGCGCAGACCTCACTCGTGGGATTGATGTTGCTGGTCATGTTAATTGCGACAGTAGCGGCAAATCCCGATTGGGTCGCCGCGCTAATGGGTGCAGTAGTCCCCACATTCCCGGTATATCCAGAATGGGTATCGCGCAACCCGATGTTTGCAGACCGCACGCTAATTGTCGAAATGGTCGCGTACATGGGCGTAATCGGTGGCGGGGTACAGGACTATGTGGGCTATGTGGGCATGTTGCGCGAAAAAGTGTGGGGAATGATTGGCCGACGCAGCAACGGGGAAGAAACGATCTCGGAAACCCCGGAAAATCTCGAATTGGGCAAGGCGTGGTTAAAAGCACCGCTGGTCGATACACTCGTATCATTTGCCAGCGTATTATTGTTCACAGCGGCCTTTTTGATTTTGGGTGCTGCCCTCTTGCATCCGCGAGAAATCGTACCGTCCGGTATGGACCTCTACAACCACCAGGTCGTATTTTTAACCGCATTGCACGAAAGCGCGGGCGTCAAAGCATTTCTCTCGGGATTGTATAAGCTCGGCGTATTCTTCGCAATTTTTGGCACCGTGTACGGCGCTTATGAACTATACGTCCGCACGGCGCATGAAAGCATACGCGCAATAACCCCCAAATGGCGCGACCTATCATTGAACGACGTGCGAAAATGGACGCTGGGATACACCGCAATTGCGGGTAGCGCACTCGTTCTATACGCATGGTGGACAGCCACCCAGGACCCGAATGGCGTAGGCTGGAACCCAATCTCAATTATGACAATCCCTCTACACATCACCGGGGTACTCCTCGCTGGCCCCTGGTGCTTTGCGATGATCTATATCGACCGCAAATTCGTCCCACCCCCATTGCAAATGGGCTGGTTCCTCGTCGCGCTCAATATAATCTCGGGCCTCGCCTTTACCTATTTTGGTGGCCTTGCCGTGTATGAGGATATATTGGGATTAATAAAATAGAGAGGTGACAATGTACACCACAAACAGCGTAATCGACAAAAACGCCAAACCTTATGGCGCAGACAAAACCCGGGATCTGGTCGCGCAATTTCAGCGTGATGGATATTTGTTCCTAAAAGGCGTATTAAACGAAAAAGAAGTACTGACATTGCGGGAGACAATGGAGCGAAAATATCAGGACCCCAAAATGCACGAAGCCGAAGGAGACCACATTCGGGGCATCAGCATGATGCGAATGTTCGAGTATGACATCAACTTCAGGGACCTGATCGCGCGGGAACCTTATGTCAGCCTATCAGAAGCGATCCTGGGTGATGATTGCCACATGATGTCGCAAAATGCCCTGCGTTACGAACCCGGTCAGGGCGGTGGCTGGCATCTGGATGACCGCATACTCTTTCCATTGCCAGACGATGTGCCCGAGCACAACAAAAAAATCCCGTTACCGTGTTTTGTATTGAACGTATTATTCCCGCTAAGCCGAGCCGACGCCATCGAATACGGCGTCACAGAAGTAGTGCCGGGCAGCCATTACGCGGGCAGGCGACCGGACAAAACGGAAGCTCCCGAGTTTGATGGACAAGGACCCGTATCCATGATCGGCGACCCGGGTGATCTGTGCATGTTCCACAATCAAGTGTGGCATCGGGGATCGCAAAACAAATCCGATCAAGTCCGCTATGTAGGCTCCGTCGTGTACAGCCAGCGGATCATCGCACAGCGGTTATATCCATTTATCGATTACCGCATGCCAGAATACGTCTGGACAGGAACCGATGCGCGCATGCAGCGGTTATTGGGACGGCACGAGAAAGGTGCTTATGGGTAATGCAGACCAGCAATTGCAAGATTATTTATTCGACTTACACGGCTATCTGCACCTGAAAAACGCGGTATCTCAGGAGGACGTGTGCGAAATGAACCAATGGGTAGATAACCATTGGGAATACGTGCATGGCAAAAAACGCCGGGGTGCGAGTGACGATACAGGCGCGTGGATCGGCCATGTGGAAACGCACACCTACGGTGAAAAAGACGGCTTGAACTTTCAGAACATCATCGAAGCCGGCGCGGTATTCGAGCGATTAATCGATCATCCGTCCTGGATTGACCTGGCCAAACGCTACATCAACGCCGACGTGAACGGCATTTCGATCCACGAAAACTTTTTAACCGTACGCGGACCCGGTGGCTTTATCCATATCCACTGCGGCGGACACGCCCCCTTGTGTTATCTCACCTTTCGGCAACACAACACCGGCGCGTGGATGGTAGGTCAGATTAACGTGCTGGTCGCATTGACGGATATTGAACCCGGAGACGGACCAACAGTCCTGATACCCGGCAGCCATAAAAGCACAGAAATACATCCCAGATTGCTCGTAGATGGCGAGGGAAAAGTGAGCTATGGCAAAGAACCCGCTGGAACTGCCGCAGGCATGGAAGAAATGTACATGAAAGCGGGAGACGCGCTATTCTTCACAGACGCAATCTCACATGGATCTGCCGAACGCACGAACAAAGGGTATCGCCGCACCGTAGTCTATCGGTATTCCCCGC
Source organism: Candidatus Latescibacterota bacterium (assembly GCA_022822565.1). GTDB lineage: Bacteria > Latescibacterota > UBA2968 > UBA2968 > UBA2968 > VXRD01. The sequence continues at coordinate 11,006 of JAJEAX010000365.1, forward strand.
GCTTCATCCGCACGCGATTTCACTACGTCCCATCGGACGGATTATTAGAGCGCCTGACCTCCGAACAGAGAAAAATTATTCAACCGATACCGCCGCGGCGACCGCCGTAGAGTACATCTACTATATTTACGTCGCAGAAGTGCCCGCTTAGAGCGGGTATTTTTTTATTTGAGACTGTATTTTTCTTGTTTTTTAATATAATTTAACACATGTTTTAGACTAATTAATGACTGGCACTCAATTTCGTCAATAGGCATACCAACCTGAGGGGGATATAATGGATCAAGAACTCATGAGCAACGAAGAAAACTACTGTTTTGATATAGCTGGCTACCTTCATGTACCGGGCGTATTGAACCGCGGGGAAGTCG
>JAJEAX010000095.1 GCA_022822565.1 Candidatus Latescibacterota bacterium
ACATAAGGTGTTTTGTCGGTTGATGGCATTCGCGCTGACGGGTATTGCGGTTTTGACGGTTTTTGCCTATCCGCTTGGGTTGCTCCAGAGTGCTATTGTGGGGCCGGTGCTCGCGCTGGTGCTTTTTCTTTCGCCTATCGCGCCGGCGTATATTCTGGGGTATTTTATTTATCGGTATAGTTTTTTTCAGATTGTGGTGAATCCCGCGTTGTTTTATTCTGCGCTGACGGGCATTGTGTTGACGGTTTATTTGCTGGTGATTCGGCGCGTTGCAGAGGCATTGGGGCGTCTGGATAGTGGGTTCAGGGTAGAGGTGGTTGAGGCGATTTTGATTTCGCTGCTGATTTTTCTGTTTCAGCCGATCAAGAACAGGTTGCAGGGGATCATCAATCGCCTGTTTTTCAGGGCGCGATACGAATACCAGCATTTGCTGGGTTCGCTGAGTCAAACGCTGAATGTGCCGCACGCGTTGGAGAGCCGGTTGCAGTCGGTGGTGGATGCGGTCGGGACTGTGTTGAAGGTACACGCTGTTTCGCTGGTGGTGTTTGAGTATGAAGAGGGGCAAGTGAGTCAGGTGGAGGTGATGGCAAGCGGTGGTTTGCCGGGGTTTGAGCCACCTGTCACACCATTTGGGGATGGGAACGGGGTGCAGATTGAAGCGGTGGTCGGCTGGTTGTTGACCCATCGCCGCCCGCTGGATGTAGGCGATTTGCACCATCCGGCACTTACCGCAATACTCGCAAAGCAAGGGGTTGAACTGTGTATTCTGGTGCTGCAAGAGGAAAAGCCGGTTGGTTTGCTCTGTCTGGGTGAAAAAAAACGCGGGGGGTCTTTTTCTTCCGAGGAATGGGATTTGTTGGGTACGCTTTGCAATCAGATTGCATTGGCGATTGAAAATACGCGCCTGGTGGAGCGGCGGTTGCAATTGGAGCGGCAGATGTATGAGGCGGAGCGGCTTTCGGCGTTGGGGTTGCTTTCGGCGAGTATTGCACACGAGGTGAAGAATCCCCTGAGTTCGATCAAGGCGATTGCGACTGTGTTGCGGGAGGATTTACAGGGCGATCAGACAAAGGCGGGCGATTTGTCTGTGGTGTTGCGCGAGATTGATCGGTTAAGCCGCGTGGTGGATCGCTTGCTCAGGTTTGCCCAACCCAAGCAGGGTGATGGGTTTCAGGTGTTGGACCTGAAGGCTGTGCTGGAAGATGTGGTGCTGATTTTGTTTCACGAGGCAGAGCGACAGAATGTGGAGATCTGTTTTGAGGTGGATGATGGTCTCGCGGTGAAGGGCGATCCAGAGGATTTGAAAGAGGTGTTTTTTAATTTGATTTTGAATGGTATTCAGGCTATGGATGGTGATTGCACAGAGCGGCGGTTGACGGTGCAGGCGCGGCGGTTGCAAAGCGGTGTGGAGGTGCGGGTGTCGGATACGGGTCCGGGGATTTCAGAGGAAGATCAGGCTCGCATTTTTGAGCCGTTTTTTACGACAAAGGCTTCGGGTACGGGGTTGGGGCTTGCGATTGTGAAGCGCGATGTGGAGCGCATGGGGGGGGCGATTGAGGTGGCAAATGCAGAGGGGACAGGGGCGGTGCTTGCGGTTCAACTTCCCGGGGGGGACGATGCAGCATAAAATTCTGATTGTGGATGATGACCCTGCGGCGCGGTACGGGTTGAAGCGGGCACTCGCGGCACTGGGGTGTGATATTGTCGAGGCAGAGGACGGTGAGGCGGCGCTGGCGGCTGTGGCGCAGAGCAATCCAGATTTGTTGATTTGCGATATTCAGATGCCAAAGATGGATGGGTTGACGCTGGTGAAGCGGTTGGCTGATCAGGGGGATGCGCGGCCCGTTATTGTGATTACAGCGTATGGGTCGGAGCGGGTTGCGGTGGAGGCGATGAAGGCGGGGGCGTACGATTATTTGAGCAAGCCCTACGATGTGGATGAGTTGCGCTGTTTGGTGGAGAATGTGCTGGAGACGGTGCGGTTGCGACGGGAGAATGAGACGCTTCGCAATGAGATCCGGCAGCAGTCGGGGTTCGGGTTGTTGATTGGTCGCAGCCGTGTGATGGAAGGGGTCTATGATTTGATCGGCAAGGTGGCGACGACCGATGCGGGGGTGCTGATTGGTGGGGAGAGCGGTACGGGTAAGGAGTTGGTGGCGCGGGCGATTCACGAGCAGAGCGGGCGAAAGGCGCGGCCTTTTGTGGCGGTGAATGCGGCGGCGTTGCCGACGGAGTTGATCGAGAGCGAGTTGTTCGGGCATGAGAGGGGCGCGTTTACCGGGGCGACTGCGCGGCGGCAGGGCAAGTTTGAGCTTGCGGATGGGGGGACGCTGTTTTTAGACGAGATCGGCGATATGCACATCGAGACGCAGGCGAAGTTGTTGCGCGTGCTGGAGGAGAAACAGTTTGAGCGGCTGGGCGGTTCGGAGACGGTGACGGTGGATGTTCGGATTATCAGCGCGACGAATAAGGATTTGTCAGCGGAGATTGCAGAGGGACGGTTCCGGGAGGATCTTTTTTATCGCTTGAAGGTGGTGGATATTTTTTTGCCGCCGTTGCGGGATCGGCGGGAGGATATTCCGCTGCTTATTCAGCATTTTTTAGCACGTTTTAATGATCAGCACGGCAAGGCGATGACGGATGTGCCGCCGGATGTGATGAAGATGCTGATGGTGTATGCATGGCCGGGCAATATACGGGAGTTGATGCATTTGGTCGAGCGGGCGGTTATTTTTTCGGATGGGTCCGAGTTGCGTCGCGATTTGCTTCCCCAGGAGGTTAGGGAAACTGAGTCTGCGGAGCGCGCGGATTCTGTCTGGCGGGATGGGGTGTTTTTTCAAGATGCAAAGCAGGAGGTTGTGCAGTCTTTTGAGGTTGCGTTTATTCGATCTGCTTTGGAATACTACGAGGGCAATATTAGCCGTACAGCACCGGCGATTGGCATGAAACGGCAGGCGCTACAACAGAAGCTGAAGGAGCATGGGATCGATCCCGGGATTTATCGGTAGCCAGTCCCCAATTCCTGCAACTTTACTGATCCGGAGATACACATTGTGTCTCCGGTTTTTTTTGTGCCTGCTGTGCAGTACTCAGTTTGCAGGTGCAATATTTAGTTTGCACTGTTTGGGCGGTTTTTGGGGTGAAATGGCCTTTTTCAGGGGTAAAATGGTTTTGGCACGGGATTTGCATATATCGGGAAGTGAACAAAACGTAGGGGCGAAAAATCTTTCGCCCGAATCCCGTAGGGGCGATCCCACAGGGTCGCCCAAACCTTTCAGGAGGAGGCTAAGATGTCAACGCTTACATCGACGTTTGCGACCGCGTTTCCAGGTCAGGTTGCCAATTTGATTACCGCGGCTCGAGTGGTTCTTCTGTTCCTGGCGACGGCTTTTGCTGTGTCTGGCGATGTGATGCTGGCGTGGGTTGCGGTACCGCTCGCTTTTGTTGCGCTGGTGATGGATTGGCTGGATGGGTATCTCGCGCGGCGGTTGGGTTGCGAGAGTAAGGTCGGGGGGGTGCTGGATATTGTGGGGGATCGGATTGCGGAGAATGTGTGGTGGGTGGTGTTTGCGTGGTTGCATGTCATTCCGCTTTGGGTGCCGATTGTGGTGCTCAGCAGGGGGTTTGTGACGGATGCGATTCGCAGTTGTGCCCTGACCAAAGGGTTCACAGCGTTTGGCGAGTCAACGATGATGAAGTCGCGGCTTGGGTTCGCGCTGGTTGCTTCGCGCGTGAGCCGGGCGACGTACGGGACTTCTAAGGTGGTCGCGTTTGTGCTGTTGTTCAGCCTGAATGCGGTGCAACTGATGCCGGGTTTGATGCCTGCATTTTTGTCGGGACTTGAGATGTTTACTTTGATGGCGACGTATCTGACGGTCGCGCTTTGTGTTATTCGGGCGATTCCAGTTGTTACGGCTGCTAAACGGGTTGTTGTGTAAGATAGCGATTTTCAGGAGGATGGCATGAAACAGGGAACGCATATCGTGCTTTGTCTGATCGGATTTGTCGGCCTGGGTGTGCTTTTGTATCAGCTCAGCGCCCCAGAGGTATTGCAGCATGTTTTGATGATGGGTTGGGGGTATGTGCTGGTGATCGGTCTGTCGCTGGTGGTATCTGTTCATCATGCGTGGATGTGGCGGGCATGCTTTGATCGCGGGGCGGAGAGACCGCGTTTGAGGCAGTTGCTGTGGGTGCAGTTGGCTGGCGAGGCAGTGGGCAATGTGGCGCCAGCATCGCAGGTTGGTAAGGAGGTCGGCAAGGCGATTGTGCTTAGAGATAAGATGTGCGTTTCCCGCGGGGTGTCGTCTCTGGTGATCAATAAGACGGGTGAGATGATTGGTGGGGTGATTTTTGTGATAGGTGGTGTTGTGCTGGGTTTGCAGCGGTTTTCGTGGCCGGCTGAGGTGCGAGGTGCTCTGATCGCTGTTCTGGTGCTGTCTGTTCTGGGGGTTGTTTGGACGGTTTTCAGGCAGCGCCGAAGTCCCTTTGCGCGGTTTTTGAATTTGATGTTGTGGCTGCGGCTTACGTTTTTGGAGCGGTTTCGCGACCAGGCAGTGGAGATTGATGAGAAGTTGGCGCAGTTTTATCGGCTGAACAGGTGGCGTTTGGCAGGGTTGTTGGGTTTGCATCTGTTGGGCTGGAGCCTGGGGACGCTGGAGATTTACGCGATTCTTTACGTGCTGGGTGAACCGATGCCGTTTGTTTCGGTGTATCTGTTCCACGCGCTGATGATTGTGATTAACGCGGCGTTCTTTTTTGTTCCGCTCGGGATGGGCGTTTTTGAAGGTGGGCATGTGTTTCTGTTTCATTTGATGGGGTTGGATCCAAAGATGGGTTTGGCTGTGGGTATTATTCGGCGGGTTCGGAGGCTTTTCTGGATGCAGGTGGGGCTGACGCTGCTGCTGGTCGGGCCGCGGGGTAAGCGGGCTGATGAGATATCGCAAAATGATCGCCTTCAGCAGGCGGAGATGTAGTGTATCATCCATGACAAATGTTGGTCAACGAAAAATTAAAAAGGAGAAAATAATGACACGCTCAATTTCTTATCTGATCTGTATCCTTTCGATTGTAACCTTCAGTTTTCCGGTTCAGGCGAAAAAAACTGATCTCACCAAGAGTTATGGTATTGGACTTCAGGGGGCTACACCCACATTTGGTGGTATTAGTTTTCGCTATAACGGACTGGCACCCGTCTATCTTCAAGCCGTTGGACGTTTCATTCTCAATGGTCAGGATAGCGACCATATGTTAGGCGCTGGCGTTTCGTATGCCATATTCGAGCATCAGAGCAGGTGGAACCTGGCCCGACTTCATTTCACTCTCGAAGGCGGCTGGCAATCCAAAAAAGAGAAGGATATCCGCCAGGATACTGTCAAAACCACGACGCTGGCAACAGGTCTCGCTTTCGGAGGCGAGCTTGTGTTTTCACTTGGAGGGATTCCTCTCGGTTTGAACGTGGAGATCGGTCAAGGGTTTGGCAGGGAAAAAATCGGCTCTCAATCTAAAGGTCTCGCTGGCGTTTATGCAGGTGGGGGTGTACATGCCTATTTTTAGGTCTCTTTCTATTCTTATGGTGGTGGCAATTCTGCTCAACGCGATGGCTCCTACCCTCGTACTTGCAGCCATATACCTGCAGGGCGCAGAGATCAATGCCAATACGCTGGTTCGGAATGCTTATGTGCGAGTCACTTATTACGATAGCAAGGGCAAACAGAAATTAGAGAAGGGATGGATTGATGCTATTGATGAAACCACATTTGAGATTCGGAGTAGAGCACTTTTTGGCAAGACGACCATTGCTTATGACAAAGTCCTGTCGGTGATCATGAGCGAAGAATCAGCCACACGAGGGAAGCAAATAAATGAGGTGGATCGGTTTATGCGAGAGACCATAATGGCAGGAGTAGTCTTAGAAGCCGGGGAAATTGACAGCAGCAAGGTTGAAGTCGGTGCCTATGCCGAGGTCATCTATGGGATGGGTGAGAAACTTTCTACGGCAAGCGGCTACATTCATGCTGTTGATGCTGAGAGTCTGACCATTGGTCAGGGTTTTGGTAAGCGTATAGCCTTTGAGCGCATACGACAACTGATCCTTGCAGAATCATCTTTCGGAATGGATAGGTTCAAAAAGACAACAGATATACTTTTGGTGAAAATAGAGAACAAATCCAGGCGGATTGTTGGTAAGGTGGTAGGTGGTGTTCTTGGGGGTCCCTTTTTCACTATTTTGGGGGGTGTAATCGGGGCGAATATCAATGAAAACGTCTGCGAAAATTCAAGTGATATTTGTATAGATGATGAAGTTGCTCTGGGCGCAGTGGTTGGTTATTTAGCCGGAGTATCTTGGGGTGTTAGTTGGGCAGATCCCCATGATCGATTTATAGGTACATTGGGAGGCACCCTGATAGGAGGCGCAACGGGGATTGCACTGACCAAAACCAAAGAGGAACTCTGGCCATCTTTTCTTATTGGTCCCATCATCGGAGCCACGATTATGTCCGAGCTTACGCGAAGACCTCCTGGAGCCAGCCGTTTCTCTGTGGGTCTGGCACCTAATTCCGATGGAAAATTATCAGCGATTGCCACGCTTCGATTTTGAGTTAGCTACTGTCTCAAAAGGAAGAAACGCCTGAAAAAATTAACTGCTGTCTTTGTAACCGCGACACTCCTGTCCAACGCGATGGCTCCTACCCTCGTACTTGCAGCCATATACCTGCAGGGCGCAGAGATCAATGCCAATACGCGCTATTTGGAATAAAAAAATCTCCCAATATTATATTCTCTCTTATAGCAAAATTGCGGCCTGATTCTGTTCAAATTATTGAATATAAATTACATAAAAAAATATTTGAAAACCCGCGGGAATGATATATTTTATTTTTGTCAACAGTCAAGCAGGTGCCGTGATGTCGGGTATCTGCTGAATACAATAGCCGAGTATAGACATGGACTGATCCCCCATGTTTCGGTAAATAGGTAGGACATTCCCGCATTTCTATTCCTGCGTGACTGTTGACAATGCCCGACACCCCTTTTTTGGGGTGTCGATGTCAACTCGTCACACTGCGCCTTGCGTAGATGAGGAACGAAATGCGATTTTTTTTGTACGACACAAAAGGAGAAATCCATGCATGCCGAATACAACGCGAGTAGAGCCATCGCCATCCTGGTCACTACAGCCCTCTTGCTCAATGCGATGATGCCAACACTCGCACACGCAGCCACATACTTGCAAGGCACAGAGGTAAATGCGAGTACGTTGATTCGAGATGCTTATGTCGCAGTTACTTATTACGATAGCAAAGGCAAACAGAAATTGGAGAAGGGGTGGATTGATGCGGTTGGTGAGACTTCCTTTACAATTCGGTTTGGAACATTTTTGGGAAAGAAGATCATTGCCTACGATAAAGTTGTGTCGGCGATTATGAGCGATGAATCAACCGTGCGAGCAAAGCAGATGAATGAGGTGAATCGGTTTATTCGGAATATGAGAGTAAGAGAAATAGAGCAGGCTAAAAAAGGGGTAAAGACAAGGGTAGAACAGCCCAAAAGAGAAGCAAAGGCGGAATTTGAAACTGGTGAGATTGATAGCAGCACGGTTAAGCCCGGTGCGTTTGTCGAGGTTATCTATGGGCAGGGGAAGCGGGATCCGGTGTCAGGAGAGTGGGAGAGACTGAATAATGTAAAAGGATATGTCAAAGCTGTTGATGCGGAGTATATGATCATTGGCGAACGATTTTGGGAAGAGCAGGTCGTATTGGATCGCATTCAAAAGCTGATCATTTCAGACTCCGCCCGCGAGTTGGATAGGTCGGGGGATGAGATTGGCGGTGCTGTTGCGACAGCGTATCGAAGCGTTTGGACCTTTTTGGGTGTTGCGCCTGGTACGGTCATTTTGATTGGGGAAAATTTTAGTATTAGTTTTGTTCACGTTTTTGCCGGGTTTGAGCTTGGAACTGGGCAATTTAGCACGAGTATAGAGGCAGGGTATGGCGCACCAATTGAAGCATTGGAGTGGGGCGTTGGTGTTTTTTCGATAAATGGAAACTTTCATCTAATAAAAAAACATCGCCTGAATACTAGCGTTCCTTTTCTGTCAATTGGTTATACGGCTTTGGTGAGGGAGGGAAGCACGAGTCTATTCAATGTCGGGGCCGGTACCACTTGGTGGTCTCATAAAGGCAGAAGCCTGCGTCTGGAAGTGCGAGATCATATTACCTGGTCAGGTGGAGAGGGAGCACATGCTCTGGAATTCAGGATCAGTGCTGTTCTATAATCATCCGATATTTGGAAAGGTAATGACCATGAGAAGATATGCGCTAATTGGGTTATGCATACTAATTGGGTTGATGGCGGGTGAGGGATCTGCCCAGAAGTCTATCACGGGAACGTTTTTGAAGTTGCCCACCCATGCCCGTATGACAGCTCTGGGTGAGGCGGGTGTGGGGGTGATCGGGAGCGGGCAGGCTATTCTGTACAATCCAGCGGGACTGGCTTTTATGGAAGGTCGGGAAGTGTATCTTACGTACGTAGATTGGATTAGCGGTACCAGGAATTACGTAGCTGGCGTTTCATCACATGTGCCGCGTATAGGGGCATTTGGGCTTTCTGCGGTGAATTTCGATTGGGGCACGCAAGAAATCGGCGATTATGCCATTTCTGTGGCTTATGGGGGCATGATTACCAATCGGATTTCGGTAGGAACCACTCTCAAGCTGATCCATGTGAATTCTCCCGGGGAGGATCACAAGCAAAATGTCTTTGCCTTTGATCTGGGTGCATATTTTACCACGGGATTGCGGAATACGGTGATCGCGACGGGGGTGGAGAACTTGAGCACGAGTGGGTTAGGTGAGCCTGAGCAGTGGGAACTGCCGAAGAATGTGCGGCTGGGAGTGCTTCTTGATTTAATTGCACTGACGAATATCGGTCTCTTGCCTCACAATCTGGATCTGGTCGTGGATGTGAATAATCCAAACGATTCTAATGATGGCTTCTACACGGACATAGGTATCGAATATACATATATACACCAGACCGCTATAGACAATATGTTGGGATTTTCGCTGAGAACAGGACAAAGAAAAAGGTCAGGTAGTATCTCAAGTGCCAACACCCTGGGTATTGGCGTGCTACTTAAGACTCATGGTATAGGTTTGAAGGTAGATTATACGAGCAAGTTTTTTAAATCTGTTTTTGATGAACGGGTGCATATCCTCAGCGTTGCGTTTGGTTTTTAGAATGCGGTTCGCTGATTCGGAAAGAAGGAGAAATTCATGAAAAAATTAAGCGCTGTCTTTGTCATCACAGCCCTCTTGATTAACGTGATCGCTCCCACACTCGCACATGCCGCCACATACTTTCAGGGTTCAGAGATCAATGCCAATACGCTGGTCCAAGATGCTTATGTTGCAGTCACCTATTACGATAGCAATGGAGAGCAGAAATTGACGAAGGGATGGATTGATGCGGTTGGTGAAACTTCGTTCACAATCCGAGAAGGAAGATTCAGGGACAAGAAGACCATTGCCTACGATAAAGTTGTGTCGGTGGTCATGAGCGACGAATCAACTGTGCCAGTAAGGCAGATGAATGAGGTGAATCGATTTATCCGAGAGCGGAAGGGTGATATTAAAACCAGGCCAACAGTTGCACGCAAGATAGGTACTGGTTTGCTTACAGGTGGATTGGGTTCTATTCTAGGAGGATTCACGGGGTTGGTGATAGGTGATGATAATTGCGTTACCCCATGCTTGGGAGAAATGGCTTTAGGTATAGTGATTGGCTATGCGATCGGCGTACCTATCGGTGTGAGCATGGTTGATTCATCTGATAAATTCCTAAATACAATGCTTGGTAGTCTCTTAGGGGCCGGAGCAGGTATAGCAATAACGCGTGCTAATAATGAACTCCTGATGGCCACTTTTATTTTCCCACTCATTGGTGCTACGATTATGTCCGAACAGTCACGCGATACTTATGAAATTCGCCGTTTTTCAGTGGGGCTGGCACCTGCGTCTGACGGGAACGTGAGAGCAATAGCTACACTGCGATTCTAAACAGGTGACGATGCAACTTGGACGAACATAATACATCCGACGCACTCGGTACAAAGTAAAGGATAGCAGAGGAGAAACTGATGAAAATAGTCGCTATTGTTATGGTCGTGGCAATTCTACTCAACGTGATGCCTCCCACGCTCGCATACGCAGCCACATATCTGCAAGGCGCAGAGGCCAATGCCAATACGTTGGTCCAAGATGCTTATGTGCAGGTCACTTATCGCGCCAACAATGATCAGGAAAAATTGGCGAAGGGGTGGATTGATACTATTGGTGAAATTTCGTTCACAATCCGAGAAGGAGGATTCAAGGGCAAGAAGGCCATTGCCTATCACAAAGTGCTGTCCGTGATCATGAGCGACGAATCAACGGTACCGGCAAAACAGATGAATGAGGTAAATCGGTTTATTCGAGAGATGAAAGCAAGAGAAATGGATACCCTCGTTATTGTCCAGCACACACGAGATATTGCAGAACAAAAAAATGTAAGACAGACCCAACGACATGGGGAACAATCTACGCAACAACTCTCTGAAGGAGAACCCAGAGTGCGTGTTTATGCGCCTTCGATTCGGAAGGGATGGTTGGTTGGCAAGCTGATTAAAAAGACGCAAGATACACTCGTTGTCCGAGGCGAACTTACACTTTATGGACGTAGATTTTATCAGGTGCCTCACTCTTCAATCTCCAACCTTGAAGTCAGCATTAGACAGCATAGAAACACATTCAAAGGCCTGGCAATCGGCATTGGCATTAGTGGACTTCTTATAATAGCGATATTAGCATCGCCAAGCGACGCTTCAGGCGATTCATATTTGAATGGTCGTGGTCTAGCATTTTATTTAGCACTTTATGCAACGGTACCAATTACTACCCTTACAACTATACTTGGTGCGATGACAAAATCCGACAAATGGGTCGAAGTGCCTCCTGATCGCCTTGACCTGAGTATTACACCCACATCTACAAAAGGGCTTCGCGCAGCGCTGATGTTTAATTTTTAACATCAGCGATCTGTTCCTTATCGAGTCAATAGTTGTGTTCATGTATTGCGATAGGAGGAATTTATGGCGCGAATAGCGGTAATCGTTTGGATGTTAAGTATATGTATGCCAGAGACCTTATTGGCCTGGGTAACTTTTGAAGCCGGTGAGATTGATAGCAGCACGGTTAAGCCCGATGCTTTTGTCGAGATCATCTATGGGAGGGGGGAGAGAGATCCAGTGTCTGGAGAGTGGGAGAGACTGGATACGGCAAGGGGATATATTCAAGCCGTTGATGCAGAGCGGTTGATTATAGGGGAACAGTTTTGGAAGAAGGAGATCGCATTGGCGTGCGTTCAAAAGCTGACGATTTTAGGCGTTGCTCGCGAGGTAAAAAAGTCAGTGTTAGAGACAGCGCAGACCGCTATACAACGTTTTGATCAGAAGGCCGTTGCGATTATGGCACGCGGGGCGATTGACACGTCAAAGATCTCGACGGGATGGTATGCCCAGGTTGTTTATACATCAGACGGAGATAGAGGAACTGCCATTGGAAAAATTATCGGCAAAGACTCAGATCGTATTGTGATCCAGAGTAGGGAAAGTTTTTGGAAAAACTGGAAAATAGCATACAGGGACATCGATACACTCGCTGTTGCGAAACACCAACGAGATATTCAAGGGCAAAAAGATTCAAGAATAAAGAGCAGGCGCGGTGTGGGATTGAATATTGAAATTGGCTGGAATGGAGGCGTCAATCCCTATGATGTTTCCTGGATATCTAATCCCGGAGGAGGGGCATATGCCGCGGGCTTCGACACACAAACGAGACAGCCGTGGTCTGTATCCTTTTATTTTGGTCGTTTTCTTACGGGTGAGAGGCGTGGGCGATTGGGAATAAAATATATTCGCTAGGTAGTAGAAACAGATGCGAGAGGTCCTTTTCCCAAACACTCTCGTCTCTGGATGTCATCGCTGCTGTTGAATTATCAATTTGTGGTTCTAAGAAGCACAGCTGGTATGGTAGTGGCGGAGATTGCGATGGGTAAGTCGCTCACGAATGACGACTTCAGGTACTGCGATGGGGTCTGTTTTCCCGCATCCAGTACGCACATTTCTTCCGGGCTTGCATTTATACTGCCTTTTCATCGGAGTATTGGCGTGCAGGCTGCGGTGCGAGCAAATTTATACAAGCCAAAGCCGAACGAATCCATCACGCCTTTTAAGTCGGGCATATCGTTGGCTATTGGACCGCTTTTAGAGTTTTAAGGATTGTTGCAGGATAAATACCACCAGTTCAATTGGGAAAGGTAATGACCATGAGACGATATACGCTAATCGGGTTATGTACACTGATTGGGGTGATAGCAGGCGAGGGATTGGCCCAGGAGTCCGATGAGGTAACGGGGACGGGGTTCACTTTTTTGCAGTATCCCAACAATGCCCGCACGGTAGCTCTGGGTGAGGCTGGGGTAGGGTTGATCGGGAGTGGACAGGCTATGCTGTACAATCCCGCGGGACTGGCTTTTATGGAAGGTCGGGAAGCGTATTTTACGTATGTAGATTGGATTAGTAGTATCAAGTATTATGTGGCTGGCATTTCAGCAAATGTGCCGCGTATAGGGACATTGGGACTTTCTGTTGTGAATCACGATACCGGTCCTATCGAGTCCGAGAATACCACGCTAGAAATCAGCGAGTATGCTATTTCTGGGGCTTATGGGGGCCTGATCACTGACCGAATTGCATTGGGGACCACCCTCAAGTTGATTCATCAGAGCTTTCCAGAGCGCACGCAAAATGTTTTTGCCTTTGATCTGGGTGCATATTTTGCCACGGGATTGCGGAACACGGTGATCGCGATGGGGGGGGGAGAATTTGAGCACGAGCGGGTTAGGTGAGCCAGAGCAGTGGGGACTTCCGAAGAATGTGCGGCTGGGAGTGCTTGTTGATTTGATTGCGCTGATGGACATCGGTCTCTTGTCTCACACTCTGGACCTGGTCGTAGATGTGAATAATCCAAATGATTCTGAGGATGGCTTTTATACGGATATAGGTGTGGAATATACGTATATGTACCATACCGCTATAGGCGATAAGTTGGGATTTTCGCTGCGAGCAGGACACAGAAAGAGGCCCCGTATCTTTGCAGATCCCAACACTCTGGGTATAGGCGTGCTGTTTAAGACCCATGGTATAGGTTTGAAGGTGGATTACACAAGTAAGTCCTTTGACGCCTTTTACGATGATGAACGGGTGGTGCATATTCTCAGCGTTGCTTTCAATTTTTAGAGTGCGGTTCACTGGTTCGGAAAGAAGGATAAATTCATGAAAAAATTAGCCGTAATCTTTGTCACCGCAGCCTTCCTGATCAATGCGATGGCTCCCACACTCGCGTATGCAGCCACATATCTGCAAGGCACAGAGGTCAATGCCAATACGTTGATCCGAGATGCCTATGTGCAAGTCACCTATCGCGACCACAACGGTCAGGAAAAAACGGAGAGAGGATGGATTGATGTGGTTGGAGATACTTCATTTACGATTCGCAGTGGACATTGGACCAAGAAGACGATTGCCTATGACAAAGTCCTGTCAGTGATCATGAGCGAAGAATCAGCCATACTAAAGCAGATGAGTGACGTGAATCAGTTGATTCGGGATATGGAATTGCCGGAGGTTGTCATCATGTCACGCGAACAGATTGATGCTTCAAAGATTACGAAAGGATGGTATGCCCACATTGCCTATACATCAGATAAGAAGAAAAAAAATGCAACTGGAAAGATTACCGATAGAGACTCAGACCGTATTGTAATTCAAAAGAGGGAAGAATTCTGGAAAAATTGGAAAATAGCATATAATGAGATGGATACACTTGCTGTTGCGAAACATCAACGGGATATTGAAGGATGGATGGTTATGCGATTGCTCCAGGAGGGAAATGCCAAAGTGCGTGTCCGTGTCCCTTCGATTAAAAAGAAATGGATGGTTGGCAAGGTCGTAAAAATGACGCAAGACACACTCGTTATCCTACGAGGTCGTAGCTTTTATCAGGTGTCCCGTTCTTCAATCTCCAACCTTGAAGTCAACATTGGACAGTATAGAAACACAGAAAAAGGAGCGGCAATTGGACTTGGAATTGGAGTTGGCATTCTTGCCCTATCTGCTTGGGATGTACATAAAGCCGACGACGAAAGTAGAGCGTGGGCTGAATTTGTATTTATTTTGGTCGCTGTACCTGCTGCTGTTCTCACCACTTTAACTGGTACGATAATTGGCGCAATGGACAAATCCGACAAATGGGTCAAGGTGTCGCCGCAAAGCCTTAACCTGAGTCTTGCACCTACATCCGGTAAAGAGCTTCGCGCCGCGCTCACGTTTAATTTTTAACTGAGATCAATTGAATACCGATGACTCTTCTCAAGACATAGACATCGCCGATGTCTAATCCTGCGGTGGGTCGCTCTTAAAAATCGCCATTTTCCCCTTCGCTGTGAGGCGGTATTTCTGATTTGGGCTCCTCGGCGATTCGGGCTGTGTCATTTCAACAAGCCCTGTTGTCATAACGGGTTGCATATAGTTGTAAAAAAACGTGGGGCGATGATGTAATCCAAGGGCTTTCATTGCCTCGCGTGCGCTCAAGGGTTCATTTTTTAAGCAGTTCAGGATGCGTTTTGCTTGTTCGGTTACTTGTTCGGTTACTTGTTCGGTTACTTGTTCGGTAGCTTGTTCGGGTTCCTTGTGAACCGCGATGTCCTCAAGTAACGGTACGGTAACACGCATCCGCATACCGATTTCCTCAATACGCAACTCCGACAGCCCCAGTGCTTCAGCCTCGCGAAAGATGCGGGGAATGCCGCTGCCCCATTGTTCAATCAGATTGAGTTCGCGAAAGATGCGTGCAATGACATGGTTGCGAATTTTAGAGATACCCTGGCGAATATCGTCAAAGGTCAAACCCGGCAGCAATATGCCGGGATTTTCGACCTCAATTCGGTCATCAAAAAAAGCCACCCGAATGGGTGTTCCC
>JAJEAX010000030.1 GCA_022822565.1 Candidatus Latescibacterota bacterium
GAAATGTATCGGTTCTTGCCGAAAGATAAAGATCCGGTTGATTTTTTATACACGCCTATGCGCGATTATCCCCAACGCGGTGGCAAGCGGTTTAGATCAGCACTGGTGCTGCTGGGCATTGAAGCATTTGACGGTGATCCCAATGTGGGTTTGCGCACGGCTGCCGCTTTTGAGTTATTTCAGTCTTTTGCTCTGGTACACGACGATATTGAGGATGCCTCTTTGATGCGGCGCGGAAAGCCGTGCTTGCACCTGATACACGGAATTCCACTGAGCATTAACGTGGGCGACGCGCTTTATTCCAAGGTATTTGAAATATTACATGCAAATCGCGACATTTTAGGGGAAACAACAACGCTCGATTTGCTTCGTGAAATGATCCAGGGCGCACAAATAACATTTGAGGGGCAGGCTTATGATATCGGTTGGATCGAGGCTGAAGTCATTCCCGATGTAAACGACTTTGTTGACATGCTGCGGCGCAAAACGGGATGGTATAGCGGACGCGGTCCCTGTACCATGGGCGCGATTATTGCAGGTGCTGACGATGATATGAAGCGGGCGATTGGCGATTTTGGCGAGGCCATTGCCGTTGCATTTCAAATTCGCGATGACCTGCTCAACATCGTCGTTGAAGATACCGATGCGACATTAGCTCCTACGACCACATCCGGGGGGTATGGCAAAGAGCGTGGCGGGGACATTGCCGAGGGCAAGCGCACCTTGATGGTCATCGATTTGCTCAACCACTGTACGCCAGAGGAAAATCAGAAAGTGCGCGAAATCCTGGATCGAGATCGAGATGCCACATCGGAAGAAGAAATCGAGTGGGTGATTGACTTGATGGGGAAATATGGCGCAATTGAAAAAGCGCAACAGGCTTGCCAGACACGCGCCGAATCTGCAGCAGCACGCCTCGCCCAGTTGCCCTCGTCGGAATCGAGAGAAGTACTCAGAGAAATGTGTTCATTTTTAGTCGAGCGCGTATTTTAGATCGCGGATGATGCGGATTGCGCAGATTGCGCGGATAAACTGTCTGGGAGACGCCGGTTGTACATCTCTCTGTTGCCAGTACATTCATAAATAAGGAGACATACATGAAATTCTTTATCGATACAGCCAATTTAGACGAAATCCGCGAAGCCCAGGCCATGGGTGTGCTGGATGGCGTGACGACAAATCCTTCTCTTATGTCGCAAGAAGAAGGTGAATTTGAAGACATCATTCGCGCAATCTGCGAAATCGTAGATGGACCGGTAAGTGCCGAGGTAGTCAGCACCAATACTGAGGGCATGATTGCCGAAGCGCGTCAAAATGCTGCGATCCACGAACAGGTCGTGGTGAAAATTCCGATTACACCGGATGGTCTAAAGGCGATCAAAACGTGTTCGGATGAAGGGATTCGCATAAATGTGACCCTGTGCTTCTCCGCAAATCAGGCACTGATGGCAGCCAAAGCAGGCGCGACTTATATCAGCCCATTCATTGGTCGCCTGGATGATTTGGGTCAAGATGGCATGGAATTAATTCAAACAATTCGCCAGATTTACGACAATTATGGGTTTGAAACCCAGGTGCTGGCCGCGAGTTTGCGCTCGCCCAAACACGTTGTCGAATGTGCCCTCGCTGGCGCAGACGTGGCGACCCTCCCGCCCGATGTATTGAGCAAGTTACTCGCACATCCCCTGACCGACATCGGCCTGGAACGCTTCCTCAACGACTGGCGCGCCTGGCAAGCCGCAAAGAATAGCGACCCTGTAGTGGTTTAAAAAAGTATCAATGCCCACCCACAATTATCTATAGTTTTGAGAACATTTGGATAATCAGATCGCACAATCCCGTTAAACCAGCGTATTGATAAAGGTATAGCTATGAGCGATAAACCTATCCGCAGATTGAAAATCGCCAACTTCAAGAGTATTGACTCTTTGGAGATAACGAATCTTTCTGCCTTCTCGGTATTCGCGGGAGCGAATGGCTCGGGCAAAAGTAATTTTTTTGATGCGCTGGACTTTGTCCGTCTCTTTGTGCTCGGCGGGATAGGAATCGCGCTACGCACGCATGGGGGATTTGCAAATATCCATTCGGCGAAGAGTCGCGGGCCAGATTCCAAAAAATTCTGTTTTGAAATCGAATGCGATCTTTGCGAAGATAAGTCAGAAACGCCATCGGCATTTCACTACTCATTGTGCATTCACGACCTCGATAGCGAAACCAATATCGAAGAATACTTATACGCCAATGGGAAAAAACTTGTTGAGCGGAACAGGGCCACGGTGGAGATCTACGAAAAAGGAGAACGGACCAGTGCAAGTGTATTCCCAGGTAGCTATTCGGTTTTAGGAATATCCACAAGACGACAGCTTACCGAATTCCTGATTAATTTGAATGTGTATCGAATTGAACCTAAGGATGCAAAAGAGCCGGATATATCTGACTTTGATCCAACTCGATTAGATCGCAATGGGCAAAATCTGGCAAGTGTTTTGCAGCGTTTAAAGGACGATTCATCAGTGTTTGAAAACATTATGGACTGGATGGAGATGATTGTCCCGGGAATTGAGAAGATCCAGACTGAAAAGCAGAGCCTTGATGGTAGCACCGCCTTACTATTTAAAGAAGAAGGGACTGAAAGGCGATTTCCAGCCCATCTCATTTCAGACGGGACGATGTACGCGCTCTGTTTACTGGTAGCTGTGATAGGCGCTCCTTCACATGGCGGGATGACTTTGATTGAGGAACCAGAGAGAGGGCTACACGCCAAGGCCATCCGAGAACTTGTAGATATGATGCGGCAGCAGGCTTCGCCTGAAAACCCGGTATGGTTGACCACCCATAGCGAATCCGTTGTTCGCGCACTTAAACTGAGTGAACTCATTCTCGTGGATAAGATTGACGGCCGTACGACTATGAAGCGAGCTGATGCTGTAAATCTCTCCGACGAGGATATGGCTCCGTTAGGCCTTGATGAAGCGTGGCTTTCGAATCTTCTGGGTGGAGGGCTGCCATGGTGACCGTGGGGTTCGTGGTGGAAGGGGCTTCAGAAAAGCGGCTGGTTGAAAACGAATTGTTTCGGAAATGGCTACGTGAGGACTGCAACCTAAAAGTAGTTGATCCGGTAGTTGATGCTGCTGGCAACGGCAACATGTGTAGTCATAACATCGAAACCTTCGTCAAAAATCTCAGGACGATTGCAAATCCGGATAAGGTAGTTGTGCTCGCTGACCTTGATCCCGATACCTGTGCGCCGTGTGTGCAAAAACGCAAAGAAATTATCGGCTTTCAGGGAATTGATCTCGTCACGATTGCGAAGAAGGCTATGGAGTCCTGGTTTCTCGCCGATACAACGGCGATGCGTCAGTGGTTGGGGGATGACACCTTTTACGAAACTCATCCAGAAACATTAGATGAAATGCCTTGGGATCGACTGAAGGAACTCCGCACCCAAAAGGGCAGAGGACCAGGGGCAACAAAACTCTCCTTTGCCAGAAAATTCATTCACGTCCACGGATTTGATGTCAGACGAGCCGCTCGGCATTCTCAATGTCCCAGTGCTCGTTATTTTGTCGAACATCTGTGTGCGTTGGGCAACCCGCAAGCTCCAAACTCCGAAAGACCTCAATAGCTCGGTGACTTAATGCTTATAAGTCGCGGCAACCTTTCAATCAGCACCCGTAAGCTCCAGCCATTTGCCATTGTGATAATAGTGAACACTTGACCCCTTACCTGCTTGCCCGTCAGCTATGCCATCATGATGAATTGCTGGGGGTTGAGGGCCACCATAAGCTCTATAGTGATCTTCAATAAACGCTTTTCCCACTGTATCGATATATCTGCTATAACCAATTCGGTCATCGCCAATGCCTTGCAAAGCTCCTTTGTCTGGCAGTGGAGACAGAATTGTGGGGTTTTCCACTGAGCCATTCCAAAATATCAGGATAGAGGAAGTCAGATCTTTTGAGCATAAGACAGCCCAATCTGTTTGGCCCTGCTTTTCAAATTCTCCACTGATGACATTGTGTGGTTTGGCTGCATCGTATATCTGTGGAATTGTACATTGCCTGGATTGAAGTTCCATGACAATATCCTCAGGCAGTTGAGAAAATACAGAAGGTTGAAGTCTAAGCGTTTCTCTATCAGCAATATCCCACCTATTCAATTCCGGTTCAGGTGGTTTTTTTTGTATCTGAGTTTTTGTAGATACGGGTTGGACATCTGATGAATTCTCGATTGGCTCGTCATTGTCACACGCACTTTGACCTAAAATTACCGCACAGAAAAATATTCCAAGAGACTTTTTAAGCATTTTTTAATTCTCCATTCACCTCATCCTTTTTCTCCCCTGCACAAACATAGCACCTGGTGCTGGCGCATTGTCGCACACTTCGTTAAACGTGGCGGGCAGGGGTTGGTGAATCACTGCCTGGATGCGCGATCTTTGCAGAGCCACCACATCGGGATGATCTGCGGCGACATTGGTATCCTCATCGGGATCGGCTACAAGGTCAAAGAGTTCCTCATTGTTCACATCATTTAAACTCACCGTATAATTCCACTGATCATCGCGCACCGATGCCCTGCCCGTAGCTGGCCCGGTTGAAAAAGCAGCCCATCCAATCACAACGTGATCCCGCACGACATCTACCTCTCCCGTCGCCAGCGACCAGACATCTGTCCCATCCACAGCCTGGCAGGGAATATCCAGCAAGCCCAACACTGTGGGCAACAAATCGTGCGCCTGAACAAAACCTGAAACGCGCTTGCACACATCGGGATATCGCACCATCCAGTTCAATCGCGTGTTGTACGGATGCAGGCGATCTGGTCCTTTGCCAAATTGCCCATGATCCAGTACCTGCGTGCCGTGGTCTGACATCAACATCACAATCGTATCGCTTTTCAAACCCAGATCATCGACCCGATCCAGCAGGTGCCCCACCCAGCGATCCACCAGCGTGACCTCGCCAAAATAGAGCGCCTTAATCCGCTCTCTCTCCGCATCGCTCACCCCATCGCCTTCATTTCCAGCTCCAGGTGTAATAAAATCCTTCCCATCCCAATTGGGCATATACCGATCTGCATATTCCCGCGGCGGATCCCAGGGCTCGTGCGGATCAAAAGAATCTATCCACAGGAAAAACGGCGCATTGCGTGCATTTTCGCTCAGCCAATCCGCCGCGCGCCGAAACACACGCGCACAACTGTAATCCTCTTCGCGTTGCCGAAACTTCTGATTGAACATGTACTGCATCAGCCCGACATGCCGATCCCAATTGATCGGCTCCCGCACATGCGGGCGCAACAAATCTTCAATCGATTCCCGCATGCCAAACCGCCAGTTGTCGCTCTCCTGCCCGCGGATAAAATCATACGTCACAAATCCGCGCGTATAATTCATCGTCGGCTTAAACATGTGATACGTATCGGCGACTAATCCCGTCATATACCCATTTGCAACCAAAATTTCAGCGAGCGTATCTTGTTCTGGCGGAATTTTGTGCCAACCGGGCGCGTGATGCCAGTGCCCCCGCCGATCAAAATTGTACCGCCAGGGAAAAGTGCGCCGTCCCGTAAACAAACTCCGCCGCGTCTGCAACGTCGGCTGGCATTCCCCGAAAGCCCGCTCAAACACCACGGACTCTGCCGCAAACGCATCCATATTTGGCGTATCGACAAAACTCAGCTTCTGATTTGGGCCGACAATATCGGCGCGAAACGTATCCAGACAAATACAAATTACATTCATCACAAATCTCCTTTTCAAAAATACAAACTGTGTCCATGTCCGCGAAACCACAACGCATCAATGATAAACGATACACCAGCGCCGGAAAAGTGCCCCACTACCAGACCGACAAAAAAGGGCTTTGCGCCGTTGTAAAGCATCAAACCACCAAAGCGAATCAGAAGTGTTTTAACCGCCCAGGCAACAAATAGCGACAACAGGGTCCAACGCACTTGTCCCACAGAAGCAATTGAAAACCCGATGGGATGCAAGCGCCACCATGCGAACCGATGGCGCAAATACGTCAGCAGAACCGTCACAAGCGCGCCAATACCCAAAAACGCGAAATGACCAACTTTGAGCGTCTCTGCCGCCTTAATTTTCGCCACAACCGTATCATAAGGCACCTGCCCCCCGCGGCGAAAGACCCACTCGCCAAAATTGTACGCCCCCGAAGCATACGCCAGCTTGAGCGAAAAATAAAAAGATACGATCAGACTGATACCCAGTGCCAAACCTACCGCGGTGAGATAAACACCTTGAGGAAATCGACGCTCGCTGTGTACGCGCGCGGCATTCGCGCCAAAAGGCATAAATGTGGCAATGGGATCACACGCCCACCCGTACGACAGCCCTAGACCTGTCATCGTTGAACCCGTCAAATCCGCCGGTCCAATGAGATGCATCGCATAAGCCTGCGGCACGAGAGGTCCCCGCACAAAAACCAGTCCGCCTTCAATAACAATGCGCGTCAGACCCAGATAAAGCGTAATAACAGCAAAAAGAAGCAGCAAAGCCACACCGGGATGGATGCCAATGCGCGTCAGCCACAAAAAAATGGACACAACCCCCAGCACAATCCCTATCAGTGCCGTGCGGTATCCCATGATCTCATCGCGATCTGAAACGCCATTGCCCTTTCCCAATGCGGTTCGCCACACACCGCGCAAATGTTCGCGCGCAACCCAAATACCACCCAGTACAATCGCCACAAAAGCCCCAAACCCCTGCCATCCCAACGCTGCGGGACTAACCGAATAAACCTCTGATGTACCAATAGTAAACCCCGTGCGATTAAACAGTGCGACCTCCGCCATATTAAACAAATTGAAGAACCACACACTGAAAATCACGTCCACATTGACAAAATACGTAATCCCCACCAGAGGCAGCGAAAAATTTGACGAAATACCCGGCCAGACCTGCCCGCCCGGAATACTCAATCGAATAGCGGGAATACTCGGCCAGGCCTCAAAAAAATAACCCGGTACATTCCACGCAATTTTGCCTGCGGCAATGGCAAAGCCCATCCAGAACAACCGGCTACGCATAAATTTTGGCAAAATTCGACCATCTTCGGCGCCATCCATCATCGCCAGCGGCACATCAACCAGAGGAAAATTCAGCCGTTCTTTATCTATCCACTGCTTGCGAAATACCGCGATGAGACAGGTGCAAAGCGTCAGCGTTGCGACAATCACCGATCCCCACCAGAACAGCGGCATAATCCACACACCCCACGGGATTTCCGCGCCTGGCGGCAACCCCTCAAAAAACCATGCCACGGCGCGCCCACCTCCGGGCACAGCCCACAGGGGCACATGGTCGTGTATAAATTCGCCCCAACCATTTTCCGTTGTCGCAAAATAAAAAGGCGAAGCCGACACGGAAATCACATAACCAGTCACGCCATAAGTGGGCACGGATACCGCCGCCAAAAGCATCGTATAGACCACGCCCAATTCATCACCCGTCAATCCCCCCTCGCGCTTCACTGCCTTCAAAACCGGGTTCAAAACCACAACCACAAAAATGAACAACGCCGCCAACCCCAGCGGAAAATAATTGGTCGTCAACAGCGTGGATCGCACAATCCACTCGGAAAACGGTGCCAACAGATTCACCGCAACAACGACCAGCACCCCAACCGTCAATGCTTTTGGCGTCATGACCTGCCGCTGCCGGCCAACCTCTATTTCTCGGGAAAAGTCTCTCGTAGCCACTGGTGCATTTCTCTGGGCGAATTCAATAAAATTGTTTCACTTCAATTTGAAAAAATCTCGAAACTCTTGAGATAAAAACGAGTCTAATTCTTTACCTTACTGTTACCCACAGTTATAAAGGAGACAGCCATGACCTCGCGCCTGATTTTCGTTCTTGCCGCGTTATTCACACTCCCGGCCAGTGCCGCAGAAAAACGCGAAGAAATCGTCGAATACACCCTCGATTTTACCCCTGGCAAAATGCTTTCAGTACACGCCCGCAACGGCGGAATCACGCTTAAAACCTGGGAGCGCGATCAGGTCTTTGTCCGCGCCGTAAAAAAAGCAGAAGCGAGTAGTGGAGAAGAGGCCGAAGAAATGCTCGAAACCACCGCTATCGAAATTAGTGAAACAGATAGCGGTATCGAGATTCGCACCCGACACCCCGACAACAAGTGGAACCTGTTTAAGAACTGGAATATAAGCGTAAACTATACGATTACAGTCCCCCAAAACGTGCGCCTGGACCTCGATACCGTCAACGGAAGTATTTCTATCCCCCCGACCACGGGCAATGTGAAAAGCGAAACCGTGAATGGCAGTATCAAAATCAATGGCACGCGCGGCGCAATCGATGTCGAAACCGTGAATGGCAAAATCAATCTCACTGGGATTATCGGCGGTGTAAAAGCCGAAACCGTGAATGGCAGCATCGAAATCGCAATTACCGAGCAAATACCGGACAACATTCGTGCAGAAACCGTAAACGGAGGGTTGAAACTGTCTCTTCCTTCGGACTTTCAAGGCCGTATTCAAGCCAAAAGCACGATAGGCCATATTGATACAGAATTTCCAATTGAAGTCAAAGGACGCGTTAGCGGACGCATTAGCAAGTCCATCCGTGGCGACCTCAATGGCGGAAAGGGTCCGAACATAAAACTCCAAACCCTCAACGGAGGCATCGACATCAAACAGCTATAAACTTACACCATGCGACCCTCCCGAAGCTCTTGCCCATATACCCGTACCGTTTGTCCATTTGCAAGAGCTATTTTATTCACAAATCCATCGACCAATTCCATCGCGCCAGCTTCGGCATCGGTCTCCCCATCAGCAGCGCGTACCCAACCTTCGCCAGTTTCCGATTGCACAAAATAAATCTCTCTGCCATCGCGCAACGCGATCTGCCCGGCAATCGCAACTCGTCCATTGTCCCCCACAGCGGGAATGTATTCCACATGTGCTACAGGAGATACTTCACCCGCTTTCACGGGATATAAAACATAAGACATCAGCGTGGGACCATCGCCCTCTGCTTTGAAAATTGCCGTTGGAATAGGTTCGCACTGATAGGGTCCCCCCCGGGGAATCCAGCCCTGCACGGTCGGCTCTTCCTGTCCACTTACAATCCGCACATCTATCGGCTTTGTCGAAATGGCATAAATGCCCAGATTGCTCTCTCCCACACTATTCTTTGTCATAACACCGCACCCATTCGCCAGCACCTCGGCATCATCCGCATCCAGATGAAACATCGCTTCATACGTATGGGAAGCCTCATCCGAGGGCATGAGAATATCAGTCACAATCCAGAACTCGGGTTTCACAAACAAAATCGACCGCGTATGTGTAACCGTCTGGTCCCGCTCAGGTCCATATCCCAAATCGTAACTCGCCGACGCATAATCGCATTTCTCGTATGAAATCCACGTATGTGGCAGCGGCTCAGACACCACGTAATCCTCTCGTGACTTCCCGCGCAGATTCTGCTCCATCCCATCCACCATCACCGTATTGTGCGCGCGGGTTGACAGCACATAAGTGCGCCACTGCGACGAATCATAAGGATAATTCCCCGGATCCACCACATGCACGCGGCCGTGTGCGTACAGCATGATATTCAGCTTATCTTCGTGCTGATGCCCATAGCCAAACGGACCGCCATCAAAAAAGAGATAGAGATCATCCGGTTCCCAGCCCGAACGCATGACAAAATGTCCCGCATAGGGAAAATCGCAAGACAGAGTTTGCGGCTTTGTTCCTTCCACACGCCCAGAACCCGCCCATTGAAAATCCGTCCGTTCTGGAAAAAACCTGAACCCACCCCTCATATAGGGCGCGATATCCGTCTGGCCGCCGTCATTGAGCGCGGGCAAACGCAAATTGGGCATCGCCAGATACAGATCGTAGTGATACATCCGCTCCAATTTCGCGACATAATCTGCCGGCAGGGGCAAATCATTCAACCGCGCAATCGCGAGTGCCATCACAAAATTTCGCAAACTCACCTGATGATACCCACTCGACAACTCAATCTGCGCGCCATCGGGATAAACCTGCTCATCCAATTCTTCATACAGCGACTGCATTGCAATCTCACGCCAGCTTGCGGCTTCTTTGAACTCGGGGAACAACGCCCCAACGTGATATTGTCCATTGGCCTGCATCGTCTGCCAGTTGCCACCTCGCGGCCATAGCGTGAGATGCCGCGCGTGCTCGACCATACTCTTCACCATCAAACACACGTCGTCATCTCCAAATGTTTCAGACGACAGAAAATAGTAAAACGCCGCAGGCCACGTCTGTCCCATCCGGATCCCACATTCAATCGTGCGCCAGCAATTCGTGCGATCCGTACCCATCTCTGCATCGTCTTTCCAGGTATTGCCATCCTCACCCACCGGCATCAGCACATGTTCAACCCAGTGCCGCATCTGTCGTCTGAACGCATCGGCATATTTTTCATCGCCCGTTTTCCAATACGCCTGCCCCAGCGTGACCCAAAACGGATGGCGCGACAACTGCCACGTCCATTCCCTGTAATTAATCGGATCCAATTCCCAATTGATTACATCCCCAAACACCTCTTCTACATCGCAACTCACCAGCGTATTTGCCACAATGCGGTCGGCCTTTTCGAGATCAACATCTCTGATCGCGCGATCTCCCACGCGCACCAACTCGACCTCTGCATCCCGGTCTTGAGGCTCTGACCGATTTCGCCAATCCGAAAACCATCGCGGGTATTCCCGCGTGCGAACGTGTTCTGCAAACGCACGCCGCGCACCCGTCCAATCTCGCGTCTCTACCGCCTTTTTTACAGTCTGCATGTCCGCACGCGACAAATCGAGTGCCTCAAAAAACGCTTCATCACTCAACCGCGGTCCAATCATGTCTTCCTCCATTTCAATTGCTTATTCCCACAATACTTTATGTCTTCTATAAAAATATCACAATGACACTAATCTGCCACCGTTTTCTGAGCAGGACAAAACCCCCGCGCTTTTTTTTTGTATTTCATGTGCGACACACCTATATTGCGCCGCACATGAAAGGAGATCGTTATGTTTTGCGACACCGAGAAACGGCAGTACAGGAAGCAGGGGTTTTTTATTGTGGATGACGCCGTAGATTCCGATATGCTAAAATCCCTGTTGGAAGCTGCGATTCGCACGAAAGAAAAGGTGCGTTCAGGCGAAGTAGATTTGTACACCCACCGCTCAGAGGACGGCGAACCCTGGGCGATTCGCGGGTTATTTGCCCCCGAAATGAACGAGCCGATTTTTGCCGAATATCTGATGTCAGAACCCATAATGAAATACACGCGCGCTTTTTTGGGCACGCAGTTGCAATTGGGAGGCGCACTCATCTTCACAAATCCATATCAAGCGGATTACGGTTTTGGCTGGCATCGGGATTTTGGGGGTAAGGAACGCGACGGATCGTATCAGGTGGAAATGGAAATTTTGAACCGTCCCCAAAGGGGTTTGAGATGGCATCTCGCACTGGTAGATGATTATTGTCTGCAAATTGTGCCCGGCAGTCACAAAAGGTACCGCACTGCCCACGAGCGCAGGTGCTTGTTAGAAGAACGCCACGACGATATCCCGGGACAATATGTCGTGCCCCTCAAGGCCGGGCAAACCGTGTTTTGGACTGGCAATTTGATTCACCGCGGCGTAATGAAAAAGGATGTGGAGAGATTGACCCTGTCCGGAAGCTGGAGTATGTACTCAAAGAATGGCAAACCCGGCGAGACAGACCCGCGTCTGAAGTGGATGCTCGCGGACAATGTACGCGAATTTTTGCCAAAAGAAATGCGCCCATTATACGACCGATGGCGGGTATTGCAAAAGGCAAACGCGGATGAAGCAGATGACGCGGATAAACGCGGATGAAAGGCGAAAGGCAAAACCTGGAGGAACTACTGCTGACTGCTGAGAGCTAACAAATGAAAATTACCCATATTGAAGCCATTCATTTGCGACTGCCAGAAGTTGTAGAGGCGGCCGATGGGACTCAAGACTGCCTGATCGTGCGGGTGCATACCGATGCGGGCATAACGGGATTGGGTGAAGTCGTATCGTGTTCCTATGTGGCCAAAGCCGTAATTGAAGCACCGCGCTCTGCGCCATTTCGCCACGGCCTATCGGCGATCATAACCGGCATGGACGCGTTGGACCGCGTGGCGCGATTTAAAAAATACAATGTATTCTGGCTCGAAGAACCGTTGCACCCGTTTGATGTGCAGGGATACGGCAAACTCTCAACACAGTCATCCATCCCAATTGCAGGTGGCGAAGCAATGACTCTGGTAAGCGAATACGCCGACTTGTTGCACAATGGCAAACTCCATTTTGTACAACCCGATCTGGGGCGCGTAGGCGGAATTACCGGCGGCCTGGCAATTGAAAAATTGGCAAAAGAGACGGGAGCGCGCGCCGTACCCCACGCATTTGGCACCGGGGTCTTATTGGCAGCGTCTGCCCAATGGGCCGCAGCGAGCGAACAACCGCTAACAGAATACACGCGAGCACCATCTCCTCTGGCACAAAAACTCGCCCAACGCGAAATGACATTTCGAAATGGCGTGTTACATCTGACAGACCAACCCGGATTGGGCGTGGATCTGGACGAAGACGTGGTGGGGGAGTTCCGGGTGAAGTAGTTGCAATTGACCACTTAGAAAGGTAAAAAAATGGCTTCTGTAAAAGATATTTACAAATTTGACGAACTGACCTGGCCCGAAGTAAACGAAGCGGTGGAAATGGGAAAAATTCCGATTATTCCAACCGGCGCAGTCGAACAACACGGGCATCACCTGCCCTTGAAAGTCGATCATCTGTGTGCCAATGCCGTAGCGACCGAAGGCGCGCGCCTAAAACCGGAATACAGCCTGGTGCTACCGCCCGTGAGTTATGGCTACGTGCATCACGTCATGGACTTTCCCGGCTCGCTGAATATACACTACGAACACTTCATTCAGTATCTGCTGGACATTTGCAAAAGTCTGGCCTATCACGGCTTTAAAAAAATGGTGCTCGTCAACGGACACGGTTCCAACCACAATCTGGTCGAAATGGTCGCCCGGCGCACAATCGTAGAAACAGACGCGAGTTGCGCTTTCTGTTCGTGGTGGCAACTGCTCAAAGTCGATCCGGACTTTGACAAAGAATGGCGCGAGAGCGTATTTCCCGGCGGGTGTTCGCATGCGGGCGAGTTGGAAACGTCCATGTTGCTCCACTTGTCTCCGGAAAGCGTGCGTAAAGATAAAATCAAGAGCGAAATTGCCAGGACCAATAAACGGGGATCCAAATTCGTCTGGACCGATCTGTTCAGCAGAGGACCTGTGGGCATAATTGAATGGACGAGTCAATATACGGATTCGGGCGTGATGGGCGAGGCGGAAAAGGCAACCGCAGAAAAGGGCAAAATTGTGTTTGAAGAAGCGAGCAAGAATCTGGCGCAATTCGTCGAAGAATATTATCATCAAAAGATCGAAACCCCCACGCAAAA
>JAJEAX010000164.1 GCA_022822565.1 Candidatus Latescibacterota bacterium
ATCTTCTATCGTGCGCTTGTCTTTTCCCGTCACAAAGAGTATCTTCTTTAACCCTTGCTCAACCACCTCTTCAACCACATACTGAACCACGGGTTTTCGCCCCACGGGCAACATCTCTTTGGGCTGAGACTTGGTCGCTGGCAACAAACTCGTACCCAATCCAGCAACCGGAATAACGACTTTTTCAATCTCCATAGCGCGATGCTCCTCCAAATGCCAAACGCTTGACAGGGTGCAATTTGTCCCTTAGAATATCAATGAAAATAACGGTAGAGCCTTGTAGAACGCAAGGTAAAAGCTGAGAACTTATCATGTTAAACAAACAAATAACAGATACCCGCGCGTGGACTGCCGAGACAATTGATGCATCTTCTGACTGGTATTACACATTATCCGAACGCTATTTATCTGCATTGGACAGCGAAGTGCGGAAAGCGGACGCAATATTTGACCTCCGCGTTTCCGACGCCATCGCCTGTGCGCCCTGTCTCCAGCCCGTCTCAGATGCATTGCACACCGGACGCGGATTTGCCATCATCGAGCGCTTGCCCGTAGAACATTACACACGGGACCAGGCGCGAGCCGCATATTGGATGATCGGGCAGTGTTTGGGCGTACCCTTTGAACAAAATATTGAAGGCACGCTACTATACGACGTACGAGACACCGGGCGAGATGTAAAATCGGGCGCGCGCTTTTCTGTAACCAATGCAGAAAGTTCGTTTCACACAGATGGCGCATTCGGAACGCAAGTACCCGAAATAGTCGGCTTGCTATGTATCAAAACCGCGCGGTCGGGTGGGCGCAGTCAATTGATCAGTGCCTGTGCAGTACACAATATATTACACCGTCAAGCGCCCAACGTTCTAAACGCCCTCTACTCATCTTTCTATTTTGACCGACGGGGACAATATCTCCCGGGCGAAGCACCAATAACAAAAACGCCCATTTTTTCCTGGGATAAACAAACACTAATGATGCGCTACCTGCATTATTATATCCAGGTGGGCCATCGAGAAGCAGATGCGCCACTCACACCAGAACAAAAACGCGCACTACAAGCCGTTGAAGACATATTAAATCACCCCAAAATGTGTGTGGAATTCGATCTCGCACCCGGACAAATGTTATTTACCAACAACAAATGGATCCTGCACAATCGAACGGCTTATGAAGACCATCCAGACCCAGATCAAAGACGGCATTACGTGCGACTGTGGTTGATGCAAAAGGACAACGTTGATGGCTGAATTGAGAACCGCGATTGAAGACCGCAAAAGCCGGTGGCAGATCAGTCTGTTATTGGGCGAACAGGCTGTCAGTGGTCTCGGTGTGGTAAAAAAACACATGCAAATCGATTCTGCTGTTGTAAAAATGGGCGGCATTGCCGGTGTATGGACGGATTCCAATCATCGCCGGAAAGGATATGCCAGTCAGGCCATGTGGGAATCGATTGCACTGATGGAGCGCCAGAACTACGACATGAGCATATTGTTTGGCATTGACGATTTTTACCATCGATATGGGTATGCCGTGGTATTTGCCGATCAATCTATGTGGGTGAAAACATCGCAATTATCGTCGCTGGACAGCCCTTTGAAAGCGCGGAGAGGGCGCAGGGCTGATCACGAGGCAATGCGCCGATTGTACAGAAATTACAATGCCGCGCGCTCGGGCATGGACGCACGTCAAAAGAACTGGGAGCCGAGATGGTATATGCCAAATCTGGGCAAAGATACAGTTCGCCGTGCGGGAAAATTTCTGGTGGTGTATGACGCTCGGGACCGGGTGCGTGGATATGCGGTTTACGACATACAGGCGGGGCGCACAGTGGTAACAGAAGTGTGCGGAAAGGACCGCGAAGCACTTGCCTCTATTGGGAAGACCATCGCAAGACGAGCAAAACGTGCAGGCACTGAAGAAGTAATCTTTCATCTGCCTTGTGATGATCCATTCATCTCGCTGTGCATACCCCTGGGATGTTCGTGTTTGATCGCGTATCCGTTTAATCAAAGCGCAATGGGACGCATTATCCATCTGAATCGTCTGATGAAAAAATTACTACCCGTATTCCAAAAACGATGGGCGCACTCAGAATTGAATTGGACAGGTGAATTTGCCATTGATACAGACATTGGGCGCGTGGGCTTCGAGATTTCCGGATCGGATATTGTCATGGCCGATGTTGGCAGCCGTGCCCGGGTGTCAATGTCCCAAATGGCGTTGACCCAACTGGTAATGGGGTATCGACAGGTGGTAGAAATTGCTTATCATGACGGAATAAAAATATCCAGACAACTGCTACCTGTGCTGGATATCCTGTTTCCCAAAGGCAATCCGTATATGTGGTGGACAGATCGATTTTAGAAAGAAAGGAGATAATAATGTCATCCTTCACAGTTGGCCTACTCAGCCCCGGAGACATGGGACATGTCGTTGGACAAGTGGCAATCGCCTCTGGCGCCCGGGTAATAACCTGCCTGAATGGCCGCAGTGAGCGCACGCGCAAACTCGCAGAAATAGCGGGAATCGAAGACGTACCCACATATTCCGACCTCGTGCGCGAAGCCTCACTCGTAATATGCATTCTCGTCCCCGCAGCAGCAGAATCGGTAGCCGCTCGCGTGGCTGACGCCCTGAAAGAAACGAATGAACAAATTGTATATACCGACTGCAACGCAATCGCTCCTGCAACCACTGTGCGCATTGGTAAAACAATTGAAAACGCGGGCAGTGTATTTGTCGATGCCGGTATTATCGGCGGACCGCCGCGCCAGCCTGGAGGCACGCGGTTTTACTGTTCGGGACCAGACACATCGGGCTTTGAAAAACTGAACAATTACGGGCTGGACGTACGAAAAGTCGGCGATGAAATCGGACAGGCGTCGGGCTTGAAAATGTGCTATGCCGCGCAGACCAAAGGAACGACCGCACTGCAAACGGAATTGCTCATCGCCGCGCGGCGCATGGGCCTGTACGAAGGATTGATCGCAGAGTGGAAAATGAGTCAGAAAGACCGGTTGGAAGGCATGGAACGGGGCTTGCCGGGAATGCCGACCAAAGCAAAACGGTGGATAGGTGAAATGGAAGAAATCGCCAAAACCTTCGGCGATTTGGGACTCACGCCAAAAATATACGAAGGCGCCGCAGACATGTACCGCCTCGTCAGCGATACACCACTGGCAGACGAGGCACCCGAAACGCGAGACAGGACCCGAACACTCGCGCAGGTCATCGATATATTTGCCGAGCAATCAAAAAGTAAATAGATCTAAAGTTCATCACCATGACGCAAAATACTCCCTTTTCTATACTTAATGGGAAAGGGGTTTATTTTTATAAACATATGCCCAATGGTAAATTGACTTTTCAATGCCTACAAGCTATATTACGCACGCTAAAAAATAGTGGGACAATTTAAATTGAGGAAATGTAAGTGAAAGCAGCGCAAATCGTCGCACCCAGACGCATCGTGGTCGTCGATACAGACGAACCACAACTCCTGGGTGCCGGGCAAGTAAAAATTCAACTCGAACGCGCATGTCTTTGTGGTTCAGACGTGCCATTGTGGGATTACGACCACAACGAACTGGCAGAAAGGGCGCGACTCAACCCGCGCAAAGCAAAACGCGCACCATTTGTCGATTATGTCAACGGAGACCCGTATCCCCTGCGCGTCGGCCTCTCGATTCACGAATGCCTGGGCACAGTCGTCGAATCGACATCTGACCAATTTCAAACCGGCGACTTTGTCCTTGCACTACCCGATGCACAAAAGGGACTGTGCGAATATATTTGCGCCCCTGATAGCCGAACCATTCCACTGCCCAAAGGGGTTGTACCCGACGAGCAAATTCTGATGACACAACCCCTGGGCACAGTCGTATGGGCGTGTCAAAAACTCGGCAACATCGTCGATAGTGATGTGGCAATTGTCGGACAAGGCCCTATGGGATTGATGTTCACGCACATGCTGGCCAATTTGGGCGCGCGAACCGTAATTGGACTCGACAAATTGGATTACCGCTTACACACCGCAAAAAAAATGCACGCAACCCATACCGTCAACGTCGATAAAGACGATCCTGTGGAAGCCATCCGCGAGATCACAAACGGCAAAATGGCGGATCTGGTAATCGAAGCAGTCGGCCATCAGACAAAAACGCTCAATTCGTGCATGAAACTCGTGCGCCACCTGGGCACACTGCTGTGTTTTGGTGTACCAGACGATGCGTATTATCCATTTGCATATCCCGAATTTTTCAGATTAAATCTCAACCTGATCTCCACAGTCGGTCCCAATGTGGTGCCTAATTTTTCTCTTGCCCGAGACCTGATCGCACAAGGACGTGTTGACGTGGCACCTCTGGTAACGCATGTATTGCCCTTTGAAGAGATTCAGCACGGGTATGAGTTATTTACCGATCACCTCGACGGGGCCATTAAAGTAGTTATCAATTACGATTCGCTGCGAACCTGACAGCGAGACAACTTTGACAAACACAAAAGGGAGTTTTTGCCTGTGGCAGCAATGTTTGAATACGGCGCAGTAGTTGGACAACCCGAATCCGATTCTGCGGCTGTAAGCGTATTGAGAAAGGGTGGTAATGCCGTCGATGCCGCTGTAACAGCGGCGTTTCTCGCCTGTGTTTTGGCACCTAAATCGTGCGGAATTGGCGGTTATGGCGGCGCGATGACCGCCTATATTGGCGGTGAAGTCGTCTGCATCGACTTTAATACAGTCGCGCCCAAAGAGGCTCATGACAGGATGTTTCGCGTAACGCGCTCCGATGGGCGATTTGGTTCTGCTGTCAGCGGTTATGCCAATTCAATCGGTTATAAGGCCATATCCGTTCCCGGCGTACTTGCAGGTCTGGCTCTGGCCCTGGAAAAATTTGGCAAAATGCCACTGTCCGAAGTACTCGCACCCGCTATTCGCGCATGTGAACGCGGGTTTCGGGTATCTGCAAACTACGCTACGGGCGTTGCCCGAAGCGAAGCGCGCATTCGCGAGTTTCCAGAAACAACCCGCTTATTGATGATCAGTGGCGAAGTGCCCAAAAGTGGAGACCGTGCGCAAAATCCCTATTTGGGCAGAATGCTCAGTCAGGTTGCAGACAAAGGGGTGCGTGAATTTTATGAGGGACGCATCGCAGAGCGCATTGTCAAACACATTCAGGATAACGGTGGGATTTTATCGCGAGATGATCTGGCAAATTACGAAGCTCAGATCGTTGACCCCGTGCAAACAGCTTGTATGGAATACGATGTGTACAGCTCGCCCCTTTGCAGTGCCGGGTTGAGCCTGGCGCAAATGTGTGCCATAGCCGACGAAGCCGAATTAGACCTCTACGCGCGAGATTCCGCCCGGTTGGCCCATGGCATGGTCGAAATTATTCGCGCAGCCTGGATGGACCGATACCGGCATTTTGGCGATCCAAAGCAAATGCCGGTAGATACAGACATGCTGCTATCGGACATCAATATCGGTGCAAATGCCAAAGAAATTGCCACCTATATTGCCGAAGGAAAACGCGGACAATCGCTGCTGCGCCCGTTTTATACGGGCGGCACCACGCATATTTGCACGATAGACTCGCAAAGCAATATGGTCGCTCTAACCCTCACGCACGGACCGGGCTATGGCTCTCTTGTAACAATCCCCCGCATGGGCTTGTTGATGAATGCGGGCATGTCGCGGTTTGACCCCGGTTCGGGCTTAAAAAACTCAATTGCCCCCGGCAAAGCCCCCATCATGAACATGGCACCAACCATTGTGTTGCAAGATGGCGAACCCGTCCTGACCGTGGGTGCGTCCGGCGGAACACGCATCCCATCGTCTGTCTTTCAGGTTTTGGCGCGAAGATTAGTGCTCGACGAAGATCCCGAATGGTCAATCGCAGCCCCTCGGGTACACTCAGAGGGCAATGAATGGGTAAGCATAGAAGAAGAGTTCGGCGAGGCCGCGCCAGATTATCTGAGTTCAGTCGGATACAAAATTAACAAAAAGGGCGCGGTAGCCGCCAGTGTTCGAATGATTGAGATCGTAGAAGACGGATTGCTGGCCATATACGATCCGCGCATGAAGGCGCGAGAAAAAGGGTATTAGAGCGGCCAGATAACTCAGGAGAACAATCACATGGAAAATTATCCCTTTGGCAGCGGGCGTCCCGATCCGGCATCGTTTCCCAACCGAGAATTGGCCGAAGCCGCCATGCGTATCTTGCCCGAAATGGGCAATGAACTGGCACTTTATCCCGGCACATTGGGATATCAACCACTTCGGCAAGTCATGGCCGACCGTTTGCGACAACGCGAAGGCATCGCCCCTCCCGTTGAAGAAATCGCATTGACCAATGGCTCAATGCAACCCGTGACCTTAATGGCACAGATGTTTATCGATCAGCCTGGCGACGGGGTGGTAATGGAAGAATTTTGCTATTCCGGCACAATTGGCGCATATAACAAAGAAGGCGCGGAATTGGTGAGCATTCCCGTGGATGAACACGGCATGCGGATGGACGCGCTGTCCGACGAATTAAAAAAACGAGGTGCCAACGGGAAACTCCCCAAATTCATCTATGTACTGGCGACATTCCAAAATCCCACAGGTGCGATTATGCCCCTCGAACGGCGAAAAGAACTGTTGCAAATTGCCGCGCAGTACGAGATCCCTGTCGTCGAAGATCACTGTTATGCCGACACGGTGTACGAAGACGATTATTACGTACCTTCGCTCTATACCCTACCATCAGAAGTGCCTGTGATACATATAGAATCCCTCTCCAAAATTTTGGGGCCAGGTGTGCGCCTGGGATGCTTTTTTACCAAACAACCCCTCCTGGGCAAAATTTTGCAAATTCGTCGAGATGGCGGCACGAGTACGCTCGCCGCAGCCGTTGTGTACGAATACTTCCGCGAGCACCTGTGGACCCATGTCAACAACATCAACGCAATCGTAAAAGAAAAGCGCGATTTGATGTTTGAAATGCTGGGACAATCCCCCGACGCCTTTGAGTGGTTCAGCCGTCCCAAAGGCGGGCTATTCATCTGGGTCAAATTGCCCGATGCCACCGATGTGATCAAATGCGAACAAATAGCCGAATCCCGCGGAATCGACTACGCCACCGGCAAAGCATTTCACGTACACCACGACGACGTGCCCTATCTGCGCCTCGCATTTGGCTACGCAACACTCGCACAAATCCGAGAAGGCATACCCAAACTGGCAGAATGCGTCATGGCAACGCAGAAGTGAAGTCGCATTTTTTGAGCCACTTATTGGTCTTTCAATAATGTGGACATCGCTATGGTCCCAAGTATATCTCCCCA
Source organism: Candidatus Latescibacterota bacterium (assembly GCA_022822565.1). Classification (GTDB taxonomy): domain Bacteria; phylum Latescibacterota; class UBA2968; order UBA2968; family UBA2968; genus VXRD01. Next base: position 7,333 of record JAJEAX010000164.1, read on the forward strand.
CTTTCTCTCTCTGGACCTCGAAGTAGGCAAAAAAGATCACCGCATCCGCGCATTTGCCGCAGTGCGTACGGACGTTGACCAACCACTGGTCTTCCAGGGCGGCGACCTGGCAGCGGCATTGGCGAAGCTCGACGATTTCGCTGATGGCGCAGACTTCCTGCTCGGTCACAACCTGATCTATTTCGATCTCCCACATCTGAAAGCTGCAAAGCCAGACCTACGGATGTTGAAGCTACCGCCGGTAGATACGTTGTGGCTCAACCCCCTCGCCTTTCCCCGCAATCCCTATCATCACCTCGTCAAACACTATCAAGACGGACAACTCAAACGCGGGCGATTGAACGACCCGGAACTCGACGCCCGACTCGCGCTGAAAGTTTTCGACAGTCAGCAAACCGCATTACGCGATGCACCTCTTAGCTTGCTCGCTGCGTGGCATTGGTTGACCGGAACAGGACCCGACAGCGCGGGATTCGACGCCGTTTTCGCTGCCATAAGGTACTCACCTCAGCCAACTGAAGCAGCAGCCAACGCAGCGATCCACGAGCGACTTGCGGGCATCGCCTGCCAGAATCACGGTCAGGATATTCTCAAAAATATCACCCAAAGCGGTTGGCCACTGGCTTACGCGCTGGCCTGGCTATCAGTTTCCGGCGGTAATTCCGTGATGCCCCCGTGGGTACGCCATCAGTTTCCAGAAGCCAGTAAACTGGTCCGGCAACTACGGGATATGCCTTGTGGCGAGTCAAACTGCGATTGGTGCGGGGAGAGACACGATCCGCGCAAGGAGCTTAAACGCTGGTTTGGATTTGACGATTTTCGCCCGGAACCGATGGACGAGGACGGACGGCCCATGCAGCAGACCATCGTCGAGGCAGCAATGGCTGGGGAGCACGTTCTGGGAATTTTGCCCACTGGCACCGGCAAATCGCTCTGCTACCAGATCCCGGCTTTATCCCGCTATGACAAAACCGGTGCTCTCACGGTTGTGATTTCGCCTCTGGTCGCACTCATGGCAGATCAAGTGGCAGGACTGGAGGCTCATGGAATCGGCTCATGCGTGGCCATCAATGGGTTGCTGTCCATGCCCGAGCGAGCCGATGCGCTGGACCGGGTTCGACTCGGGGACGTGGGCATCCTCATCATCTCGCCCGAACAACTCCGCAATCAATCTCTGCACAGGGTACTGGACCAACGCGAAATCGGAGCCTGGGTGCTGGATGAGGCCCATTGCCTCTCAAAGTGGGGGCACGACTTCCGTCCCGATTATCGCTACGTTGGGCGCTGCATCCGGGAAAAGGCGGGACAAGACCCGATCCCGCCGGTGTTATGTCTGACAGCGACAGCCAAGCCCGACGTAGTGGCGGACATCAAGCAACATTTTCAGGATGAACTCGATGCAAGACTGAAGATTTTCGATGGGGGTTCCCATCGCACCAATCTGGATTTCATAGTGGTGCCAACAACTGGGGGAGAGAAGTTCTCGCACATTCACCAGATTCTAATGGCCGACTTGCCAGCAGATATGCCCGGAGGTGCCATCGTCTATTGTGCTACGCGCCGACAGACCGAAGAAGTGTCGGAGTTCCTGCAGGACAAGGATATCGCGGCAGATTACTTCCACGCCGGGCTACCGCCCGAGACCAAGAAGAACGTGCAGCAATGCTTTATCAGCGGTGAGTTGCGCGTAATCGCGGCCACTAATGCCTTTGGCATGGGCATCGACAAATCGGATGTGCGCCTGGTAATCCACGCCGACATACCCGGGTCGCTGGAAAACTACCTGCAGGAGGCAGGGCGCGCCGGACGAGACCGGCAGAGGGCGCGCTGCGTACTACTCTACGCGACGGACGATGTAGAGAGACAGTTCGGCTTGTCGGCGCGTTCGCGGCTCACCCGGCGAGAGATTCACGGCGTCCTGAGAGCGCTACGCAACCTGGACCGAAAAAAACGTCTGGACGGCGAGGTCGTGGCCACTGCAGGCGAAATCCTCGGCGAGGACGACGAAAAGGTATTCGAGAGGGACTCTACCACCGACGATACCCGCGTAAGAACTGCTATCTCCTGGCTGGAGGAGGCGGTACTGCTGACCAGAGATGAGAACCGGGTGCAGGTATTTCCTTCATCTCTCCGGGTGGATTCGGTTGAAGGAGCACGCAGTAGGTTGGCGAAGGCGTCCATGACTGGCGACTATCGAAAACGGCTGCTCAGGATTGCTGAGACATTGATCGATGCCGATTCCGATGAAGGCATATCCACCGACGAACTGATGGGCGTATCCGGTCTGAGTGCCGAAGGCGTACGCGGTGCTCTGTACGACCTGGAGCGGCTGGGCATCGCCAGCAACGATACGGCGCTGACCGCCTTTGTCCACGCGGGAGTTGTGCGTAACTCGCTCAAGCGCTTTGATGAAGCGGCAGAGTTGGAGACCGCCCTGATCGCGCAGATGCGTGAAGCAGCACCGGATATGGGCAAAGAAGACACCTCAATCCTGCATTTGCGCGTCGCCGCGCAAACCCTGAGGGATGAGGGAGTAACCGATCCCCTACCGGAACGGCTGTGGCGCATTCTCCGCAGCATCGCCGGTGACGGACGCGGAGAAGGAGGCGACGCTGGCAGCCTCGGGGTACGACGGCGGGATGCAGAGACGGTTCGGGTGACATTGCGACGCGAATGGTCGGATTTGGAGGAACTCGCGTCGCGTCGGCGTGAGGGGGCTAAGCGCCTGCTGGATCACTTGCTCTCCTGTCTGCCACCTGGGAGTAGGGGGGTGGATCTACTGGCTGAGACTACCCTTGGCAAACTATTGGAAGCGATCACGTCCGACCTGTTTCTAAAGAGCAGAAACCCTGAGAAGTTGCTGGATCGCGCCCTTCTGTGGCTGCACGAGCAGGAAGTCATCCGCCTTAACAAAGGCCTGGCGGTATTCCGCCCGGCCATGACCATCCGGCTGGAGGAGGAAAGGCGCGGCTTTGCCACCGCTGATTTTGCACCGCTTGATTTCCACTACAAGGGGCAGGTGCTACAAATCCATGTGATGGTGGAATTCGCGCAGCGGGGCCTCAACAACATGGCCGACGCTCTGCGTTTAGCCATTGACTACTTCAGTCTGAAGCAGGAGGATTTCCTTCGCCTTTGGCTACCAGATCGGGACAAGGAGATTGCGCGGGAGACCACGCCCGAATCGTGGCGAGCCATCGTCGAAAGCCTGAAGAATCCCATCCAGCAACGCATCGTCGCGGATGATCGGGAGCAGACAAACGTACTGGTGCTCGCCGGTCCCGGCTCTGGTAAGACGCGAGTGCTGGTGCATCGCATAGCCTACCTCGTGCGTGCAAGGCGCGAAAATCCCCGCGGCATTCTGGCGCTGGCCTACAATCGGCACGCAGCGGTCGAGATCCGGCGACGACTCATAGATTTAATCGGTGACGACGCCCGAGGAATAACCGTGCTCACCTGTCACGCGCTGGCCATGCGACTGGTCGGTGTCAGCTTTCAAGAGCGAGAACGGCGGTTGCTCGACGAAGATGCGTTCCGCGAGGTGTTGCGCCAGGCAACGGCACTGCTGCGCGGCGAGGGGCTGGAGCCAGAAGAAGCGGACGATCAGCGGGAAAGGCTCCTCGCGGGTTTCCGCTGGATCCTCGTAGATGAATACCAGGACATTGGCGCAGATCAATACGAGTTGATATCGGCACTTGCTGGACGGACCCTGCAAGATGAGGATCGCAAGCTCACCCTCTTCGCAGTAGGCGACGACGACCAGAACATCTACGCCTTCAACGGTGCTTCGGTGGAGTTCATCCGTCGTTTCGAAGCAGATTACGGGCCAAAGCCCACCTACCTGATCGACAACTACCGATCCACTGACCACATCATCGCAACGGCCAACGCGCTGATCAATCCAGCGCGACAACGTATGAAGACCGGACATCCCATCCGCATTGACCGGGCGCGTGCGAAGAATCCGTCCGGAGGCGACTGGGATGCGCTGGACCCGATCTCTCGCGGTCGAGTCCAGGTTCTATCCGCCTGGCGCGACCCGATCTCGCAAGCGCAGGTCGCCATGACAGAGTTACAGCGTCTCGCCAGACTCTCTCCAAATTGGGATTGGTCCACATGTGCGGTGATCGCACGCGAGTGGAAATATCTGGATCCGGTACAAGCGTTTTGCGAAGTCCACCGTATCCCGGTGCAGATGGGAAACGAAGAAATTCCGAGCTTCTGGCACCTGCGGGAGACCCGAGAACTTGTTGAATGGCTACGTGGACGAGATACCCGCCTGGTAGAAAGTGCGGATCTGATCGATTGGGTAGATGCACATCCTTCGGGCCCCTGGATCGAGCTACTACACCAGGCCCTGGAGGAACACACCCTGGAAACCGGCGGCGCAGAAGTACCGGTGGACCACTTCATCGAGTGGCTGGCTGAGTGGGGACGAGATATACGCCGCCGCCAGCGCGGGATCTTGCTGTTGACCGCACACCGCGCCAAGGGATTGGAGTTTGATCATATAGCGGTACTCGACGGAGGCTGGGACAAAGTCAATAAAGGTGAAGATCCGGACGCACCGCGCAGACTCTACTACGTGGCCATGACGCGCGCCCGACAGACTCTCGCGCTCGTGCGTTTTCAAGGATCGCGCCCAGCAGGAGGTACACGACCAGATTTCGTAATGGAGTCTGAACCTCCGGTTTACGGACGCTTGCACTCGCTACCGTATGCCTTTCCAAACAACGGCTCGGTTCTGCACCGCACATCCGATGACTCACAGCCAGAAACCCTGGAACTCGCACGCCAATATCGGCGGCCCAGTCTGCGCGAGGTCAATCTGGGATTCGCAGGGCGTTACTACACCAACCATCCAGTGCATCGTGCGATAGCTGCCCTGTCGCCGGGCGATCCGATAGAGACGCGGATTGCCAAAACTGGCTCCTGGGAATTGCTGAACCAGTCAGGGATGATAGTGGGGCGTCTTGCCCAAGCGTTTGAACCTCCACCGGGAATGCGGTGCAAGTCTGCCACAGTCTTCGCCGTCGTGGATTGGAGCCGCGAAGCATCGGAGCTACAGTACCGCGACCACGCGAAATGCGATGCCTGGGAGGTTGTGGTGCCTGAGTTGGTGTTCGAGCCAGAGCGCGAGTAATCCGAAACGTACACCAAAATTTGTTTACTCAGAATTTTTCTTGATGATTTGGCGTCTTAATGGTACACTTTATTGTATATTTTCTCGGAATTGGAGGTAAAGAAGATGGCCAGCTTGACAATACGTAATCTTAGCGATGACATCAAGCAGCGTCTGCGCATCCAGGCGGCTGAGCACGGCCATTCGATGGAAGAGGAAGCGCGGATAATTTTGCGTGCTGCGCTTACTGAGCACACGCCTCCAATCAATTTAGCACGCGCTATACACGATCGATTCGCGCCCCTGGGCGGTGTGGATCTGGATATACCGCCGCGAGAGCCGATGCGCGCCCAACATGTGCCAACTCTTGAACAAGTACAAGCAATCACAAAAAAAGTTAAACTCAATGTCACACAAACCATATTGGAAGAACGCCGGAAAGTGTAATGTCCATCTATCTATTTGCGTGGTCCCGCTTGTAAAAGGAATTTGCAATGTTGAAACAAGTACTCGCAACTCTATTACTTGTGATTATTTCTTCAAGTCAGTGTATAAGTTCTGATGATGAATATAAACGCATGGGGTGGACCGCAAATAAACATATTGACGATCTAACAGATGAAATAACAAGTTATACGGTTAGGTTGGATTATCATAAATCAGAACCGCTAACGTTTTATGATTTGTCTGTTAAGTGTGATATGCAAGAGAAAGAGTTAGATGTTACGATTTTTGGTGGATCGGCTCAGTCTCGATGGTTGATGTCAATAGCAGGGGTTGGCTCACGGTCAGAGAATGTGACCGTGGAATACCGGTTTAATCAAGAATCGGTTTTGAAAGAAGTGTGGGAAAAAACAAAGACGGGCGGAGTTTTTACCTTTAAGCCCTTACACCCAGTGAGTTTTGCTCATGAGTTATTACGGGTTATGGAAGGCGATAAAGCGCAATTCCGTTTTCGAGAAATAGATCGGAAAACATTACACTTTGATTTGCATGGTGGCGCACCGTTTGTGCGTGCCGTTTTGGACAAGTGTGACGCACTGCCTGAGAAAGAAGAAGAATGATCGAGTTTATCGGTATTTTGATCATTATCTGTTGTGTTATTTATTTTTTTTACAAAGAGGTGGCTATGAATTCGGAGGATTGGACACCGCTTACAAATATTAGAGGTGTAAATAAGTATAGTCGGAGGCCAAAACGCATCAGATTCTCTGATGGACACACTATATGGGTTTCTTACTGGATAGATGTGCTAAGAGCAACTGCGATGTGGCTTGTAGATAATGGAAGGCTGGCACCTGAAAACGCTCGGCTACGACATCCAAACGTTCGAGACCTTTACGTGTCTTTCAGCAGAGAGCAACAGCATCCGTCAGGCAGACAGTTCAAAAATCCCGAAGAAATCGATGTTGGCGTGTACATTGAAAATAATTGGATTGCTCAAGACTCGGTAGATGGTGCAAAGGGACTTCTTGAACACTGCGAAGAGGATCCAAGCACAGTCCAAGTCAGCTTTGAATAGGAAATCATGAACGGAAGGGAATTTGTCAGACGTGCCAGACGCTATGCTAGAAAAACAGGGAAGGAGATCCGGTTTGATCAACGCCGAGGCAAGGGCAGCCATGGGACACTCTACCTGGGCAATCGCCACACAATGGTCAAGCACGGCGAGATTTCCAAAGGCGTTTTGGCAACCATGCTCAAACACCTCGGCATTGACAGGAAGGAGTTCTGAATCATGCAATACGCCTATCCATGCAATCTGATTCCCGACCACGAAGAGGGTGAAGGATTCATCGTGACCTTCCCCGACGTACCCGGAGCCATAACAGGGGCGCAAACCAGGGAAGAATCTCTTTTTTTAGCCGAAGACGCCCTCGTTGCCATGCTCGCTGTGTACGTCCAACAACAACGGGAAATCCCAACTCCAAGCCCTGTTGCCGATGGCCAAGAACTCGTCGCAGTCCCGCCTATCGCTGCCGCCAAGCTGGCTCTCTATACGGCCATGCGCGAGCAAGGGATCACCGGGGACGCACTCGCCGTTCGTCTAAACCTGAGCGATTCGGCCATCCGCAAGTTGCTCGACCCGGACTGCTATTCCCATATCAGTCAGATCATGAGAGCACTCCGAAATGTTGGACGCAGCTTAGTCATAGAAGACAGAGCGGCATAGTTGCCCAAGTCTAATAAAAAAATCTGGATCGCGGCTTAAACCCTACCGCGATGACGGCTTTCAGATACATACAAAAAAATGAACAACAGGAGAGCCATGTGAACGCACCACCACCAATCCCAGAACGTCCACCCATCCCGGGCGTCAGACACATCGTCGCAATCGCCAGTGGCAAAGGCGGCGTGGGCAAAACCACGACCGCGTCAAATCTGGCTGTGGCAATGGCACAATCGGGACACGCGGTGGGATTGATGGATGCGGATATTTACGGTCCCAATGTACCGATCATGATGGGCAGCAAAGCGCAACCTCAGATGACACCGGAACAAAAAATTGAACCCCTTGAGATGTACGGTGTAAAAATGGTATCTTTGGGACTGATCGCTGGCGATGGCGTACCCATCATCTGGCGCGGGCCGATGTTGGCCAAGATGGTCACACAATTTGTACGTGACGTAGCCTGGGCACCGCTCGACTGTCTGGTCATCGACTTGCCCCCCGGCACTGGCGATGTGCAACTAACCCTGACCCAATCGACCCCATTAGATGGCGCTGTCATCGTAACGACACCACCTCTCGTCGCCCTGGAGGATGTGCGGCGTGGGGTCGAAATGTTTCACACCGTTGAAGTGCCCGTACTCGGTGTCATTGAAAACATGAGCACTTATATATGTAGCAAGTGCGGCACAGAAACGCCAATCTTTGGTCAGGGGGGTGGCGAGCGCACGGCAAAAGCCTATAGCGTGCCGTTTTTGGGCGCGATTCCCCTGCATCTACAGGTACAAATGGGCAGTGACACGGGAGAGCCGATTGTAGCGTCTGATCCCGACTCGCCTCTGGCAAAGATATACCGCGGCATTGCCGATAACATCTGGCAATCGCTGGAGATGTGAAACCTTGTATCGCACAAGCGCGTATCACAAGGCGGTCGTTATACGAGCGTCTTTTTTTATTTCTTCCTTGAAAACTATACACCCGTTCAGTATATTTAATGCGGATTTCCGAAACCAGTCTTCCCACTGGTGCGTCAAAGGTCTTGTAGAAATCAGGCATATCCCAACCTATGAGGGAAAATGATGTTGAAACGTACATCGGTTATACTCGGAATTTTAATTCTTCTCTGGACGTTTTCGGGTTGCAGTGAGGAAGCTACCGCTGACAAGGCATCTTCTGACAGCACGGCAAAGACCACTTCGACCAAGGCCGATTCTGCTAAAGCTGATTCTGCCAAAGTTGCCGCAAAGCGGAAGCGAACCAAACAGCAGAATCCAAAGGCCAAAAAGCAACCAAATCCCAGACGCAACAATCAAAAACCGAGAGTCGCCGAAGGCGTCCCCGTAAAAGTATCTGTCGTGGGAACGGGCAAAATCTCCCAGCATGTGCTCTACAGCGCCACAGTAGAAGCCGAAGAAACCATTGATATTTACGCGCGAGGTTCCGGGTTGGTGCGGCGCGTACTGATCGAAGAAGGGGAAAGTGTGCGCGAGGGCCAGGTGCTGATCGAACTGGTTGACGACGAATTAAAGCTCAACGAAGCCGAGGCGAAATTGGCATATCAAAAGCTGGAAAGCCAGCTCAAGCGAAAAGAAGAGTTATTTAATCGACAACTTTTGGCAAAAGAAGAATACGAAGACCTCAAGATCAATGTTGAACAGAGCAAAATTCGGTGGGAACGCGCCCGGTTATCTCTCGATTATGCGCGCGTGCGCGCGCCAGTAAGCGGAGTCATTTCAAAGCGCTCGGTCAAGCTGGGTGACCGCATTGGAGCCAGCACAAAGCTCTACGAAATGGTCAACTTGAGCCGCCTGATCGCATATGTACACGTGCCGGGGCAAGGCATGCACAATTTGGCTGTTGGACAGCCCGCACTCGTGACAACAGATTTCTTACCCGGTACAAAATTTGATGGAAAGATATTGCGCATCAGCCCGGTTGTCGATCCCGGATCGGGCACCTTTAAAGTAACCCTGGAACTGAACTCAAAGAATCGGCTGCTGCGGCCCGGCATGTTTGTCAATGCACACATCGTCACAGCAACCCATCCTCGGGCTGTACTCGTACCCAAGCGAGCTGTGGTGTACGACGATGGACTACCGCACGTATTCGTCGTATCGGACAGCACAGTCAATAAAGTGCGCTTTGAAATGGGTTTTGACGACACCGAATTTGTCGAAGTAATCGAGGGCGTAAAAAAAGGCGATCAGATAGTCGTGGTGGGACAAAATGGTTTGAAAGACAAAGCCAAAGTGCG
>JAJEAX010000329.1 GCA_022822565.1 Candidatus Latescibacterota bacterium
CGATTGGAAGGTCGTCTTCCCCACTGACCAGATATTTGATTCGCCGACAGAGACACTGAATTTTTCTATTCAAAATCTGAAAACCGGCTCTTATACACTCGTAGTGAAAGCGGAAGATGCACTGGGCAACGTGGGGGTTGGTAAAACTGTTTTCGAAGTAAAATAATGAACAAATTCGAAACCAAATATCGGTCAACCGGATTGCCTTTTGTCACTTTAAAGCTGGCGCAAACACTGGACGGCAACATCGCCACCTGCACAGGCGACTCGAAGTGGATCACATCAAAAGCATCGCGGGTGCGCGGGCATCAACTTCGCGCAGAGGCCGACGCGATTCTGGTCGGACGCGGCACAGTGATGGCCGATGACCCGGAATTGTCCGTGCGATATGTCAATGGATGCAGCCCGACAAAAATCGTACTGGATTCTCGGCTAAAAATCGGATTAAACGCCAAGATTTTTGGCGGGGCACCCCTGATTATAGCAACCGCTGAAGAGGTGTGCAGAAAACGAATAGAAGAACGTAAAAAAAAAGGCGCACAAATCTGGCAGTTGCCGATACGCAATGGTCAAATAGACTTGAAAGCGGTCTTGCAAAAAGCCGCTCAAATGGGATTGCAACACATCCTGATCGAAGGCGGCAGTCGCGTAGCTGCATCGGCATTGCGCCTGAGCCTGGTGGATCGAATAGCCGCATTTGTCGCGCCCAAAATACTGGGTGCGGGAATACCCGCAATCGGATCCTTAAACATCACTTCAATAGCCGATGCAATAGCACTCAAAAACGTAAAAATCGAATCTATCGGCAATGATTTTCTGTTCACTGCTCGCGTAAAAAAATCGTCCAAAAACATCTGAGTAACCATGTTTACCGGCATTGTAGAAGAAGTGGGAACAATTCGGCATATTGAATCGCGCGCGGGTTATCAGCGCACGACCATAGCAGCAAAGCAGGTACTCAAAGGCGTAAAAATAGGCGACAGCATTGCCATTGAAGGTGCGTGTCATACCGTCGTATATTTTGATGCCGACACATTTGTAATCGAATCCGTGGCAGAAACACTGCAAAGAACGACATTGGGTGATTGCCGCGTGGGCAATCGCGTCAATCTGGAGCGGTCATTAAAACTCGGCGACCGCCTCGACGGCCATCTCGTTGCCGCACACGTAGATGGCGTGGGGCGCGTGACAGACCGCACGGAATCTCCCGATCAAATTGTATTTGAGTTTGAAGTACCGTCTGATCTGGCTCCTTATATCGCCCAAAAAGGCTCTGTCACCGTCAACGGAATCAGCCTGACAGTGGTTTCAGTAACCGATCGCATCTTTTCGATCGCGGCAATTCCGCACACATTAAAAGTGACGACATTGTCGGAAAAATATCCGGGTGACCGGGTAAATATCGAAGTGGATATGATCGCGCGCTATCTGGAGCGGTTGGTGCAACTTGGGAATGGTAAAAATAAGCTCACAGAAGATCGCATTGGAGCGATGATGAGCGACCAATAGTTTACAGGAAGGTATATATGGGCAAAATCGCAACAATAGAAGAAGCCCTCGAAGATATTCGAGCGGGAAAAATCGTCATTGTCGTTGATGACGAAGACCGGGAAAATGAAGGCGACTTCATTATGGCCGCAGAAAAAGTAACATCTGAAGCCATTAATTTTATGGCGCGCCATGGACGCGGACTGGTCTGCTTGCCCGCAACGCCCGACCGTCTCAAAGAACTCGACCTGGACATGATGGTCAATACCAACACAGCGCTTCACGGCACGCCATTCACGGTGAGCATCGACGCGCTCTACGGTGTAACGACCGGTATTTCCGCACAGGACCGAGCGGAAACCATTCGACAATTTGTAGATCCCAAATCGCAGCCTGAAAATTTTGGCCGCCCAGGTCATATTTTTCCCCTCCGCGCAATGCCCGGCGGGGTCTTGCGACGAGCGGGACACACAGAAGCAGCGGTAGATATGGCGCGTTTGGCCGGCCTGTATCCCGCCGGTGTACTGTGTGAAATCCTCAATGAAGACGGCACCATGGCCCGCTTGCCACAGCTTTTGGAAATTGCCGACCAATTTGGCTTGAAAGTGACGACAATTCACGATTTGATCGCCTATCGCCGCCGTTCCGAAAAACTGGTGCGCTGTGTCGAGCAAGTGGATATGCCCACGCGCTTTGGCGCGTTTCAATTACACCTGTATGAAAGCGACGTGGATGAACGCGAACACGTCGCACTGGTAAAAGGCAATCTTTCCGGCGATGCACCCGTAATGGTGCGGATGCACTCCGAATGTCTGACGGGAGACACGCTCGGCTCATTGCGATGTGATTGCGAAAAAAATTTGCACTCTGCACTCGAGATGATCGAAAAAGAAGGACGCGGAGCACTGGTGTACATGCGGCAGGAAGGGCGAGGTATTGGCCTGCGGGCAAAATTACACGCGTACAAACTGCAGGAAGAGGGATATGATACCGTAGAAGCCAACCTGAAACTCGGATTTAAAATGGACGAACGAGACTACGGCATTGGCGCGCAAATTCTGTCGGATTTGGGAATCGGAAAAGTCGTACTCATCACCAATAATCCATCAAAGCGCGTGGGCCTGGAAGCTTATGGAATAGAAATTATA
>JAJEAX010000407.1 GCA_022822565.1 Candidatus Latescibacterota bacterium
ACGACGTAATAAAAAAACCACGGCATGTTCTGATAATAGGGTTTGAGCCATATATCGTGCCCGGTCGCCAATGTCCATGAGTGAAAGGGTATTGCGTCCCGCGAGTTGTAAGACAGGCCATAGGGGACGCCCTGTGCCCAGCCTCCTTCATGTCCTGCCCAATGGGGAAAATTTGTCGCAATAAGTTTGAGCGCGTATTCCGCCCATGAAGGCGCGCGTTCGTCTTCAGCACATGCTATGGCGTGTTCGAGCAAAAAGCCGGGCAGGCGACCGTTGTGGCTCTCTTCTGGTGTGAATGTGTAATCGTGTTTCTCCAGTCTGCGGATCATCTGGTCTGCTCGCGCGCCGAGCATGCGAGCGACGAGTTCGCGTTCGTCTTCGGTGAAAATATCGTAGATCCAGTCATAGACTTCCGCGCCTGCCCTGAGCAATCCGAGGCCGACTTCGTCGCCATAAGGCGCGAGAATAGAGGATATGCCCTCCACATCCCACTGCGCGGCGTCAACAATAAAGCGCCGTGCGGCTTCGCCATATCGTTTCTCTCCTGTGAGTAAATAAAAGAGGGCGAGTGTTCGCATGCCTCCGTCGTGATATTTTCGCATGGTTCCGAAACACTCGACATAAGCGAGCCTGCGTTCTGCGGGGTCTTCAATTTGATCGTAGGTCGGTTCTGGTGGTAGTTCGAGTGTGAGTGCGCGGTCGGCGTCTTTTTTCAGGGTTTCATAAGCTTCTGCTCGGGTGGATGTTAGCGAGCGTCGCACATCTTCCATATCAGATGCCAGAAAGAAGAGTCGCGGGCGTTCTTTTGGAATATTTGCCAGCAGTGCAGCGGCGTCTGGGTAGGGTTGTTTGGCAGCATTTTCGGCTATTTCAAAAGATCGGGATTCCGAGCGCGCCTGGACCGCGCCATTTACAACGGCCTGTACATGCCAGTCGTAAGTTCCGGGTGCAAAAGCGCGATCTGGATGGTGTATGGGATCGGAGAGCAGGGGAGATTCGTAGTAGGGTTTTCCATCGCGCGCGACAATAACGCGATATTGACATGTATCTCGATCAGCGGCTCGCCACCAGCTAAAGCCGGGAGGTGAGAGTGCGAGCGTTTCACCGTCGAGTGGGCGGATATAATTGGTGCGCGGCGGACGAATTGATGGGAATTTCATGTTTTGGTCCTTTCTGTTTTTAAGCCCACAATTCCGTGCCATCGGGCAGGTGTTTTAATATTTCTTCTTCGTCTAATTCGATGCCCAACCCGGGGCCACCTGGCACGGTGATGTATCCATTTTGAATCGGATTTTTGATATTCAACATCGTTGACCACAGCGGGATATTGGCCGAGTGATATTCCAGAGCCAAAAAGTTGGGTATGGTGGAACAGATGTGTACGGCGGCTATGCCCGCTACTGTACTCGCCATATAATGCGGCGCGATCGACATGTGATACATTTCTGCCAGTTCTGCGATGCGTCGCGTTTCTATGGCGCCGCCACTGCGCGGTATGTCGGGTTCGAGCAAGTCGCACGCGCCCTTTTCCATGAGTTCTCGAAATAGCTTTGCGCCGTAAAAGATTTCGCCGGTGCAAATCGGCGTTTCTGTTTGCATACAAATTTTTGCCAGGGCATCTACGTTGCCCCATTCCCAACGAATGGGGTCTTCCAACCACAATAAGTCGAGGTGTTCCACGTCTTTGCATATTCGCAGACCATCGATCGCGTTAAACGACCCGTGCAGGTCTATCGATAAATCGATATACGGCCCAATTGCATCGCGCAGTGCTTCAATTGTCGTCACGATATGTTCGTGTTGCCGCCGTCCGACAGACCGGTCGTACACATCTATTTTCCAGGGGTTGGGCACGTCCAGATCAAATTTTAAGGCTGTAAATCCCTCGGCAACGCGCTCTTTTGCCCGCGCTACATAGCTCGATGTTTCATATACAGGATCTAATTCACCCGACGCCCGGACTTCATCCCAGCGTCGATTATAGTCTTCTGGTGTCCAGTACGCGCCCGAATGGCAATCGCAATACATCCGCACCTTGTCGCGCAGCTTGCCTCCCAGGAGATCGCACATCGGTACGCCCAGTGCCTTGCCTTTAATGTCCCACAATGCGATTTCTACGCCTGCGCCCGCGCCCTGCATGCGCCACAGGTGATCGTGATGTAATTGGTTTACGTTGGTCGGGTCTTGTCCAATAAGGGTATTTTTTAATTGGTCAACAGATTGTCCTCCACGCCATTCACCCAATCCTTCAATGCCTTCGTCTGTGATGATTTTCAATAACGACCAGTGTCGGCAGGCAGCCCCAAAAGAGGGCGTTTTTTGTATATCTACGATTTTCATGTTGCCTCCTATTTCAATATCCCCAAATTCGCTTTTTGGGTCGTTCCATCTCTATGAGTCGTTTGATCAATAGATGCCGGTGTTCAATTAGCGCGTTTGTGTGGTCTGAATCTTGCGACACATCGCGGTACTCGCCCCATTCGGCGTTCAGGTCATAGAGGAACTCGCTTCCATCGTCATGCGCGACATAGCGATAGTCGGCAGACCGGATCATTTTCCAGCCTGTGGCTTCCATTAATGCCACGGCTTTGTCCGGGGCGTTTTCTCCGTTAAAAACGGGATATAGCGATTGGCCCTGTAAATGGGGTGGGAGGGGTACGCCGCAGGCTTCGAGCAAGGTGGGGAGTACATCCACGCCTTCGACGATGTTTGATACGCGACGCCCGCCTTCTTTACCGGGGATGCGGATTAGAAGGGGTACGCGGCTCACGCAATCATGCCCGGGGTAGCCTTTGCCATAGCGCAAATGTTCGCCCAGCCATTCGCCGTGATCGGATGTGAATACGACGATTGTTTCATCTGCAATGCCCAATTCGTCCAGTGCGTCTAACATGCGCCCCACATGGTGATCTACTTCGCTGACCATGCCGTAATATCCCTGTCGCGCCAGGCGAAGCTCGCTATCGTCGTAGTGATTTTCATTGCGCTTTTCATCCTCTTCTGGTGGGAAGGATGGTAGAGTCATTTGATCGGGGTTGTACAGGTCCAGAAAACGCTGTGGCGCGACCCAGGGCGAATGAGGGGAGTAAATTCCCGCGATGCACAAAAATGGACGGCCTTCGCGCGTGCGTTCCGCCATATATTGAATTGATCGGCTCGCCACCCACGCTGTGTGGGTGTATTCATCTTTTCCGCGAAAGGCAATGGGGTGTTTTGGAAATCGTTCGTCGGGGTGATACACGCCGTCTTTTACGCCCATCATCTGGTGCCAGCGCTCTGCCAATGGCGGCAATCCGAGACTCATAAGATCGAGCTGGTCCGGTGCTTCCATGCGTACCCAGGCGCGATATGCATCTTCGTAACATCCTGGTTCGTCGCTGATTTCCAAATGGTCAAATCCATAATCGGGATGTATTTCGCGGTGGTCCCGATTGGCGTGTGGCAAAAAGTGCAATTTGCCGATGTTTGCGGAGTGATATCCCGAATTGTGCAGCAATTTGGGCATTGTTACAAAGTCTTCGGGTACAGGTACACCCATGTGTGTAATGCCGAGTGTGGAGGGATATTGTCCGGTCAAAAAACTCACCCGACTGGGCATGCACACGGGGTTCTGGACAAAGTAGTGGTCGAAGTTTATACCCTCGTTTGCCAGGCGATCCAGATTCGGTGTTTGAATATCGGTGTTCCCATTTACCTCCAGGGCATCCCACCGCTGTTGGTCGGTGTAAATCAATAAGATATTCGGTCTCTTCATGCTGTTCCTTTCTTTTATGTGATAAGGTCGTCTATAATACTCCAATTTACCGCTAAAATCCACTGCCTTTTCCCTTGACACACTGCCCTATTTCGCCTTTTTTGGTGCGACTTTGACAGACTTTTATTACTGATTATAGGAGATTGCAATGCATTACAAAACACCGATTACCGATGTTCAGATTGAAGCCAATTTTAAGCACGCTGCCGAACAGTACGCCGCTTTTGGCGTGGATATTGAACGGGCTGTAGATAGAGCACTCGAAGTGCCGATCTCGCTCCATTGCTGGCAGGGTGACGATGTGGCGGGATTTGAAGTCAAAGACGAGGCTGTTGAAGGTGGTGGCATTATGGCTACGGGCAATTATCCCGGCCGTGCGCGTAGTGGGGATGAGCTTCGTCGGGACCTTAAAAAAGTGGTTGATCTGTTGCCGGGACCACACAGGGCGAATATCCACGCTTCTTATGGTGATACGGGTGGCAAAGTCGTCGATCGCGATGCCCTGGAGCCTGAGCATTTTGCGGGGTGGGTTGATTGGGCAAAGGCATACAATATCGGTATCGATTTTAATCCCACTTATTTTGCACATCCCAGGGCGAATGATGGCTTTACTCTGAGCCATCCCGATAAGGGTATTCGCGATTTCTGGATTCAACACGGTATTGCGAGCCGCCGCATTTCTGAAGCCATTGGGAAAGCACTGGGGGATGAGGTTGTCAACAATCACTGGATTCCCGATGGTGCCAAAGACCATCCCGCTGACCGGTGGACGCCCCGCGAGCGTCTGGTAGAAGCATTGGATACTGTTTTTGACAATGGCCTGGGCATAGGTCCCGAATGCGTCGATGCGGTTGAGGGCAAGCTCTTTGGCTTGGGTATGGAGGATTACACAGTTGGGTCCAATGATTTTTATGCCAATTATGCTTTGACCCGGGGCGTACTCCTCTGTCTCGATATGGGGCATTTTCATCCGACTGAATCGATTGCCGATAAGCTCTCAGCGCATTTTGCATTTCACGACAAGTTGCTCATCCATACGAGCCGCCCCATTCGCTGGGACTCGGATCACGTCGTTCTCTTTAGCGATGATGTGCGCCATGTTTTTCTGGAGCTCGCCCGTCATAATGCGATTGACCGCATGTATCTCGCGCTCGATTTCTTCGATGCGAGTATCAATCGCATCGCGGCTTATGTTATTGGCACGCGTGCCACGCGCAAAGCCCTTCTCTATGGCCTCGTTGATCCGACGGATCGCCTGCGCCAACTCGAAGCCGAAGGCAAGCTCGCGCAAAAGCTCGCGCTGATGGAAGATATGAAGACGATGCCGTTTTCCGCTGTGTGGGATATGTGTTGCCTCAAAGCCAATGTGCCTATCGGTGCTTCCTGGCTCGATGAGATAGAGGCTTATGAACGCGATGTGTTGTCACAGCGCGATTGAAAATAAAAATAACGAAATAAAACATAAAACGGCTGCCAGATTGATCTGACGGCCGTTTTTCATTTGTATATTTTATTGAATTTGATTAATCAACCTCCAGGTATTTATCTGCGTTATCTGCGGCATTTACGTACCGATTTATAGCCTGTTGTGCGGCTTTCAATTCTGTTCGTTTAAGTGCTTGTTCCAGATGCAAATACCCCATCATATCGAATAAATAGCGCTGTGCATCTGTCATCATGATGACCTCCAGAGGTAGCTGTTCATCCATAAACTCCATGGTCTAAGAATCCGACGAGGCGTTTGAGTCTGGGGTTTGCGTTGCGATAGATATGCTCGGGCATGGTGTAGTTCATAAAGGGATAGTATTTGTGTCCAATGAGCCGTCTGCCATAAGTGATTTGGGTGATGTAGCGGCTGCGATTGCTCTGATTTGGTCCCCCTCTGTGCCAGACCTGGTTGTTGAACATGATTACGCTACCGGCTTTACCGAGGTTATAATGCACTTTGTCCTGCCACTTTTTCCAGGCATCAGTATTAAAAACTTGACGCGGGCTTTCGCCAATGAAATGTGAGCCTGGGATGACTTCTGTGCCGCCATGTTCGATTTTCGTCACATCGGTGAGATAATAATTGCAGGTGAATACGAGTACGGGAAGGTGGATATTCTTCGGTGGCTTGCCATCGGTGACAACATAATGCGGGGCGTCGTCCTGGTGCCATGTGGTGAGGCCGCCGCCGGGTGGCGTGATGAAAGAGTTGTTGTGTATGACGTGACAATTTTCGGCAATGAGGGCTTCGGCAAAGCTGGCGATGGGTTCGAGGTCAAACAGGTTGAGGTTGGCCTGGCTGTGCTCGAACATGCGATGACACAGGCGGTGGCTGGATTTGCCGCTTTGTGGGCTGAGCTTGCCATTGGGGTCTTTATCTCGGCTGGTAAAATGTGCGAGAG